>JAAYOJ010000011.1 GCA_012520405.1 Peptococcaceae bacterium
AATATGCAGTAAGAAATATACGTTTATGTACCAAAGACTGCTTGTGCCTCTATGTCTGTCCTACCGGGGCAACAGACACCGAAAACAGTATTATTGATATTGAAAAGTGCATCGGCTGCGGTGATTGCGTAGATGCCTGTCCATCCGGTGCGATTTCCATGGTGCCTAGAGAGTATCCACCCCAGCAACCTAAAACCGAGGCGGTCATAAACGCCATGAAAGTGCTTCTGCGCAGCAAGGCAGAGCAGGAGAATATCGCTGCCGGCCTACCTGGAAAATTGGCTGTCGCCATAGAAAAATCCAACCATATTATGGCGGAAGATATCATAAGAGAAGCAGGATATATGCTGCCCCAAAGCCAAAACACTAAGAATTTCTTAAAGTCTCTGCTCGATCAAAATTTAGAAGCTTTTCCTAGAGAAATAGTGGAAAAACTGATAAAATCTATAGATAAAAATAAGGAGGAAAAACCGATGAGTGAAAATAAAACCCTTGAAAATTTAATGGAGGCCTTTGCCGGAGAATCTGAAGCTAACAGAAAATATTTGGCCTATGCTAAAAAAGCTGAGGCCGAAGGAAAGCTTAATGCTGCTAAATTGTTCAGGGTGGCTGCTGATGCTGAAACTATACATGCCTTAAAACAACTTGAACTCGCAGGGAAAATCGGCTCCACCGCTGATAACCTCAAAGATGGTATTGCAGGCGAAACTTATGAATATAAGGAGATGTATCCTGCATTTGTAAAGGAAGCTGAAGCCGCAGGGAACAAAGCCGCTCTCAGAATCTTTACTTTTGCAATGAAAGCGGAAGAGGTTCATGCCAAGCTTTACCAGGAAGCGTTAGAAAACCTTGATCAGGCAGAAGAAGTATTCTATTATCTCTGCCCGGTCTGCGGAAATATTGAAAAATCTGTTCCGGAAAAATGCTTCATTTGCAACGTCCCCGGGGATAAATTTATTAAGTACTAAAATAATTTACTTTTTTGCCAAAATTTGTTGCATTTTTGGTTTGTAACTATTATAATGTATATGGGAAAAAATTCATTAAAGCAAACGATAAAGGCAAATCCGCTGAAAGGCGGAGACGCAAAGCTACGGGCCTAAGACCCTTTGGGGTTATGGCCGCCGGGTTACCGAAAGTGCAGTTATTTATTGTGTAAAGATAATGCCTGTAACGGTAACTCGTTGCAGGTATTTTTATTTTCCATGATATGAAAACCACATAGCAAATCGATAAAGGCAAATCCGCCGAAAGGCGGAGACGCAAAGCTACGGGCCTAAGACCCTTTAGGGTTATGGCCGCCGGGTTGCCGAAGTGCAGGATACTCTTCTTTTTTGTCGCTACAGCCTCTTCAGGTTAACCCGGAGAGGTTTTTTGCTTGACAGGGAAGAGGAGTGATAGGGATGATTAATAAGAAAATAAACACCAGATTTGTAGCCTTGCTTTTAGCAATAGTACTAGTTTTATCTGTAACCCCTGTCCCGGTATTTGCTGCATACAGTATAGGTTTTGCTACTGACAAAATCCAAATCACTACCCCTTCTGTCAATAATACATCCTATGATAAAGTCCTGACTATTAAAGGGACAAGCTCTGAAGACCGTATCTGGCTCTGCCTGAGAGGGCCTAATGGTGAGGTTACGGTCTATCCGGTAGATGTTAAGAACGGCAGCTTTGAAAAAGAGATCTGGCTGCGCTTTGGACCCGGGAAATACACGGTATGGGCCGGATTAAACGCTAATCGTTTTGACGGTAAAATTCGTTTTGAAGTTCAGAATACTTCGGATGAGGATTACTTTAACTTAACCCCTTCCGGCTATGTAGAAAGTGAAAGCCGGCTTGTCCAGGATGTTGTGAAAACCTTAATCACTGCCGATATGAGTGAGCTTGAGAAGGCGAGAGCAATTCATGAATGGGTAACTAAGAATATTGTTTATGATACGGAGGCTTACTATAAAGGAATTTCCGCCATGAATACCGCCACCGATATTATGGCCCGTAAAAAGGGCACCTGCCGCGACTATTCTTTTGTCTTTGCTTCCCTGGCTCGGGCAGCCGGGATACCGACCCGGGTGGTTTACGGTGAAGCTTGGAATAATGTGCTAAAATCTTACGAAAAACATGCCTGGAATGAAGCTTTTGTAGACGGGAAATGGATAAGCATCGATACTACCTGGGATGCAGGTTATATCAAGGATAAGAAATTCGTCATTGCCTCCAATGATAAATATTTCAATATGGATAAGCAGAGTTTTGCCAAAACTCATAAAGTAACTTCGGTTACCCTATATTAGAGTAGGAATTATCTTATATTTCTTATATTAGCGAATGAATTGCTTTTTTTGGTACAAAATAATAAATACATATAGTGTATATAGTACATATTAGTTCATATAGTACATATTAGTTCATATAATGCATATCAAAAGTTCTTGTGTCGCAGCCTTGTTTCTAAATAACGGAAACCGGGCTTTTTCTATCTTTAGAACTTAAAATCCGAACATTATATTTATTTTATGCAAAATGTTCGGATTTTTCGTTGACCATGTTTCTATTGTCAGGTACAATATTTCTATAATCAAAATTGTACTTAAGGGGGACCTCTCATGGCTTCGGTAGGAGTAATAATGGGCAGTGATTCAGATTTTTCGGTGATGGAAGATGCCCTGAAAATTCTGAGACAGTTTGATCTTTCTTACGAGTTAAAAGTATCATCGGCACATAGAACTTTAAAACGTACTATTCAATGGGTTGAGGATTTCGAACAAGAAGGAGGTCAAATAATCATCGCCGGAGCCGGCATGGCGGCTCATCTTCCCGGAGTAATTGCCGGAGCCACGACTTTACCGGTAATCGGAGTCCCGATTAAAAGCGGGGCCCTGGAAGGAATTGACGCTCTTTATGCCATAGTGCAAATGCCTCCGGGAATACCGGTGGCTACGGTCGGAATTAACGGGGCCCGCAATGCAGCTTTATTGGCAGTTCAAATGTTGGCCTTAAAGGAGGACAGGCTAAGAGAAGCCTTGCAAACCTTCAGACAGGAAATGGCTCAGCAAGTCGAGGCTAAGGATAATGTTTTACAGGCTGCGCATTTTAATAATACTAACTAAGGTCTGCATTGGCAGCAAATCGAAGGTGAATGTTTAAATGTTTAGCAAAGAAAATCAAGGAGGCTATTACTAATGCTTAAGGCCAGAGTTAAAGTGACTTTAAAAAAGAGTATTTTGGATCCTCAGGGCAGTGCTGCGGAAAAGGCATTAAAGAGTATGCAGTACCCGGTGGAATCTGTGCGTATCGGTAAATTTATGGAAGTAGTTTTAAACGAGGATGATAAGGACAAGGCAGAAAAAATAATGCACGAAATCTGTCAGAAGCTTCTTTCTAATCCTGTGATCGAAGATTATTCTTTTGAACTGGAGGGCTGAATTTGAAAATCGGTGTTGTACGTTTTCCAGGATCAAGCTGTGAAGTTGATTGTTTAGAGGCTTGGCGGTTAGTCGGGGAAGATCCGGTTATGATTTGGCATCAGGAGACTTCAGTAAAAGGTTTTGACCTTATAGTTCTTCCTGGGGGATTTTCTTACGGCAACTATTTGCGCCCAGGTTCCATAGCCCGTTATTCACCAATTATGGAGGATGTTATTCGCTTCGCTAAGAGCGGAGGGCTGGTCTGGGGTATTAGCAATGGCTTCCAAATCCTAACTGAATGCGGACTTTTGCCGGGAGCCTTTTTGCGCAACGTCGGGCTGCGTTATATCTGTGCACCTCAATACTTAAGGGTAGAAAATAGCGATCTTCCTTTTACTAATCAGTACGAGAAAGGCCGGCTTATTCAAATCCCTATTAGTCATGGCGAAGGTAACTATACCATAGATGATGAGGGTTTAAAGCGTTTGCAAGATAATAACCAAATAGTTTTCCGCTATGTGAATACTGATACTTCAGGCAATCCCAACGGATCTCGGGATAATATAGCAGGTATAGTTAATAAAGAAGGCAATGTGTTAGGCATGATGCCCCATCCGGAGAGAGCGGTGGAAGAGATAATCGGCGGTGTTGACGGCAAAGAAATGTTTTTATCCGTACTTAAGCACTGGGAAGGGAGGTCGCAAGGTGGAGCCTAAAATTTGGAGAGATATGGGCCTTAGCGATGATGAATATCAAAGAATTGAAAAACTAATGGGTCGGGAGCCTAACTTCTTGGAAGTCGGGATTTTCTCCGTTATGTGGTCGGAGCACTGTTCCTATAAAACTTCGAAACCGGTTCTCAAGAAGTTTCCTACCGAAGGCCCTCAAGTACTGCAGGGTCCCGGAGAAAATGCCGGTATTGTCGATATTGGCGATGATTTAGCGGTGGCCTTTAAAATGGAATCCCATAACCACCCTTCAGCTGTTGAGCCCTACCAGGGAGCGGCTACCGGGGTAGGGGGGATTTTACGTGATGTGTTTACTATGGGCGCACGTCCCGTAGCGGTCCTTAACTCCTTAAGATTCGGACCTCTTACTGAGGAAAACAATAAATATCTTTTAGACGGGGTAGTGAGTGGAATCAGCGGCTATGGCAACTCCATCGGTATTCCGACTGTAGGCGGAGATGTTTATTTCCACAGCAGTTATAACGGCAATCCCTTAGTGAACGCCATGGCGATAGGACTTTTGGAGCATAAGGATATCGCTAAAGGAGTAGCAACGGGAGTCGGTAATCCCGTAATGGTGGTAGGTGCTAAAACCGGTCGGGACGGAATTCACGGAGCAACCTTTGCCTCTGTAGAACTCAGTGAAGAAGCCCAACCCCCAGCGGTCCAGGCCGGGGATCCCTTTATGGAAAAACTTTTAATGGAAGCCTGTCTGGAACTCATTCAAAGCGGAGCTGTAGTAGGGATTCAGGATATGGGAGCAGCGGGTTTAACCAGTTCTTCTTCGGAAATGGCCAGCCGCGGCAACAGCGGCATTGAAATGGAATTGAGCCTGGTCCCCTGCCGGGAAACGGGCATGACTCCCTATGAAATTATGCTTTCAGAATCCCAGGAACGCATGCTAATCGTACCTCAGGCCGGCCGGGAGAAGGAAGTGGAGGAAGTATTTGCCCGCTGGGGACTGGAAGCCACAGTCGTGGGCAGGGTTACGGATGACGGAATGCTCCGTTTGTTAGAAAAGGGCCGGCTTGTTGCGGAAATACCGGTTAAAGCCTTGACCGATGAGGCTCCTGTCTATCACCGGCCAAGCCAAGAACCGGATTACTATCAAAAGCTGAAAAATACCAAGTTGGAAAACATTGAATTGAAGGATTCCGCGGAAAATGTTCTTTTAGCCTTGATCAGTAGCCCAACTATTGCCAGTAAGGAATGGATTTACAGGCAGTATGACTATCAGGTGGGAACCAATACAGTTGTTGCTCCGGGAGGGGACGCTGCAGTACTAAGGGTACGGGGAACCTCCAAGGCTATTGCCATGACTACAGACTGTAATTCTCGCTATGTGTATCTGGATCCCTATATCGGAGGGATACTGGCGGTGGTGGAGGCAGCCCAAAATATTGTTTGTGTGGGGGCTAAACCGCTGGCCATTACAGACTGTCTCAACTTTGGTAATCCGGAGAGACCCGAGATTTTTTGGCAGTTTGAACAGGCTTGCGCCGGCGTAGCAGAAGCTTGCAGGGCCCTTAATACCCCTGTAACCGGCGGTAATGTCAGTTTATATAACGAAACTTTAGGCCAGGCAGTTTATCCTACCCCGATGATCGGCATGATAGGACTGTTGAAAGATTTGGATCAAGTGCTAAAGAATCAAATCACTTCCGAAGGAGAACAGCTCTATTTAGTCGGGGAAAGGGAAGGAGAGCTGGCGGGTTCGGAGTATCTGTCCAGGTTTGAACAGTTGGAAGCAGGAAGTTTACCTGAGCCGGATCTGAAAGAAATACAAAAGAGACTTGATTTTATTCTAGAGGGCAATAAACAAGGACTGCTGCTGGCAGCACACGATATCAGCGAAGGCGGGCTGGCTGTTTGCTTGGCTGAGATGACCATAAACTGTGGCGCCGAAATTAATATAGAGTCAGGAAACCAACTAAAAGTTCTTTTTGGTGAACGCTTAGGCCGGATAATTGTTACGGCCCCCAAGGAAAAATCAGCAGCCTTAGAAACTTTAGCCCGGGAGTACGATATTCCCCTTACTCATTTGGGCTCAAGTAAAGGAAAAAATCTCAAGATAAAAGTTGCCGGCCAAGAGTGCCTGGATGTCCCTTTAAGCCAATACCGGCCCTTATATGAATCAGCTATCCGGGATATCATGGAAAGCTAAAAGGTCGAAGATAACAATAAGGAAAGGAAGCCTTAAGGCATGGATTATTTGTGGGATGACAAACCTAGGGAAGAGTGCGGTTTATTTGGTATATATGCTCCGGAACAGGAAGTAGCCCGTACTACCTATTATGGACTGTACGCTCTGCAGCATAGGGGGCAGGAAAGTGCTGGTATTGCAGTTTCGGACGGACGCAAGATCCAACAGCATAAAGGGATGGGCTTGGTTTCGGAAGTTTTCTCCCCTGAAATTTTAGGCGAGCTTCAAGGAAAAATGGCTATAGGGCATGTACGTTATTCCTCTAAGGGTTTAAATATGGCCTCCAATGCTCAGCCCTTGGTTGTTTATTTTCAGAAAGGGATGATGGCTTTGGCTCATAACGGCAGTTTGACCAATGCCGTTGATCTTAGAGAAGAGCTGGCCAGCAAAGGGACTGTTTTTCAAACCACTATTGACAGTGAAGTTATTTTAAATATGATTGCCCGCTATCGCCGGTACAGCTTGGAAGATGCTATTATTAAAACCATGATTGATCTTAAAGGATCCTATGCGCTGCTCATTATGGCTGAGGATAAAATTATCGGGGTCCGTGACCCTCATGGGGTAAGGCCGCTCTGTATCGGCCGCATGGGAGAGCGTTATTGTCTGGCCTCGGAAAGCAGCGCTCTTGATACCATTGGCGCCGAATTGGTTCGGGATGTTGAACCGGGTGAGGTGGTAACCATTGACGAGAAAGGTATTCACTCCCGTCAAGGTCTACCTAATGAAAAAACAGCCTTTTGCTCTTTCGAATATATTTATTTTGCCCGCCCTGACAGTACTATAGATAAAGTGAATGTCTGGGAGAGCAGAAGGCAGATGGGTGTTGAGCTGGCTAAGGAATGTCCGCTGGAAGCTGATGTGGTGGTAGCCGTGCCGGACTCCGGGACACCTGCCGCTATTGGCTACGCCCAGACTTTGGGCCTTCCTTTTGAAGAGGGTTTACTTAAGAACCGCTATGTGGGCAGGACTTTTATCCAACCTACGCAAGAATTGCGCGAAGTTTCGATTAGAATAAAACTTAATACCAACTCCGGAGTGTTACGGGATCGCAGGGTAGTACTGGTTGATGATTCTATTGTCAGGGGAACAACCAGCTCTAAATTGGTGGAAATGGTCAGAGCCTGCGGAGCTAAAGAAGTGCATCTGTTAATCAGCTCCCCTCCCGTTTGTTATTCTTGTTATTATGGGATAGATACTGCGGAACGGGAAAAGTTGATTGCTAACAAAATGAATATTGACGAAATTAGAAAATTCGTCGGAGCTGATACGCTTTATTATCTGTCTGAAGAGGGGCTGAAAAGAGCACTGTCTGATAATTCCGTGTGCTTGGCTTGTTTCAACGGTGATTATCCGATTAAGATTTATTGATCCTTGCTGGAGGGAATAAAATGGGACAAACTTATAAAGATGCGGGCGTAGATATTGAGGCCGGTAACCAAGCGGTAGAAAAAATAAAACCGGCGGTAGCCGGGACCTGGCGACCAGGAGTTCTCGGGGGGCTGGGCGGATTTGGCGGCTTATTTGCCGTCGATACCCAGAAATATCCGGATCCTGTTCTGGTTGCGGGGACGGATGGGGTAGGGACCAAACTGCGCTTGGCTTTTGATTTAGATATCCATAATACTATAGGCCAGGATGCCGTAGCCATGTGCGTCAATGATGTGTTGGTGCAGGGAGCGGAGCCCTTGTTTTTTCTTGATTACCTAGCAGTGGGTAAACTTATTCCGGATAAGGTGGCCGCAATTGTGCAAGGTGTGGCTGAGGGTTGCCGCCAGGCCGGTTGTGCCCTTATTGGGGGAGAGACCGCCGAGATGCCGGGTTTCTACGCTGAACAGGAATATGATATCGCCGGTTTTTGTGTGGGGGCGGTTAATAAGGATAAAATAATTGACGGTTCCAAGATAGAATCCGGAGATATTTTAATCGCTTTAAAATCCAGTGGCGTGCACAGTAACGGTTTTTCTCTGGTTAGAAAAGTTTTCGCCGGCTGCCCCTGGACTAAAGAATTCCCCGAATTGGGACAGCCCCTGGGTCATGTTTTATTGACGCCCACCAGGATTTATGCCAAGCAGGTATTGGCGGTTTTGGAGAAAGTAAATATCCCCGGCATGGTTCATATTACCGGCGGTGGTTTAACAGAGAATATTCCGCGCATTCTTCCTCAGGGATTGGGGGTAGAAATAAAAACCTCCAGCTGGGAGATTCCTGCGATCTTTGCCCTATTGGAGAAAGAAGGGCGAGTTGATCGGGATGAGATGCTAAGGACTTTCAATATGGGGATTGGTTATATATTTATTGTCCATCCTCAAGATGAACAGGAAGTTATTCGCATCTTAAAAGCTGAGGGTGAAGAACCGATAATTATGGGTACGGTGGTTCCCGGACAAGGAGTGAAATATCTGTGAGAATAGCAGTGCTGGCTTCAGGAAGAGGGACCAATCTGCAATTTTTAATCGATCATTGGCGGCGCGGTACTTTAAAAGCCCATATTGTAGGAGTCGGATCCGATAATATTAATGCTAGGGCTTTGGAGATAGCTGAAAAGGCTAATATTCCGGCCAGAGCATTTCTTATGGAAAGTTATGAAGATCAGAGAGCCCAGGAAATCGATATTTTGAATTGGCTGGAAGAACTGGGGGTCGAACTTTTGGTTCTGGCCGGTTATATGAGGATTTTAAGCAAGGATTTTATTCGGCAAGCGGAATATCCTATTATCAATATCCACCCTTCTCTTCTTCCTTCTTTTCCAGGTTTGAACGCTCACAAGCAGGCCCTGGATTACGGGGTTAAGGTGAGCGGCTGTACGGTACATTTTGTGGACGAGGGGATGGATACGGGCCCCATTATTTTGCAGCAGGCTGTGCCGGTATATGAGGAGGATAACGTCAAGACCTTGTCTGACCGCATATTAAAAGTAGAACATCAGATTTACCCTGAAGCTGTCAGATTAATTGCCGAAGGCAGGGTGAGACGTGAGGGGAGGAAAGTTATTATTCTCCGTGACTCCTAAAACAATTATCTAGATTACCAATGTTAACAACTGGAGGTAGTAATATGGCTCCAAAAAGAGCAGTTCTCAGTGTTTCCGATAAAACAGGCCTAATTGAATTTGCTTCCGGCCTACTTAAGTACGGATACGAATTGATATCCACCGGCGGAACTTATAAAGTTTTGCAAGAGGCCGGCCTGGCAGTGACTTATGTCAGTGAAATTACGGGTTTTCCGGAAATTTTGGACGGCAGGGTAAAAACTTTGCATCCAAAAATCCATGGCGGTATCTTGGCTATGGATACTCCTGAACATCGAGCCCAATGTGAACAAGCGGGAATAGAACTTATCGATTTGGTTTGTGTAAACCTTTACCCTTTCCGGGAGACCATTGCTAAAGACAATGTAACCTTTGAAGAGGCCATAGAGAATATTGATATTGGCGGTCCGACCATGGTTCGGGCGGCAGCAAAAAATCATGCCCGAGTGACCATAGTAGTCAACCCCGCTAACTATGAGCAGGTGCTGGCCAGTATTGCCGAAAATGGGACAGTTACGCCGGCCCTACGCCAGAAATTAGCGGCCGAGGCTTTTGCCCATACTGCCGACTATGACCGGCTGATTGCCGATTATCTGGAGAAACAGCAAGCTACGGAAGTATTTTTCCCTCAGAATTTAAGGATAACCGCTACCAAACTCCAAGACTTACGCTATGGGGAAAACCCGGCGCAAAAAGGAGCTTTTTATCTGGATTTAGAGGCGGGCCGGGGGACTTTGGGCTATGCTCGGCAACTGCAGGGTAAAGAATTATCCTATAATAACTGGATGGATATGGATGCTGCCTGGGAGATTGTCAAAGAGCTGGATGCTCCCGCCTGTGTGATTATTAAACATACTAATCCCTGTGGTGCTGCCCTGGGCCGTACAGTGCTGGAAGCTTATGAAAGAGCCCTTGCCGGTGATCC
>JAAYOJ010000008.1 GCA_012520405.1 Peptococcaceae bacterium
ATAAGAATATATAAGTTTACCGGGCTCTGAGTTGCCAGAAAGCCACTGCACTTGCTGCAGCAACATTCAGCGAGTCGACGTTATGGGACATGGGGATACTAGCTGTGTAATCACAGTGGGCAACTGTGTAGGGTGCCAATCCATTACCTTCTGTACCAAGTATGATAGCAAGCTTTTTCTCAGCCATGAGCTGCGGATCGTCTATGCTGACAGCGGTATCGCTTAAAGCCATAGCAACGGTTTTAAACCCCAGCTTGCGCAGGCTGTCCATCCCAGGCTGCGGCCACTGCGAGGGATCGCTGCCAATACGGGTCCATGGCACTTGGAAGATAGTTCCCATACTCACTCTCACCGCACGCCGGCACAATGGATCACAGCATGATGGAGTAAGCAGTACAGCATCGACTCCTAGTGCCGCAGCTGAGCGAAAAATGGCACCGACGTTAGTAGAATCAGTAATATTTTCAAGTACAGCCACTCGTCTTGTACCAGCTAACACCTCCTCAACGCTGGGGAAAGGAGGTCGATGCATAGCACACAGCACACCACGGGTCAGCCGAAAGCCAGTCAGCTCTGCCAGTAGGTTACTATCGGCAGTATAGACGGGTATATTTCCGCAACGGGCGATGATATCACGTGCCTGTCCTTCAATGTATTTGCGCTCCATCAAAAGGGAAATAGGCTCGCATCCAGCGTCGAGGGCAAGCCCAATTACCTTGGTACTCTCAGCAATAAAGATGCCCTTCTCCGGCTCCAACCGGTTGCGCAGTTGCTTTTCCGTCAAGCGAGCAAAAACATCCAAATTGGGCGATGAAAAATCGCTTATCTCAATGATATTTGGCATTTTTATCTCCTTATGTTCGAGGTTAGGTGAACAAATCAACCTTGATTTTTTTTACCACACTATATTGCATATAAGACATATCTTTCTACCACTACGAAACAATAATCTACAAGTACAAAATTAGGTTCTCGTCTATATCCCGCCATGGACGGCGGGCGGTCTTGCAGGAAATGTCATATAACGTTCAGCTGTTCTCGAAGCGTCTTGCTGCATTATATAATCTAAGTTTCGGGAAAGGCGTGTTAGCTGAAGTGGCCGTTTTTCTTACTCTAAAGCCATATTTATTACTACTTCACCTGTTTCCGGCTGAACTTCCTCACTTATATATGTAAATTCGTTTTTCTTATAGAATCTTCTCGCACCAATATTCTTACTATAAACACCAACTTTTAAATGCCCCTTTTCTCGTCTAGCCTGTTCAATCAATTTAGTGCCGACTCCTTTTCCCTGTTCTTTTGGTGCAACAAATAACGCTCCAATATAATTATCAAGAAGTGATATAAAGCCAATCAAATTACCGTTTTCCTCAGCAACCCATGTCTCCGCTATTGGTAAATACTTATCCCTTAATTCATCCTTATGTGATTCCCAGATTTCCTTCGGAATAAAGGAGTGAGCGGCTACACTTACGTTGTACCAGATCTCAATTATTTTTTCTGTATCAGAATGCTCGAATTTCCTAATTATCAATTTTGTCCTCCTCTTGAGTGCCACACTTCCTGTTTAGAGGCCACCATGGGCAGCGGCCCTTATAACCGTCATTTCCATAATCTATTCCTTATTGGATTGTATTTCGAAAATCGAACCTTCACGGCGATAACCCAGTTTTTGATAATACTCGTCGACATCTGACATAACATATACTGTATCTTGATGGTATTCTTTGCATACATACTCAATCAATTTCCGCCCTATGTCATGTCCCCGGAAAGACTTTCTCACAAGTAAATCATAAACATAAACACCAAAACCATTATCATCCCTACATCGCACAAATCCACACAGAATATTGTTATTAAAGGCAACATAAGTTATTGAATTAGCCAAGGCTTCTTTATATTTTTCTAACGCATTTTTGTTAAAATAACACTCCCACTCTGCACCTTCCTCTTTCATCATATTAAAGAGTAGCAACTCGTCATTTTTTGTATATAATCTTATTCTAATTTCCATATTTATACCCCCTACAAAAAAGTAACTTTAAGATTTTTCTGACTGATCCGCGCATAGAGGCGCGGCAATTTGTAGCATTGCAGATAACGTTCAGGTATTACCGCAGCACCCCAACCACATGCATCATCCTCTAGTTGCGGAAATGGACGTGTTATATGAAGCTGGGGCTAATGTCAAATGGGATAATCATCCACTCTTTCTCTTCTATAATAAACGTGTTTGGAATAAACAAACTATTGAAGGGGGATTTCCAAATGAAAACCAAGAAAATCATAATAACTATAGCCGTTGCTTTATTTATCTTAGTACTAAGCTTAACCGCAGGAAAACTGATTCATCCGTCTCTCTCTACGATAAGAAATTCCGAACATAATAAACAAGAACTAATTCAACGTTCTCTACTTAAAATACTTTACCCCTACATTCAACAAGAGATTACTAATTATTACGGTCATAGTAAACAGTTCATGGACGATCAAATTGTGGATATCTCAATGTATGGGCCGTATGACATTAAGATAAAAATTCAAGTAACGACATTCGAAGGACCTCATAATCCCCCATACGGAACAGAAGAAATTACTGTAGTTTTAAGCGACAAGGTAGAAGTGTTAGAGTTCAAACACAAAAAATAAATTCAAAATTCGTCATCGTTGACGAATTTGACCTACGCCCGGTACTCTCCTTCCTTCTTATGCCGAAAATTATTTCAAAACCTCTTAGTAAGCCGGCTTTACCGATAAACCGGGACCTAGCAGTTTAATATAACGTTTGGCAATGCCGACGTCGATGAGCCCTAGCGCGACCGCGCTTGCGAATCGATGTGGCCGCGTTGGCTTCATGACACAACTTAATTTTCCAACATCATGAATTACTTACCACGGCCCGAAGCGGCAATGCATTGTTAGATGAGGTGGGCAATGCATTGTTAGATGAAGTGCAACTGCTTACATTGTAACCTTCAAATTCTCTATCTCAAAACTTTTTCCCAGATATTTCTTATTGATTGTCACGGCTTTTAACTCCACATTAAAGCCTTGATTTTTCAATGATTCAAAAGATAAACATGTTGTCCCCATGTCGTATGTCAGCCGGGTTCCTTCTAGTTTTGCATCAGGAAATAGCTTTCGAATGTACACCCAGGCTTCTTCGGAAAAATTTCCTTTAACAATAGCTTCTCTTATCCCTTCTATTCCATTATCAGCTGCATTCGGTACCATGTATGCTTTCATTTTTTCCATAATATCCGGACTATCCAACTCTCCGTAGCAAATTTGCAAATCAATTCCGGGGATAGGGGCTGTAAATATACTCCTCCATGGCATAGTCTTCTTTAATAACCCGAAAAACCAACGATAGCTAACCCGTTCAGGCTCGCTTACAGGAATTCCCCTACACTTAAGCCCTTCTCTTATCTCATCTAATTTGTCAGCCATTAAATATATTGCAATGATACCGCGATGCCCGTTATTATATTTCTCTACCCAATCAGCCTTCCATCCCCCGCCATCCTTTTTCTTCAGCCATACCATTTCAAGATATTGAAGTCCTATCCATAGGTTAGCCACTTTGAATCCTTTCGTTCCTTTTCCCCAGGTTGGTTCAAAGGGATAACCTAAAGGTTCAATCTGCCTCTTTAATTCTTTTAATTTTTCCACATTGTTATCAATATTTACCACAAAATGGTCTAATCTCATCAATAAGTTATCCCTCCTTGATTTACCCAACATTGCATTTCATCTAACGTTCTGGGTGTTCCCGTAGCCCCTAACCGCATGCATCGTCCTCCAAGTGGCGGGGACCGGCTGGTAAATGAAGTTGCCGCCCCTAGATTCAGAAGTCGCCAGGACGGTGACTCCTCCAAGGCTCTAAAAACATGCTAATTATAAGCAGAAATTACCAAGGTCTATCTTCATGTATTTTATTCCACGAATATAACATATCTTCGAAAGATAACTGCATCTGACATTCCATATGATATGGTCTTTTATCAAACCAAAGCCAACCATTAAATACTG
>JAAYOJ010000100.1 GCA_012520405.1 Peptococcaceae bacterium
AAGGCGAGCTATTTTGTCCAATCCTAAATAACGAATAATGATTTTGCTGAAAAGTTCTCTGGTTACAATTTGGTTTGGCGAGACTTCCTCTTGTAGCCAGCCCAGTTTTTTTGCTTCCTTAATAATGTCGGCAGAACTAAGGTTGTTGTCTATAATCCCGTTCTTAACGGTTAGTAAGGCTTGAAGCAGGGAGTGGACAGTAATATTTTGCTGCGGTTTAAATTCATTTCCATATTCCCCAAATATCCCGGCTAATCCCAGGACGGTAATTTCTTTGGCGTAAGGATTGCCGGCAATATCGTTAAAGCTGAGTCGACATGGCTGTTCGGTTAGGGGTTTTCCTCGCCAATCAAGAAAGCTACCGTTTTTGGCATCCATAAGGTCGGAATTAGCACCGCTTAAGCTCGCAGGTCTGTAGACCAAGCGCGCTTCTTTAGCTTCCCCCTGATCATAAACTATTGCATACTGCAATTCCATGGGCCTGGATTGGAAAAACAATTCTTCGGCCTGATTTTTAGGCATTGCCATTGAAACTCTAGGAAACTCAAGATTCCACCAGTTTAAACTATAGGAAGTGATTTTCTTGGAGACTAGATCAACTGTAGCACTAATTTGATTGGCGGGAAATAAGATGCCGTTAACCATGCGCTGGTAGTTAAAAGTGATGGAAGTTCTATCAGTCGGCAGGGGTAAACTTGAAGCAGGCTCACTGCTGCTTAGGTTTTCTAGGGCTAAGTTAGCGGTATTTAATTTTGTCTGCTGGAACTTATCCGGCTGAATACCCTTAACAAAATCTTCAGCGATTTTTAGGGCTTCTTTTTGGGAGATGAGTTTGTTCTCCGTAGAAGAAGTTGCCGATGACTTATAGGAGCTAAAATTGATCAATTCGCCATTTTCAGCGTTGACTCTGGCACTAATAAATTGAGTTCGATCTTGGCTTTCCCAGTGGAAAGACCATGCTCGACCGCCGCGCAGGCTGCTGTCTTTATAAAGATTCATATTGTTGATTCTAAATCCATTAGGGATTTCTACCCACTTTTGAACAGCATGTATCGCTTGTTCTTTAGTAAGAAGTTTAGCCAGATCTGCTATTTCTTGCTGTTCTTGGGGAGTCAAAGCAACTTTGTCAGAGGCTTGCTCGCTTGATCCCATGCCCCCTCTTATTCCAGTGTCATTAGCCAAGGCCAAGAATTCATCCTGGTTAAGAATCACCGGCTGCCCTGTTAGGGCATCAATTGTGCCGTTGTTTTTTAACTGATAAACCAGCTGAACCTTTTCTTGGCCACTACCATTGGTTTGGAGCGGTCTGACTTCCGGGGCTAAAAAATACTGAAGTTCAAGTAAGTTAGATTTGCTCAAGGCTTGAGCTGCTCTATTTGCATCAATAGTATTGGCTTTGGCAAAGGTAAGATCAGTCCAATAAAGGTTATAAGAGATTAAGCGGCCTGTATCAGAGTCGATCTGGATACCCGCTCCATCACCCGGAACCGGAATGTTGTTTTCTGTTCTTTGCCAAGTAAAACTATAAGAGGTCTGCCCATAACTATTAAGGGGGATTATTGTATTATCCGTAATTAGCTTAAGACGTTGATATTTATCCCCGGCTAATTCTTTTAAGTTTTGGTCCGCTAATTCTTCAGCCTGCTGTAAGCTTATGTTAGGAATTTTATAATAATGGTTTGGTGTGTAGGGTTTAGAATAATGAAAACTTAGAATTTCACCGCTTACGGCATCAATATAGGATATAAAACTTCCTGCTTCTGCCCCTTCAGAAGACCAATTTAAGTACCAAGCCTGGCGTGAATTGTAATTACTAAATCCGGATGAAAAATCTTTTAATTCTGCCGGGATTTCAAACTTTTTCTTGACGGCCTGGATGGCTTGTTCCAAAGAAATAAGGGGCTTAGATGTAATTTCAGCTAATGATTGTTCAGCCCGGGCCAATAAAGGGGCCGGCATGGATAATTGAATAAGCAGTATTACAGCTAAGGAAAAAATAAACAAACGGCGGGTTAACACATTATCACGTTCCTTTCTTTGGTATCTAATATAAAAGACTTCAAGATAGTGTGTTTTATGACGCAAATCTTTGTAAAATTTCCCTGTTCTGAATTTAAGAAGTTGCATACAGTATATAGTTTTACTGTGGTGGATTTTTGGCTTGATTTATGCTAAAATTAGTAATCACATTTGTTCAATATAATTATTTTAATAAAAAAGCCGTAAGGACAAATATGTTCTTTTTTTTTAGGGTTAGGATAGGGCAGGCGAGTAAGGTATGTATACTTCTAAAAAGGAAATTCAAATAACATATGCTGATACGGATATGATGGGGATTATTTACCACGCCAATTATCTGAAGTGGTTTGAGTTGGGCCGAACCGAACTCATTAAAGAACTTGGCTTTAATTATCAGGATATGGAGATGGCGGGTTATGCGGCACCGGTTTATGAAGTTAAAGTAACATATAAGAAACCTGTTCGTTATGGCGACCTTATCTATGTTGAAACCTGGATTGAAGAAAATACTGGTGTAAAAACTGTTTACGGCTACCAAATTGTTGACGATCAAGGCCTTGTTTTTGCTCAAGGGACAACAACCCATATAGTAGTGCGTAAGGATAATTTTAAACCAATACAATTTAAAAAAGTTTTCCCAGGCTGGTTCCAAAAATATGAAGAAATTAAGAAGCATAAATCCGATTGAATTTTGAGTTTTTAGCCTTAATTATTCTAATTATTGCATCGGAAATCTTGGGACTTAGTGAGGAGGAGAATATATGGGTAAAGAAGATATGAATGTTTTTAAAGAAGAGCTACTATGCAAGCTTAGTGAAAAGGCGTTGGTAAGCAGCAATATAGCTCCTGAACTCTATACAAAATATGAAGTAAAAAGAGGCCTGCGTGATGCGGATGGTAAAGGCGTCCTGGTAGGGTTAACTGAAATCGGGGATGTACATTCTTATATTCTTGATGAAGGGGAAATGGTTCCTGTGCCCGGAAGGTTAACTTATCGGGGCATCAATATTAAGGATATTGTCAATGGCTTTATGGCCGATGGGAGATTTGGTTTTGAAGAAGTTACTTACCTGCTTCTTTTTGGTCACCTTCCGGACGAAAAGGCCTTAAACGATTTTAAGAAGCTTTTAGGTATATATCAGCAGCTACCGGATGACTTTGTACGTGGGGTTATTTTACATTCGCCCGGCAAAGATATTATGAACATGCTGGCCAGAAGTGTTCTGACCCTGTATTCTTACGATAAAAATGCCGATGATACTTCTATTTATAATGTACTTGAACAATGCTTAAAGCTTATTGCCTGGTTTCCTTCCCTGGCGGTTTACGGATATAACGCTTATGTCCATTATCATGGCAATAAAAGCCTTATTCTCCACAGCCCTAGACCCGAACTAAGCACTGCGGAAAATATCCTGTATATGTTGCGGCCGGACTGTAAATATACGGAGCTGGAAGCAACTCTCCTGGACTTGGCACTTGTATTGCACGCCGAACACGGCGGAGGCAACAATTCTTCATTTGTTACCCATGTCATAACTTCCACCGGAACAGATACTTACTCGGTAATGGCTGCAGCGATTGGGGCTTTAAAAGGGCCGAGACATGGGGGGGCAAATATAAAGGCAGTCTATATGTTAGAGGATATCAAACAAAATGTTAAGGATTGGCAGGATGACGATGAGATACGAAACTATCTATTCAAGATTCTAAGAAAAGAAGCCTTTGATAAAGCAGGTCTTATTTATGGCATCGGGCATGCTGTTTATTCCATTTCCGACCCTCGCGAGGTTATATTTGAACACTATGCTAGTAAACTGGCTAAGGAAAAAGGGCTGGAAGAAGAGTTTAATTTATATCTTAAGGTTGAAGAGCTTGCCCCGGGTGTTATTGCGGAACACACTGGAAATAACAAAGTAATCAGTGCTAATGTGGATTTTTATTCCGGATTTGTTTATCGCATGCTAGAGATTCCGATTGAAATGTTTACACCAATATTTGCAATTTCCAGAATATCCGGCTGGAGTGCCCACAGAATTGAAGAAATAATTAGCCATGGGAAAATTATCAGGCCGGCCTATAAGAGCGTAGCTCTTCGTCGGGAGTATATACCGTTGAAAGACAGGTAAGTAGAAAGCGGGGAAGCGGGAATCAGGAGGCAAAATGTGAAGAAACTGAAGACAAGGGGGGCGTAAAGAAACTTTTGTTTCATTATGCCCCCTTTGTATTTCATAACTTTAATTTTAGAATTTATTCTGCTAAGATAAGGCTAAAATGAAGTTGGAATTTACTTGTTTGAATTAGGAGTGGGGTGATAACCTTGGTTGGGGTTGAACAGGTTTCGGGTTTTTTGACTAAGTATGGAGCAAAGGTTTATATGCAATCAAAGCCAAATTCGTTGGTTAAAGAATGTGTTCTTTTAAATCGGGCAACAGCCCCGTTAAAAACAAATATATTGTATGCCTGTACCTCCTCGGAACTAAGTGTTCTAACCTCTGGTTCATCTGTATTAAATATTTTGTGTCTTGACGAAGGCAATTTTGATGATGATTATTGGATTAAAATAAAACATAATGTAATTGTGGTTCCTGCTTACAAGGAGACCGACAGCAAAGACATAAACCATTTAGTTAATAAGGTCCGCCAGTACTTGGACTCATACTGGGAGTTAAGTTTGGCCCAGGCTAAGTTGACGGAAATTCTTCTTTCAGGAATGGGCTTGCAACAAATTGTTGATACCGGTAGTGAACTTTTAGGAAACCCCATCCTTGTTATTGATATCAGCTTTAAAGTGGTTGCTTATAGTAGGACAATCCAATCTGATGATATTCCTTGGCAAAAGATGACGGAGAGCGGGTATTGTTCCTATGAAATGATTGATGTCATGATCGACGATAGATATGAGCATAGGTACAGCAAATTTCCTGTATACGTAGAGGCCCAAGCTATGTATCCTTATAATTCTCAGCTTTCCGGGATTAGAATCCGGGGGAAAACGGTTGGGCATGTCAGTTTAATCGAATGCAAAAGACCAATACAAGAATGCGATGCTCTTCTTCAGAAATTTCTTTGTGAAATAATAGCCTGTGAAATGCAAAAAGACAGTTTTACCAGTCATTCTAAAGGGGTTATGTACGAGAATTTCATTGCCGATTTACTGGACGGTAAGATTAAAAACCGTAGGGTAATTAAGGAAAGAATGAAATATTTGGACTTTCTGAAGAAAGATATTTTTTATATCTTGACCGCGCGCTTGCGGCCTGAAATTGCAGTTAATAAGCCACTTCTATATTTTCGGGATGTTTTAGAAACTATTATTAGCGGCAGCAAATGTCTCATCTATAATAATGATATTGTTGCCCTAATCAGCAAAAGTAAGGGAGAAGGTTTAAGCAAAGCTGACTTTCGTGAAGTTATTCAGTTCCTGGAAAAGCACCGCATGATTGGCGGCTTAAGCAATAGTTTTGAAAACGTGGAAGAGGCCAAGACCTTTTACCAGCAGTCCTGCAAGGCCATTGAGCTTGGGCTGCGCTTGGATAGTGAAGAAACATTATTTCAATATGAGCATTATTTTGTTTATAACCTGTTTGAAATTGCCGAAAAACAAGAAGATTTAAAGAATTTTTTAAGCCCTTTATTATTTCGGCTTATGAATTATGATTTGCAAAATAACACCGACTATATGGGCAGTTTATATGCTTATTTGGCCGGCGGCAATAACCTAACCAAAGCTGCTCAAGTGTTTGATATCCATCGCAATACTATGAATTACCGCATAAAACGAATTGAGGAAATTTTAAATGTTAATCTCAATGATCCTAATGTCAGTTTTATTCTAACTTTCTCGTTTAAACTGCTTCTGTTTTCTAATTATAGTGGGTCAAACTTGACTGAGGTTTTGAAGAAGTTATCAAAATTATAAATCTTTATCCCTTGGTATTTAGGAAGAGGTAGTGGTATATTCCACATTTGATCCGCCTGAAAAATGGATGATCGGTTTAAATGTTACAGCATAGGTCATAAGCTTTGAGATTGGCGTTTTTGATGTTTTTAACCTCATAAGCATCACCTATAACATAAACTTCGGGTATAAGGTAGCGGAAGGGTTCAATGGCTGCGGTATTGCTTTTCATGCCAAAAGCTTCTACCACATAATCGGCGGGAAGAGTTTTCTGGTTCCAATCCTTATCTTCCACGGCGACACCTTCTTTAGTAATGGAACGGACAATATGGCGGCCAAGCTTGGTGATTTTATACTCTTCGAGGAGATAAAGCAGCATTTGGCGGGTAATGGGATGAAGGCCGGAGGCGAAATCCTGCTCTTCAATTTGATCGACAATCGTTACCTCACAACCGTCCATGGCCAGCTGAAGAGCTGACTCGCAGCCGGAAAGCCCCCCACCGCAGACCACAATTCGGCCTGAGAGCTTTGCCCTTCCGGAATCAACATCCAGGACGTTGTAAACATTTTTCAAGTTTAATCCCGGCACAGGGGGTTTTAGGGGTACACTGCCTGAGGCGATTATAATGACATCAGGATGCTCGGCCCTAACCTTGGCGGGGGTTGCTTCACAGCCCAAACGGATATCGGCTCCACACTGCAAAGTGGTTCGGCAAAGCCATTCTGTATAGCGGAAAAGATCGTCCTTGAAAGATAGTTTATTAATATCGTGTAGCAGACCGCCTAGCTTTTTATTTTTTTCAAACAGAATGACCTCATGTCCTCGCTTAATCAAAGTCTGTGCTGCCTGGCAGCCGGCCACGCCGCCGCCGATAACCACGACTTTCTTTTTTTCCTCGGCCTTGCTTACTTTGGCATAGGGAAAGCTCCTTCCCAGAGATGGGTTAACGGCACAGGAGATATGGGAACCAAAACCACCGGCGCAGCTGTAGCAGCGCAGGCAGGGACGAGTTTCTTCCGGGTGCCCCCGCCAGGATTTGTGTAACATTTCGGGATCAGCGAGCAGGCTGCGGGCCATGGCGCACATATCGGCACTGCCTTCGGCAATAATTTTTTCTGCCATATCGGCCGAGATAATACCGCCCACCACGCTGACTGGGATGCGGATTTCCGGACACTGTTTAATGGCCCGGGCATAGGGCACGTTGACTCCTTTGGAACGGTAATAGGGAGGCATGCTATAAAATTGGGCCCGCTTATCGATGTTGAGGCCTGCGGATACATTGACAAGGTCTATATATTCTTGGGCTACCTTTAAAAACTCAATAACCTCCTCAACTCGTACTCCGCCCGGAACGATTTCATCGCCGCTAATACGGTATTCAATAAGAAAGTCTTTACCCACAGCTTCCCGTACGGCTTTAAGAACCATAAGCGGAAATCGGATGCGGTTTTCAAAGCTACCGCCATAAATGTCGGATCTGCGGTTGGAAAGCGGGGACATAAACTGGGCCAGGAGTTTGCCATGGGCGCCGTGAATCATAACACCGTCAAAACCAACTTTCTTAAGGCGGAGCGCACAGTCGGCAAAGCAATGGACAACATATTCAATATCATGTTGGTCCATCTCTTTGATATACTGACTTTGGCCGGGAACGGGGATGTTGGAAGGGGCCAAAACGTAAGGAGAAGTTATCACTTGCGGATTGGCCCCGCGCCCGGCATGCACCAGTTCTACTGACAGTTTGGCTCCGCCGCGATGTGCTGCTTCCGCCAGCAGGAACAGATGATTAATTTTCAAGTCACTCGTTACGTCCAGTTCGGATGGATAGTCCGGAGCCGTGGCTGTATCTACCGGGGTAGCCCCGAGTGTAATCAGTGCTACACCGGTACGGGCCTGGGCTTCCACGAAATCGATATAAGCCTGGGTAGCTTCTCCATTGCAATTGGTAAGGTCACTGACCAGGGGAGAGAACTCTATGCGATTTTTCAAAGTGGTATGACCGACCTTGATGGGTGAAAATACATGTTCATAGTGATTAAATGGTACTTTCATAAAGCCTTGCTCCTTTCGTAGCGTAGTCAGCCCAGACAGAGAAGCCCGCCGTCATGGACGATAATAGTGCCGGTGATATGAC
>JAAYOJ010000183.1 GCA_012520405.1 Peptococcaceae bacterium
ATTACAAATGGCCTTCTGCCACCCGGCGAGGGACGGTTTCCTTGCTCCGAATCCTTCAAGGGGGGATGACATTTCTGCTGACTAGTTATATTGCTTTAGGGGTGACATTTTTGCTGATTATTGACACACCAAGTGGGCAGTTTTATATTATTGTTGAGCAATAAGACGCGCAGCCCGCCGGGCAAAGGTCATATTACGCCCCGCACAGCCTCCGGTAACAAGATTTACGTAGGTGTGGGCATAATAAGATCCACTATCGTTTCCGACTACATACAGGCCCGGAATAGGTTCGCAGTTTTCATTTAAGGCATTCATATTTTCATCAATACAAATACCGTCAATCGTTCCCAACAAAAACCCACAAGCCCGAGCCCCGTAATATGGCGGCCTCCTAATTTCCGATAAACGATGCGCTTCCTTACCAAAGTCTTCATCCCATTGTTGATCAAAAAGTTCGTTATACCGGGACACCGTCTTTTCCAGTTCAACGGCCGGTAACCCCAACCCCTCTGCCAGGTCCCCGATAGTATCCGCTCTAATAAAACGCCCTTCCTCAATCATTTTTTCCAACAGCTCTATATTTTCTTCCAGCGGCCTGCTGCAAGGGGCTCCGTTATTAAAGGGATGCATGCGCGAACAGCCCGCCATTTCAAAGCGCTTGGTATCTTCCGCAAAACCGGAATCAAAAATCACACAATAGCATTTTCCAGGTAGGCTATAAGCTCGGTGCAGGATGAAGTCGTAGGGCATGGACTCATTGACAAAGCGCCTACCCTTAAGGTCTACTTTTAAAAACGGTTGCCCGATGAACTCCGTAGGATACCCCGGCTGGCGTAAAGTCTCCGCCGTTTCATCCGGCTTAATCGCACACCTGTCAAATAAGATGGAGGTATGGCAGTCATCCATTTTAGCACCCGCCCAGAGACAGGCCTTAATCCCGTCACCCTTTGTCAGGCCTTCACTTATGGTTACC
The DNA here is from genome assembly GCA_012520405.1 of Peptococcaceae bacterium. Classification (GTDB taxonomy): domain Bacteria; phylum Bacillota; class Desulfitobacteriia; order Desulfitobacteriales; family Syntrophobotulaceae; genus JAAYMU01. The sequence goes on from JAAYOJ010000183.1 coordinate 974, forward strand.
CCGGCCAAAGCAGCAGTCTCCGGCTGAAGGGCCCGGAGCATTTCCTTATTCCGGGCATAGCCACCGGTAGCGACAATAACACCCTTCGAAGCATTAATTCGGAGGTATTTCCCGCTTCTCCTATCCTTGGCTATAGCACCTATTACCCTGCCGTCCTCTTTAAGGAGTTTTACTAAACCCGTTTGCATGCGAAACTCTGCACCCAAACGAGCAGCATATTCAGTCATGACTTTAACGCCCGTCATACCTTCGGGCCAAACGGACTTATGCCCTGTAGGAAACTTTGTGTATGAACCGGCTTGAAGCTCGTAATTATACCCACCTTGCAGCGTCATTTTCGCTCCCCGGGCAGTAATCAAGCTCTCATACCAATCCATCATCTCGCCGCTTTCCCGGGCCCAAATGGTCACAAGTTTCTGGTCAATATAGCCTGAACTATACATAACATGCTGACGGATAAGTTCCTGGACATCAATATCCACACCTTCAGCCTTCTGAATGCGGCTGCCAATAACACCTATTTCCTTGCGCATGGGCGTAAAAGTTTTTTTAATTTCAATAAGTAGTACCTTCACTCCTAATTCAGCTGCGGAAGCTGCGGTGGTAAGTCCTGCAGACCCTCCCCCTACAATAAGCAGTTCTGTATCTATGGTTTCCGCTATCTGAGAGTCTTCGATCTCCGGTTCAGAGCCCAACCAGCTCATATCTGGCTTACTATTGATCATAACTCTCCTCCTCCCTGCATCTTCAAATATTATATTTTATATATTCGTATATTCTTTACTTACTCCTCCCAATTATGGGAAAAATAGTAGGGGAAATGAATTACTTCATAGAAATCTTTCTCTGTTTAGCAGCGAAAAATTTACGATTGGAAGGAATAACCAACAATATATATACAGCCAAAGCAATCCCGCAGTATAGCATAGCACCCCAATAAATAAAATTGTAATTGAAAATATCCGCAATATAGGCATGAACCAAGGTACCCAGTCCAATACCAATATCGATAGATGAAGAAAATGCAGCAGATGCAGTACCTCGTCTTTGAGGAGAACATTTTTTAAAGATTAAAGTATTCATAGCCGGAAAAACTGCACCCTGGGCAAAACCCAGCGGCATGGCAATAATAAATAAATAAAGGCTGGACTCAGCCAAAGGTATCAAACCAAGAAAAACCGCTGAAGCGATAAGGGAAGGAATAACGATAATATCTTCACCTTTCCTGTCAGCAATCTTCCCGACAGTTATCCTGGATAGAAAAAGGCCAACGGAATTAATCGTAAAGAAAAGCCCTATATTGCCAAGTGTCCTGTCCATAGCGAAAAGGGGCAGGAAAGACGTGACACTGGAAAATGCTATAAACACTAAAATCACTACAGACGAAGGCAAAAATACACTGTATTCAAAACCAAGCAAAGTCTTAGGCAATAACTCCTTGCCAGTTTCCGCTACATTCTTAGGTGATTTTTCCCTCCGTACTTTTGTTTTATTTCTTCGCTCATACTTTATAAAAAAATCCAGAATCATACTCATCGTAGTAAGGGCCGCGGCCAAAATAAAAAGAGCGTGGAAATTATCAATTTCGCCCGTACCTATAATAGTTAAAGCGATACCGGGGCCTAAGGCTGAAGCAATCGTACCATAAAGACTATAATACCCGAGACCCTCGGATAAACGGGATTTGGGTATAATATCCGCCACAATAGCACCGCCGCAAGTAGAATGTATACCGAAACCTATTCCGTGAAGAATGCGGAAAAGGATCAATAAAACAATAATAGATGCAAAATTATACAAGAAACAAGCAATCGCACATATAAAAGCACCTAGAACAAGTAATTTCACCCGTCCAAATTTATCGGACAGAATACCTGTAAGCGGCCGAATGGTTAAAGCCGCAAAGGTATATACCGTCATAATCAACCCGGCGTAAACAGTGGTTCCGGTTAGGTTTTTAGCATAAATGGGCAAAGTAGATGAGAAAAAATAGTTACAAAAACTAATCCCGGAACAAGCAATCATGAGAATGATAAAGTCAGAACTCCAAAGTTTCTCCCTAGCCAATAAACAATCTCTCCTAATCCTCCGTCTAAATCATCAATTATTGTTTATTACCAAAAACACATAAACGCGAAAATTGTAGAAAATTTCTGGCCTTATTTTCGGTTCTAATATTTTCAGTTCTAATAATCTAATTGAAGATTACCTGGGAACATTTGTATTTATATATTTATTATAACACACACCCAAAACGTGACTTAGTACAAGCAAAGAAGACAGCACCCGATTCCTTATCTCTCAAATTAAACAGGCTCCATCTTTCGATGAAGCCTAAGCTTGTTAATACCACAAATAAGATTTTATACATATTTTAAAAATTATCAGGACCATAAACCGACTTCCATCGTTCCGGACTAGAATAACCTTAACCTAGTTGGATTCTATCAATCCATTTTCAATTTCTTCAGCCAAATCTCCGTAAGAATTTCCAGCAAATAGCTTTCCCCTTTAAACATAACTCTGACCCCCAATTATCCTATCATTGATATTTTTTAAAGAGACAATCTTATCAACCTTTAGGCCCAACTGCTTAATATGTCTAAGCCCTTGGAATTCTTAATCTTAACTGTAAGAATATTTCTTCTTTACTGTTGTCCTACAAAGTCTTTATGTCATACCAGTTAGCCGGAAAGCCCATTTCGTTAAGTACGTCCTCAATACCTATTGTTGATAGCTTACTTGATAGATCATCAAGTTCTAGCTTTACAGAATCTATAAACTTGGTAAATGAATTATCCATTAAAATAAGTTTGCATATAATCACTATTGCAAACAAATCATTCTTCCCATAAATTGGATTGTTATTTTCATCCCTAGGAATACCCATTCTATCATGCAGCTTATTTGTTTTAATCATATTGGGCTTACCATCATTACGTAAGGCTTTAAGATTATAAAAACGTTCATCATGAGCGCATGCATTTCTGTAAATAGTAAGAACAAACAAAATTTTTGTCATTTCTTCGGGTCTAAGACCGAATTGACGTCCCACATCATTTTGATCCTTTTGGATTAAATAGCTATAGAAATAGCTAATCGTTCCCAGCGATAGGGAGTTTACCAGAACCCAAAAGGGAACATAGCCATAAGTTAACATATAATGCGAAATCATTGGATTGTTTTTTGAAAGCTGCCTTGAAATATCCTGTTGGATGTTAGCGATAAGTTTTGAGACATCACCAATTTTTTGGGTTGCCGTCTTCCCTTCCCAACGTTTTACCTTAGTATCAAAGTTAGAAACCTTCAAGTAATTATCATAACCGTACTTCTTGAAAAAATCATGGGAAATTATCGCTTTTACTTTGCTTTCGATTTCCAATATATATTTAATAAATATGTTTTTCAATCCACGATCAAATAAATATAGATTATATAGTTCGTCAAAACTGGCACCGTCTTTATATTTCTCATCGGGCCCATTGTAATCCTTATCAATGAAGAGCCATTTGTAACCATTAACCACATTGTAATAATTCTCCATTGCCAGGATGTACCTCAGGATTTGATATATTTAATCCTCTAGCTTCTAGTTTTTTAATTTGCTCTTCTATTGTTGTAAATGGTTTCTCCACATTCCCACCACAAAGCAAAAAACCCCGGGCCCGTAGGTCACCGGAGTATGATC
>JAAYOJ010000191.1 GCA_012520405.1 Peptococcaceae bacterium
GCTAATTCCGACCTTATGGATGCCAAAAACGGTAGCTTTCTTGATTGGCGAGGAAAACCCCTAACCGAACAGCCATGTCGACTCAGCTTTAACGATATTGCCGGCAATCCTTACGCCAAGGAAATTACAGTCCTGGGATTAGCCGGAATATTTGGGGAATATGGAAATAAATTTAGACCACAGCAAAATATTACTGTCCACTCCCTGCTTAAAGCCTTACTAACCGTCAAGAACGGGATTATTGACAACAACCTTAGTTCTGCCGACATTATTAAGGAAGCAAAAAAACTGGGCTGGCTACAAGAGGAAGTCTCGCCAAACCAAATTGTATCCAAAGAACTTTTCAGCAAAATCATTATTCGTTATTTAGGTTTGGATAAAATAGCTCGTCTTGATAGTATCTTCACTTCTTCTTTTAATGATGCGCAAACCTTTGCCCCGGCATCCCAAGGCTATATTTCCCTGGTAACAGGACTGGATATTATTCCCCGCTCAAAAGATGGGAAATTTAACCCTAACCGACCTGTGACCAGATCTGAAGCAGCTTATTCTATAATCAAAGCTTTGGGATTAGATTTTAGATATTAAAGTCAGATTTTTGGATAACACAAAGCTACAAAGACTTACCCCATAAATAACATTTACCACTTATTAAAGTGGTAATTTTTTTTACTGTCTTCTGAAATAAAAAGTTGTATAATGTTCCTATATGATATAATGTTATATAATAGCCAAATGTATATTAATGTAAGATATACATAAAAATGTAAATTGCTATTTAGGGGGATGATAGGAATAATTGCCAAAGTGAAGGATAGGAGTGGAAACTACTTGAAACCATAATAAAACAGTATGAAAGGATGTTATTATTGAAACCCAAAAGATTTTTTGTCGTTCTTTTATGCACTATATTCTTCTTGCTTTCCTTTAATGGTGTTGCTTTAGCGTCCGGTGGAGAAGGAACTCAGCTGGGGAACATCTTACCTCTATGGAGTGTTTTACCTTTTGTTGGAATGCTATTATCTATTGCTATTTTTCCCTTAGTTAACGGCCAATGGTGGGAACATAATATGGGTAAGGTTAGTGCTTTTTGGTCACTGGTATTTTTTGTTCCTTTCCTAATTGCTTATGGTGGAGGCGTAGCCATCGAACACTTATTACATCAAATAGTTCTGGATTACATTCCCTTTATTATTCTACTTTTTGGTTTATTTGCCGTTTCAGGTGGCATTATCCTGCGGGGATCCTTAAAAGGTACTCCGGAGGTTAATTTAATATTTCTTACAATCGGAACTATTCTCGCCAGCTGGATAGGGACTACCGGAGCTAGTATGTTGTTAATCAGGCCTTTAATTAGGGCCAATGAGTGGCGTCAAAAGAAAACTCATATAATAATTTTCTTTATTTTCCTGGTTAGTAATATGGGTGGTTCCTTAACCCCTGTTGGAGATCCTCCCTTATTTCTCGGTTTCTTAAGAGGAGTACCTTTTTTCTGGACTATGAATTTATTAGGCCCTATGGCTTTTAATGCTATTATTTTATTGATAATTTATTATTTTATGGATAGATATTATTATCGTAAAGAAATTGCCTTAGGCACTAATATGCTTACCGCAAATGAAAGTATGAAAAAAGAACCATTAAGAGTAGAAGGGCTGCACAATATTATCTTTTTAGCCATGATTGTCGGTTCAGTTATCTTAAGTGGTATTCTGCCTAAAACTTCTGCCTTTGCCAATTTAGCTACCGGTGAACTTTATGGTATTACTATTTTTAAATATGGTGGGGATACCATTGTTTTGCCTTTTGTTAATATTATAAGAGATTTGACAATATTACTGGCCGCTTACCTTTCAGTTAGAACTACAGCTAAAGCTATTCGTAAAGATAATAAATTTACTTGGTATCCTATTCAAGAAGTTGCAATTCTCTTTATTGGTATCTTTATTACCATGATTCCGGCCTTGGCTATTTTAGGTGCGCGCGGTTCAGCATTGGGCTTAACCCACCCTGCACAGTTTTTCTGGGCTACAGGAGCTCTTTCCAGTTTCCTGGACAATGCCCCGACCTACTTGGTATTTATGACTACTGCTGCTAGTTTAGGCGCGACCTCAGGAGTAGCTACAACTGTAGGAACCATTGCCCCCGAGATGCTATTAGCAGTATCCTGCGGTGCCGTATTTATGGGGGCCAACACTTATATTGGAAATGCTCCCAACTTTATGGTTCGTTCTATTGCTGAAGAGAATAAAATTAAAATGCCGAGTTTCTTTGGTTATATGGGATGGGCCTTTGTCTTCTTGATTCCGCTCTTTATCATAA
>JAAYOJ010000061.1 GCA_012520405.1 Peptococcaceae bacterium
AATAATTACAACTTTAGTTTTGTATTTGATTACCCAAAATATTCCGGAATTAGAGGAAGAGGAAGATTAAACACTAAACAATAAACACAACATCTTCAATAATATTTACTCCCCTTGAGTTTTATAGGCTATTAGACACCTATAACTTAAGGGGAGTATGTTTCCGAAATATCAGATAGACTTATTATACAATTATTAACTACTGTTCAAGATTAATTATCTCATATTCTCCGCCTGACCAGCCTAATCCACTGGAAACTTGCAGTTTTAAGCCGCTAATATCTTGAGGAGTTTCGAAGACTATATAGCCGCTTTTACTGGTTCCAGGATTTACTTGGGCTAAGAAAAAACCGCTGCCTTCATTAACATACAAATCCGCATCAGCCATGGCCGTATACTCCCTACCTTCGGAATCATTTAATTTAAAAAGGCTGGTATCAATGGTCCTGGCTTCTTGGTCATTGTTGGTTACCTTTACTTTTACCAATAAGAATTGATTTTCCGTAGTTTTTTGCAAGAATTCATTCTCGCCAATCTTATTATCCTTTTTTACCTCGCTTACAACATAACCAAGTTTACCGGCATTTACTTCCTGGTCTAAACTATATTCCTTACCGGCGGGCTCTTTTTGATTCTCCTTATCCGGCCCCGGAGTATCCTGGCCGTTACCGCAGGCGCTCACAGATATTATGGAGATAATGATTAGCAGATAAAATAACCAATGCTTATATCTAACTTTGTTTACCACTTTTGTCTTCCCACCTTCATAGTTAATTAAACTATGTTTATTTTATCCCCAATTAAATATTTAATTCTCCAAAATATTTGATAAAGCCGGGCGTTCCCCTGCGCACCCGCTATGTGATTACTCTCTCAAGCCGGTATAGATAAGAATTGCATCTTTAAAAAACTCCGCTGTGCCGGGCTGGATTTCATCGTAATAAGCCGTGAAACGGGGATCATCAACATACATTTGAGCCAACCCAGCATGGGCTTCTTTACTGTAGCTGTTCCAGCAAAAACCAAGCCACCGGCGATGCAATTCCGCCGCTTTTTGAGCCAATTCCCCGGCAGGATCATTTGTTTGCACAGCAGCCCGCAGTGTTTCTTTGATTTCCTTTTCCAGTCTGGTAAATTCAGCATGTTGTTCCACAGTCATAGACATGAATTTTCTATTGGATTCCTCTACGGTTTTCTCACCGTATTTGGCCCTTATTTCCTGGCCATATTTTTGTTCATTTTCCTCTATAAGTTTTCGTTTAAAACCTTCAAATTTTTCTTTATCCATCATAATACTCCCCTTTTTACGCTGAGCAATGGTTTTTTCCACATTGCGAATCAACAAATCTAGCTGTTTCCGCCTTGCAAGAAGCTGTTCCCGGTGCTCGCTTAAAGCCTTTACCTCGTCAAAGGCCGGTGAACTCATTATTTTTTTGATGCTTTGCAAATCGACACCCAATTCACGATAGAATAGGATTTGCTGCAAACGGTCCACCTCAGCCCGGCCGTAAATCCGGTATCCAGAAGAGTTAATTCTTGCTGGCTTAAGAATTCCTATCTCATCATAATAGCGGATAGTCCGGGCACTAATTCCTGCCAACTGACTCAGTTTTTGCACCGTGTATTCCATCTGGCAACTCCTTTGCTTCTGCTGATATCAGTATAAACCTTGACGTAGCGTCAATGTAAATAGGGGTTCAAAAATTATTTATCCTCATACCCAAAGAAAATCAACATTGAATAATCTGCAAGGTAATCTTTCTTATTATCATCAAAGTTCAAATTAAGTTGCTGCAAGATAATTTTGAGTTTATATCCCTTTTCCTCGACATCCAAAGTAAGCTCTTCCGGCGATAAACCTTCTCTAATAATATTTCCTTTTTCCTCCTTCAACTCCTGAGCAAATCTGTATAAACCTGTGCCAATAAGCTCAGTTCCGTCTGAATCATTAACTTTTATGTTAACCTCTTGATCCGATATACGACTAATAGTAAGCACATAATCGAGACCTTCCAAAGAAAAATTGTAGGTCTGATCTACTTGGTTTGGGTGGGAGTAGGCTTGAATGGCAAGGTCATAGCCGGATATAGTTATTGGTTTTTGCTGATCAAGACCTGCCCAAAAATAGTACGTTTGATCTCCTATATCAGACGGATAGGTAGGTTCAAATCCAAAAGTGTTTTTCATATCTTTGTAAATTTCAAAGTCTTGCGGCAACCATGAAATATATTGCAAAGAACTATGGATGTCAAGATAGCTGAGAATATTGGTAGTTTCAATTCTGGCCTGTTCAGAAGCATTGGCCGTGGCCGTGATTTTACCGTTAGAAAGAATATTTTCGCTGACCAAAATCTTTTCTAGCCGGTTAATCTGACTTACACGGGATACCGTAAAAGCATCAACCGGAGGAATAATGGACACAATGGCCAGAGCAGCTGCCAGCAAAGCAATCATACTGTTTCTGGTAACGGGTTTAATACTCAGTAAGACGCCAATAATAATTGAAAAAATCCCAAATAAGACAACATAATAGCGTGATTCTGTCACGCCGTAAGCGTTAAGGCGAATTCCCACTGACACCAGTTGCAAAACAACTACCGGAATAAGAACTTTGGGAAATATTTTATAGTAAAATACGGCAAAGCGATTAGAAAGCAAACTAGCCAAGACCAAAATAACCAATCCTGCCGCAGAATAGATCAATACCATCGGGCCTAACTGGCCTGATGGCCAGTGCCAAGTGATCAGGATCTTAATAAAGTAAGCAAATAGCACTAGAGTATAGATCCCAACCAAGGGGATAGCAATATAAGACACCAGAATCTCTAGAAATTTCGGATAGCTCCTAGCAAGCTGCAGCTTTTTAACCTCATTTTCTGTTTGGGAAATGAATCTGGGCAAAAGCGATAAATAATAGATAGGAGCAAATAGAATCCAGACAAAAGTTAGCATATAGGAATAAGCATCGTAATCAATACGGAACAGTAAAATATCTATGGCCGCCATAATTGCCGCCAACCCTGCGGATAACACAACTGAATAAAGGGCCGAGATAAAAAGGGTTTTAAAGTGTATTAGGCATACTTCGTTAAAGTCCGCTTTCTTTTTATACGCAGGAATCCAGAGAACAGCACAAACGAAGGCAAATACAGCTATAAAGGTCCGAACACTTATTTCCGCACTGATTTCGGGTACAGGCCAAAGAATTAGAAAATACCCCGCAGTCAGAATAATAGCTAAACCATAGACGGGTAGCCTTAAGGAGGATAGTTTCATAAATCTCTCCACTGCAAACTGAGCGGCCATACCGAGAACAGCGCTAACTAAAAAAGTATACATAAGTTTCTCAATAATTATGGGAGGTGATTGATCAAGGGCAATAAGATAACAAAGCAGTGACGCTACTCCGACCAGACAAACAATCGTCAGCGGGAAACGAATTACCGCTTCAGACATACCTTGGAGCAATTGAAACAAGATGTCTTTTATCTTTTTCAAAACATATCCCCCTATCTCGCATAATATTAGTTGATTTTCTGATTATTTCTTGATAATCTTCTAATCCCCTGCTTATTTTATGCTGGTAGTCTAAAATATTTTGCGCTTTATAAAAAATAAAAAACCTCTGCGACTAAACCAGAGGTTAAAAGATATATAATCCCGCAAAGTTCCTCCTGTAAACTGAACTTAAATTAACGAGAGTCACCTACTTTATCGAGACACACACACTTTGGTATCCAAAACTCGCTTTGCTTACACCCTTCTCCAAAATTTTTTAGGTGTAATTTAATCACAAAAGGAACGGACTTAACATTTTAAATTTTAAAGTTTTAAATCTGAAAGCTAACTAATGGTTTGTTAAACCTGGTTGAGAAGAAACTTGAACAAAGTTAACGAAGCTGTAAACAATTATAGGGAACTGATACAATGGGACATAGGAGGAACTTCGCAGGAAACTTAACCTTAAAAAAGCCATCCTTTTCTAGTCTAGGTGGCTTTAATCCCATTCGGCAATTAATTATTTTACTCAACATGCCTTGGATTAAAACCAGACCTTGTCAGCAAAATTGAACCAGTTTCTCTTACCGCTTTATTAACTTGATTTCTAAGTTAAGTTTATTACTCCATGGGGAAAATGTCAAGTTAAAGCAGCTGGTTATTATTGGTAGTTAGCTTGGTGAATTAATCGGATGCTAGCTCGCTTCGCAATCTTCCTACCATCTTCGGTACATCTATTTGCATCGGGCATCTTTCCACACAACGACCGCATCTCAGGCAGGTATAAAGCATAGGGGCCGCAGACTCTACTCCTTCTACAAAAGAAGTCCAAACAGAACCGATACCGCTAAGGTAAGTCCGGCCATAATGACCGGCCGTCACCTGAAAAACCGGGCATTCATACATACAACCCCCGCAACGCAAACAATGCAGGGCCTGGCGATAGTTTTCATCGTTCATCATAGCCCGGCGTCCGTTATTGACGAAAATCACATAAAATTCTTTCGGTCCATGGGCCCCGTAAGTAATAACTTTTTCAATGTCCCCTGTTCTACTGGGACCGCTGATAATATTTACATAACCCGGTGCCCCGTAATTGGCATAGCGCCAGGTTACTTCAGCCACCTTCATGGCTTCTTGAAAAGTAGGCACCAGTTTTTCAAGGCCCACGATCACAATATGGACAGGTGGAAGCCCTGTACACAACCTGACATTGCCTTCGTTTTCAATTATAACAATCTGGCCGGTATCCGCAGCCACCACATTGGCACCGCTTATTCCCACATCAGCCGTAAAATATTTTTCTCTTAAAAACTCTCTAACTTCGCTGACTAACTCAGCGATATCAGCCGAAATTTCTTTCTGAAAGAATTTACTAAATATTTCTGCTACCTGCTCCCTTGGTACATGAATCGAAGGGGCTAGAATATGCATAGGCCGGTCATTCTTCAACTGCAGAATAAACTCTCCCAAATCCGTTTCCCATACTTCATTGCCCTCTTCTTGCAATGCTTCTCTAAGATCAAGTTCTTCAGCCAACATACTTTTGCCTTTGACAATTATTTTTTCCTTGCCTACTATTTTTTTTACAATATTTATTGCCGCTTCTCTGTCTTCTGCATAGAAAGCCTGACCATGGTTACTCTCAATTACTTGCATGGCTTGTTCCAATAATTCTTTATTGTTAGCCATAGAATAATCTTTAATAGCCCTAGCTTCTTCTGCCAAGGCGGAAGTATGAGGATATTGGCTCATGGCCGCTTCTACGTTTTGGCGATATGATTTGATAGCTCTGGTCACGGCCTGAGCTAAATTTTCGTCCTGGGAAGCCTTATTTAAGTTTTTTGTATATTCAGCAAGTTCTTTCTTAAAATTCGACATTTAATTAACCCCCCTATATATAAACTCCACCAAATCCTCCATAACCATAGGCTTGTCCTGTTTTAAGCCGCCTTCCAGGGAAGATAAACAATATGGGCAAGCAAGCAAAGCTTTTGAGGCTCCAGTGTCAGTAAGTTCATTCACTCGGCGCTCGGCAATAATCTTAGATATTTCCGGAAAAAGCATCTTTCCAGGCCCACCACAGCAGGTAGTCCACTCTTTGTTGCGAATAGGTTCAATATAGGACACACCGACAGAATCTAAAATATCTCTAATTTCCTTGCTTATGCCCAAATCCCTGGCCAAACGGCAAGAATCGTGAATTACTACCGGTGAATCAGTAGGGATAGGCGAGAGCTTGTCTCTTTTTTCCCAAACCAGTTCCACAAAAGTTTTGACCTCAAGTTCGGGAAATTCTTCGAATTGAGGATATACATGCTTAAACATCTCGGCAGCATGCGGGGAAAGACACACTACGGTCTTGGCCTGTGTTTTCCTAATTGCTTGGGCTACTCTTACCGCATAAGACTTAAGATCTTGCCAGAAGCCCAACTCATAAAGAAGAGCTCCGCTGTATATTTCCCCTTGGGCATCATAACATAAATCATAGCCAAGTTTCTTTAGGATATAAGCAGCTTTATAGTTTATGGCATTATAGCGTTCCTTATCTTTCGCCAACATACCGGCGAATATTTTTTCGGGAGCCACACCAAAAATATTAACAAGTTTTCGAGCCTGCATAAGTAAAGAAAAAGCTCTGCCGGCGGGGTCAATATAGGTCATGGTTTTAAGGAGAGGTTCAAGATAAGGCAATAGTTGGTATTCCCCTCCCGTATAAAACAGAATTTCGCCTTTAGTAGGCAAATCCAGATCTTTTACCCAAGAAGAATTTTGACGAGGATTTAAGGCTAAAGGATTGCCGTATTTAATAATATTGCTGCGAATTAATTTTAAGACGGAAGGAATTTGCTTATTTGTGGTCATTTCCTACACCTTTCATTCCTTAAGAATTATAGGTACTCCCTTAAGTAAGGAGAAGTCAGGAGTATATTCTTGTAATATTAAATCATATTCACTTATAATTGTCACTGATCTTATAAGATTTATCTAATTTAAGGATAACATAATTGCAAGCTTGGTCAAAAGAGCTAGAATATGGCTTTTGCTTTTATCCTGTGTTAAGATAAATAAAAGTATTTCGTTGGAAAAGGGGAGAATGTATGCAAGGCAATATAGTCCAGACCAAACCAACAAAATCCATTCTGAAATTAATTATTCCAATTATTATTTTGGTGTTAATCCTGGCCGTTTTTATCTGGGACGGCTATGTTATCGTTGAACCCGGGTATCGGGGGGTAAGCGTTACTTTGGGTAAGGTCAATCCCACGGTTTTGAATGAGGGTTTTCATTTCAAAATACCCTTAATTCAAGAAGTAATACCCATGGATGTCAAAGTGCAAAAGGCCCAGTCCGAAGAAACTGCTTCCTCTAAAGACTTGCAAACCGTAGAAGCTGTAATCGCCGTAAATTACAGGCTTAACCCTGAAATGGTTCACAAGCTATATGATGATCTAAGATTGTCTTATAAGGAGATAATCGTGGACCCAGCCATTGCTGAGTCCCTAAAATCTGTAACCGCTCAATATACTGCGGAAGAATTAATCTCTAAAAGAGCCGAGGTTAGCAGCAAAGTAAAAGAAACGCTAGGTAAAAAACTCTCTACTTACTATATGATTCTTAATGAAATAAACATTACAGAGTTCAGATTTAGTGAGGAATTCGATGCTGCAATCGAGCAAAAGCAAATTGCAGAACAACAAGCTTTAAAAGCTAATTTAGATCTCCAAAGAATCCAGGTTGAAGCTCAACAACTAATTGAACAGGCCAAAGCACAGGCTGAAGCCCTGCGAATGCAAAAAGATGTGATTACACCTGAACTTGTGGAGTTGAGAAAGGTCGAAGCTCAGTTGGAAGCCATTAAAAAATGGGACGGCAAGCTGCCCTCTGTCACCGGTACAGGTGCTGTTCCGTTCATAGATATTAATGAATTGAAACAATAGAAAGCCGAAAGATAGAAATCCGAAGGCGGGAGTAGAAAGTACTCCCGCCTTTCGTCCCCTCTCGGGGGCAGTCCCCTAGCAGTCCCCTATAAGTTTATTTCCAGCTCATGCTGTAGTCCATCATCCACCAAGATTACCGGGAAACCTTTTTGTTTTACGCCATCAAGGATGATTTCTTCTTGAGGAAGATTTTTTAAATGAACTTTAATATTATAGGGACTGTTTTTATAGCGATAGTATATTTCAAACTCTTTCCAGTTATTAGGAACACAGGGCTCTATGAACAATTTGTCCCCCTTGATTTCCAAGCCCAAAATCCCCTCTATAGCAGCCTGGTACATCCAGCCTGCCGCGCCGGTATACCAACTCCAGCCGCCTCGGCCAACATTAGGCTCTACAGCATAAACATCAGCCGTCATAACATAAGGTTCAACCTTATACTTAGCTACCTCTATTGGTGTCCGGGAATGATTGATAGGATTGAGCATATTAAATAGCTGAAGCGCCTTATCTTTTTCTTTAAGCTTGGCCAAGGCCAGCACAGCCCAAATAGCGGCATGAGTATACTGACCACCGTTCTCCCTGACTCCTGGGATATAACCTTTAATATAACCCGGATTTTTTTCGCTTTTATCAAAGGGAGGAGTGAAAAGTTTGAATATGGCCTCTTCTTTATTCCACAAGTATCTTTCCATGGCTAACATGGCGTCTTTAATTCTGTTTTCCCTGCTCCCTCCC
>JAAYOJ010000079.1 GCA_012520405.1 Peptococcaceae bacterium
GAACATTTAGATTTGAACTTTTTTATTGGCGGTTTCTTAATTATTTTAGGTGTAGTTGTTGTAACCTTACAAAAGAAAAATACCAACTAAGGGGTTTATTAGCTTAAGAAGAGTAATAAAATTGGACCACACATATTTAGATATGTGTGGTCCGTCTTCTTTTAAAAGTTTATAATGATTTACCGGAATTCCTCATTTGATTTTCAGCATACTCTACCATTTTCTTAACCATATTGCCGCCTATTTTTCCTCCGATACGGCCGCCTATTCTTCCCGCTTCTCTGGATGTTAAATCGCCATTGTATCCTTGCTTCAAAGGGATACCGAGTTCATTGGCTACTTCGAATTTAGCATTATTAAGAAAATTTTCATACTCTTGAGGTCCGCTGTTAATATATCCCAGTTCCTTGGAGACTTCATACTTCAGCTCATCCAAGACTGAATTTTTGCTCATCCTTTTCACCTCAATATATTTTTTGCTCTAATAGTTTTAACTTTTTAGCAGAATACATACCTTGAAAAAACTGACGTTTATAAAACTACCAAAAAATGCATAATATAACGAAAAATAAAAAATAAGATTTAAATTAGTAAAGAATAACATTATGGTTAAAATTTACAACTAGTATAATCCTTGCATTTTTAGCATAAAAAAATATATATAAGGTGATATATCTGGAAAGGAGATTTATTGATGCAGGCAGCTCTTACCATTGAGGAACCTAGGCAACGAACTATGGTTCCCAAACAAGTTATAGGCTTGACAGCAATTCTCTTAACAGGTGCGACCATAACTCCCATGAATATTGGGGCAAATTATAGAGCAACAGAGTATGTTGAAGTGGCGCCGACAGCACCTTCAATTACAGAATTATCCCCAGAAAACACTATAAACTTAAAAGTAATGGAACAAAGAAGCGGAACCGAGGTCTTGCCTCCGGTTAATGTTTGTACCCTGTCATTAATTGAAAATAAAATGGAAACAGCAAAGCTTAGAGATAAAATTGTATCTTCTGTTTTAAGCTGGAAAGGTATAAAATACAAATGGGGAGGCCAGAGCCTGGCCGGAGTGGATTGTTCCGGACTTGTACAGCTGGTATATAGAGAATCCGGTTTAAATCTTCCTAGGACTTCATATGAGCAGTTCAGAGTAGGGGTTGGTATTCCGAGAGCCAAGCTGGAACCGGGGGATCTGGTGTTTTTTAACACAAATGGAGCGGGAGCCAGCCATGTGGGAGTATATCTTGGTGAGGGACAATTTATTTCGGCAACTAAAAATTGTGTTGAAATTCAGTCTCTTGATCAGCCCTACTGGGACAAGAGTTATCGGGGGAGTAGAAGAGTAATAGTATAGCAACCGTCAGGCAAATAACGGGAAGGCAAAACCTCTTGTCTGAAGGGATAAGAGGTTTATTGGCATTTATATAAATATAAGGGGGCTTGGGTTAAAGGTGAGAATTCTGGTCAATGAAAGAATTGGACAAGCAGGTATTGATTTACTAAAGCAAGAACACAATGTTGACACCTATAAATCTCTTACCCAGAAGGAACTCATTAACATAATAGCACAGTATGATGCCCTGATTGTCAGAGGGGATACCGAGGTAAGCAAAGAAGTTATCGAAGCGGGAACCAAGCTCAAAGTTATTGGTCGAGCAGGCCTTGAAGTTGAACATATTGATATTCAAGCAGCGACCCAAAAAGGTATTATGGTCTTAAATGCACCCCAAGGCAACAGTGCTTCTTCTATAGAATATACCTTAGCTATGATACTGGCTTTGAGTCGAAAAATTCCCCAGGCCTATTTGTCCTTAAGGGAGGGCAATTGGGACCGGGATAAATTTATTGGCTCGGAAATTAAAGATAAGGTCTTAGGGATTGTAGGTTTGGGGCGTGTTGGATTAGGTGTGGCTCAAAGAGCCTTGGCTTTCAAGATGCATGTTTTAGTCTATGATCCGTTTATTAGCGAACAAAAGGCTAAAGAGATAGGAATTAGCCAGGTGGATTTAGAATTTCTTTTGAGTAAAGCGGATTATATTACTCTCCACCTTCCCGCTACAGTAGATACCAGAAAGATGTTTAATAAAGAAGTTTTCTCCAAAATGAAAAAAGGAGTAAGGTTGATTAATTGCGCCCATGCTGAGATTATTGATCAAGATGCTCTTATCTGGGCTTTACAAGAGGGAATAGTTGCTGGAGCCGCTCTTGATGCTTGGGATGAATTGGACAAGCAATCCAGTGCTTTGCTCTCTCTGCCTAATATTATTTGTACCCCTCGCATTGCTCCTAAAACCCAAGAAGCTGAGACTGAAGTAGGCATTGGTGTGGCCAGAGGGGTATTGGCCGCCTTAAGATCAGAGCCGGTTTCTACTTCCTTAAATATTCCGCCTGTTTCCAAGGACAATATGGAGAAGATTATGCCCTATTTGCTCCTGTCAGAAAAGATAGGGACTTTAGCCGTTCAGCTGACGGCAGGGAGAATAAAAAGTGTTGAGGTTAAGTATAATGGCGGTATAGCTATGGCAGATACTAAAATGCTTACTCTCAGAGTTCTTAAAGCGGTACTTAACCCGTTTTTGCAGGAGGATATCAATTATGTTAATGCCTCGGAGGTTGCTAAAGCCAGAGGGATTGTGGTTAAAGAAGTAAAAAGCAAAGAAGCCATCAATTTTATAGATTTAATTACAGTAACGGTAGAAACCGAAAGGGGCGAGCATAAAGTAGCGGGTACGCTTTTCGGCAAGAATCAGGGAAGAATTGTAGAGATAGATAATTTTCGGGTAGACGTAGATCCTGTAGGCTGGCTCTTGCTTGTCTCTCATGAGGATATTCCGGGGATCGCGGGAAAAATCGGAACTGTGTTAGGGGAGAAGCAGATAAACATAACCGAAATGCAAATCGTTAGAGCGGAAGCAGAAGATGCTTTTGCGATCATAGTAAACATCCGTACTGATATTGAAGATAGCTTAGTGAATAGGCTGAAAAAATCAGAAGGTATTCTGAATATAAAAAAAGTACATTTTGGTGAATAGGAGGAACGAATTTGCCCATATATTTCGGTACGGCCGGAGTTCCGCTTTCTACTAAACAAAGATCAACAGAAGCGGGTATTGCAAGAATAAAATTCTCAAGAAGAGGAGAAAGTGGAAGCCAGTAAGCTAAGAATTCTTCAAACAGCGCGTATTGCTCATTTGATGGGGGCCTCAGGCATTGTTTTTCACCCCGCGTTCTATGGGAAGCAAAAAAGTGCAACAGTACTCGCTAAAGTTATTAAAGAGCTTACCGAGGTCAGAGAAATATTAGACCAAGAAGATAACAAAGTAATCCTTAGGCCGGAAACAACGGGCAAACCTACTCAGTTTGGGGATTTGCCTGAAACCCTTAAAATTACTAAGGAAATTCCCGGCGTTTTGCCATGTATTGATTTCAGCCATCTTCATGCTCGCTCTAATGGTCTAATGAACAATTATATTGAAAGCCGTGCATAGTTTCGGTTTGAACGGCACCATAATCTGTGAAAGCCCTAATTTGGAGGAAGATACACTGCTTTTACAGAAAACTTACCGGGAAATTGAGGCTAAAGCCGGTAGGTAATAAGCGAATTGGAATAATTTAGAAAGAAAGAAGGAATTGGCCCTAACATAAAGAACATTATCTAGGGTGAAAGAAATGAGTTTTATAAAGGAAAAGTGCTTTAGAGCTGCCATTATAAGTATTCCGGGTATTGGCACCAGGCATTTGCGCCAACTTCTTGCTTTTTACGGAAATGCCGAAAATGCTTGGGCCGCGGGTCCAGAATCTTATGCCCAATGGGAAGAAGCCGGCTGGCGACATATTTCCTGGCTAATGGATTTTTTTAGAGCTAAAGAAAAGATTGATCCGATCAGGCTTAAGGAAAGCCAGGAAAAAGAAGGAATATTTACTGTTATTCCAGAAGAAAAGCACTATCCTAAACTCTTAGCAGAATGTTCTGATGCGCCCCAACTTCTTTTTTATAAAGGCGTGCTTAAGCCCCAGCAGGAAGGATTAGCTGTAGTCGGAGCCCGAAAAGCTACAGCCTATGGCAAAGCTGCGGCAAATTTCTTAGCTGGAGAAATTGTTAAAGCCGGCTATATCGTAGTTAGTGGTCTTGCTAGAGGGATTGATACTGCCGCTCATAAAGGAGCTCTGGCTGCCGGTGGAGAAACTTGGGCTTTTCTAGCCGGTGGGCTAGATAAGATTTATCCCCCGGAAAATATTCCTTTAGCCAAGGAAATTATAGCGGCGGGGGCGCTTATTAGTGAATATCCACCTGGAAAGCCTGTTCATCCCGGAAACTTTCCGGCCCGTAACCGTTTGATAAGTGGTTCATCCCGGGGCGTTGTTATTGTGGAAGCGGCGCAAAAAAGTGGTGCTCTAATTACGGCCGACTTTGCTCTGGAGCAGGGGAGGGAAGTATTTGCCGTTCCAGGGCCGATCTTTAGTGAGCAAAGTCAAGGGACCCACAGGTTATTAAAAATGGGGGCTAAGCTTGTAACCGAGGTTGATGATATTACTAGCGAATTTCCTCAGGGCGAGTGTGCTCACAGCTATTGTCAAAATCTGAAATTTAATGAGCTTCAGGCGACCCCAAATAGCCAGGAAAGTAGTTTAGAACTTTTTCCTCAAGACACCGGCTATAAGGAAATTCTGGATTGTCTAAGTGATGTTCCTATCCATATCGATCGTTTAGCCCTGTTGTGTTCTCTGCCCGTACAACAACTTACCTTAGGCTTATTGGAACTGCAACTAGCGGATAAAATAATTCAACTTCCCGGACAGCATTATGTATTAAAGCGACTTTGATAGTTTATGATAGGGGCAGAGAATTATTGATTTCCTTAGGACTTAAGTTTAATATATTGTAGTTATAGAGGAAAACTGATATATTAAATAAATATATATTATGGTAATTTATTGAGGTGGATTATGGGAAAAACCCTTGTAATTGTAGAATCACCGGCCAAAGCTAAATCAATCAGTAAATTTCTCTCCAGGAATTACCTAGTTAAGGCTTCTATGGGACATTTGAGGGATCTGCCTAAAAGCCAGATCGGTGTTGATGTCGATAACGATTTTGAACCCAAATATATTTCTATTCGCGGCAGGGGTGATTTGGTAAAAGAACTGAGAGCAGCGGCTAAAACTGCGGACAGAGTCCTTTTAGCTTCCGACCCTGATAGAGAAGGAGAAGCTATTGCCTGGCATTTGGCGCATCTTCTGGGTTTAGAATTAAATGCCAATACCAGAATTGAATTTCATGAAATAACAAAACCTACAATTCAAAAAGCAGTTAAAAATGCCAGAAAAATAGATATGAATAGGGTTGATGCCCAACAAGCCAGGAGGGTATTGGACCGTTTAGTTGGTTATAAACTTAGTCCGTTACTTTGGCGTAAAGTCAAAAAAGGTTTAAGTGCCGGACGGGTACAATCCGTTGCTGTTCGCTTAATCTGTGACCGGGAAGAAGAGATTCGTTCTTTTGAACCCGAAGAATACTGGACTCTGGAAGCGGAGTTATTATGCAACGACAGTAGTTTTATAGCTAAACTTCTGCACAAAAAGGGCAAGAAATTTACAATTAAGAATAAAACCCAGATGGATGAGGTTTTAAAGGAACTGCAAACTGTCAGTTTTAAAATTGGAGAGGTAACCACTAAAGAGAAGAAAAAACAACCTTTGCCTCCTTTTACCACCAGCAGTCTGCAACAAGAAGCATATCGGAGATTAAATTTTACGCCCAAGAGAACCATGATGCTTGCCCAACAGCTCTATGAAGGCATAGACTTGGGGAAGGCAGGCACAATAGGTCTAATTACTTATATGAGAACGGATTCAGTCCGCATTGCAGATACAGCCCAGGAGGAGGCTAAGGATTACATTCTTGAGCAATATGGCCAGGATTATTATCCGCCGAACCCCAGAAAGTTTTCCACTAAGGGCAGGGTGCAAGAAGCTCATGAGGCTATCCGGCCAACCTCTATTCTGCGTCTCCCGGAAACAATTAAAGGATATTTAAGTCGGGATCAGCTAAGACTTTATCGTCTTATTTGGGACCGTTTTTTAGCCAGCCAAATGAGCGCGGCCGTTTATGATACGCTCACGGTTGATGTTCTGGCCGGGGATTATTTATTTAGAGCTACGACCTCAAAAGTAAAGTTTCCTGGCTATTTAACCGTTTATAAAGAAGATTCCGAGGATGCCGAAAAGGCGAATTCCTCAGCTAAAGGTCTAAATAGCAAACTTGAGCCCGGACAAGAATTGAAATTATTAAAACTTAATGATAAACAACACTTTACAGAACCCCCGCCCCGTTATACCGAAGCGACTTTGGTAAAGAAAATGGAGGAAGCGGGCATAGGAAGGCCTAGTACCTATGCGCCGACTATAGAGACTATTCAAAGCCGGGGCTATATAGTTAAAGAAGATAAAAAACTAGTACCTACTGAATTAGGGGAAATAGTAATCTCTTTATTAAAGGAGCATTTTCCGGATATTGTGGATTTGGAGTTTACTGCCAACATGGAAGAAAAGTTGGATGACGTAGAGGAAGGCAAAGCCCATTGGAAAACCATTATCCGAGATTTTTACGGACCTTTTGCTCAAACCTTAGATCAAGCCGAGCAGAAAATCGGCAAAATTAAAGTAGAAGATGAAGTTTCAGATGAAGTGTGCGAATTATGCGGCCGTAATATGGTTATAAAAATGGGGCGATTTGGTAAATTCTTAGCTTGTCCTGGTTTTCCCGAATGCCGTAATGCCCGTCCTTTACTGGAAGAGGCCGGAGTTGACTGTCCTAAATGTGGGGAAAAAGTTGTAGTCCGAAGATCAAAAAAGGGCCGCAAATTCTATGGCTGCAGCAAATACCCGAATTGTGATTTTATTGCCTGGGAAAAACCAGCACCCAACCCCTGTCCCCACTGCGGGGGATTAATGACTGAAAAAAATACCCGTCGGGAGAAAAAATATGTTTGCACTAATAAAGAATGCCGTTATTCTGAACTAATAAAAGAAGCGGAGGGAAACTAAATCTTTGACGGAAAAAGTTATAGTAGTCGGAGCGGGCTTAGCCGGTTCGGAGGCTGCTTGGCAGTTAGCTGAACGGGGTATAGCAGTAGAACTTTATGAGATGCGTCCTTTAAAAACGACGCCTGCTCATGTTACAGATAAATTTGCAGAGTTAGTATGCAGTAATTCTTTCCGGGCCGCCGGCTTGGAAAATGCTGTCGGCCTTTTAAAAGAAGAAATGCGTCGACTCAACTCGTTAATTATGGAGACGGCTGATAAGACCCAGGTTCCGGCAGGAGGCGCCCTTGCCGTTGACAGGCAGGAGTTTTCGAGGGAAATTACGGAGAAAGTTTCTTCTCACCCTCGAATTACCCTTATCAGGGAAGAATTTACCCGTATACCTCTTCAAGAAAATGTAATTATTGCTTCAGGGCCATTGACGTCTGATTCTTTAGCAGGAGAAATTCTCAGACTTACCGGAGAAGAAGCATTGTCTTTTTTTGATGCGGCAGCTCCCATTGTGGAACTGGAATCGATTGATATGAACAAAGCTTTTTGGGCTTCCCGCTATAATAAGGGTGAAGCAGATTATCTCAATTGTCCTTTAAACGAAGAAGAGTATAAGCTATTTTATGAGGCTTTGCTACAAGCCGAAACCGTGGAAATTAAAGGGTTCGAGAAGGACCTTGTTTTTGAAGGGTGTATGCCCATAGAAATTATAGCCCAAAGAGGTTATATGACTATGGCTTTTGGTCCTTTGAAACCGGTAGGGATTGTTAATCCTCACACCGGAAAGGCTCCCTTTGCCGTGGTGCAGTTGCGCAAGGAAAATATCGCCGGTACCCTGCTTAACATGGTTGGTTTTCAAACCCATCTCAAGTGGGGGGAGCAAAAAAAAGTATTTAGGTTAATTCCGGGGCTGGAAAAGGCAGAATTTGTACGCTACGGAGTTATGCATAAGAACATCTTTCTTAATGCTCCCAAAGTTTTGCAAGCTGATTTTAGCTTACGTCAAAACAGTAATATTTTTTTTGCAGGCCAAATCACCGGGGTGGAAGGTTACTTGGAATCCGCAGCCAGTGGCCTGTTGGCAGCAATCAATATGTGGCGACGCCTAAACGGGCAAAATAGCCTTATTTTTCCTGAGGAAACCGCTTTAGGGGGACTAGCCCGTCATCTGGCCGGTTCTCCGAGTTTTGATTTTCAACCTATGAATATTAATTTTGGTCTCATAAGCCCTTTGCCTCGGAAGGTAAGAGGTAAAAGGGAAAGAAATTTGCAAATCTCCGCAAGAGCTTTAAGCGCCTTAGAAGATTTTATTACCCAAAATGGCTTGCGCTGTACCTAAAAGCAGGCCTTGGAGGTGAGAATATGTTGGCAGATAGAGCTTTGGATTCATTTATATGCTCTTTATTAGCCAAGAATTTATCTGAATTGACTGTAAGCGCTTATCAGACAGATCTCTTGCAATTTATTAATTTTGCGGCCCATGAATTAGGAGTGGAAGTTCAAGATCTTAATGTGAAAACAATAGATAAATATATTGTCCGCAACTATTTGGGCTGGATGACGGATAGGAAATTAAGCCGAAAGAGTATAGCCCGAAAACTCGCTTCTTTGCGATCCTTTTTTCGTTTTTTATGCCGAGAGGGAGTTATCGAACAGAGCCCTGTGCAGAAAGTGGTTACTCCTAAAACAGGCCGAACTCTGCCTCGTTTTTTATTCCAGGAACATATGGCTAAACTTTTGCAAGCAGCTGACTTGGGCACTAAAAACGGAATTAGAGATCAAATAATTGTGGAAATCCTCTATGGTTCGGGTTTAAGGGTTAGTGAACTGGTTAATATTGATATTAGGGATCTAGACTTGGAAAACGGCTTAGTAAAGGTGTATGGCAAAGGCCAAAAGGAAAGAATTGTGCCCTTAACGGACTATGCCTGTCAAGCTATTAAAAAATATCTGGAACTCAGACATGATTCTGAACAAGCCCTTCTTTTAAATTACCAAAATACCCGCTTGTCCGCGCGGTCAGTTCGGCGTATACTGGACAAGCTGGAGAAGAAAGCCAATCTACACCAGCATATTTATCCTCATATGTTGAGACATACTTTTGCTACTCATCTTTTGGACGGGGGGGCTGATTTAAGAAGTGTTCAAGAGTTATTAGGACACAAAAAATTATCTTCTACCCAAATATACACTCACCTAACACGCGAAAAATTGCGTGATGTCTATATGAATTCCCATCCAAGGGCAAAAAGAAAATCGCCATAAACAAGAAGCCAAAAACATATATTTCACAAACTCAAAACCATACATTTTGGAAAGACTTCAACGCCCCATTCCAAGAAAATATTCAGGATTGTGAAATATAGTTAAAATAGGAGGATATTATGTTTCACGCTACAACGATTGTTGCCGTAAAAAAGGGCGGACAGATTGCTCTCGCCGGTGACGGCCAAGTCACTATGGGACAGGCTACTATAATGAAAAATGGAGCGCGCAAAGTGCGTAGATTATATCAAGGAAAAGTGTTGGCCGGTTTCGCCGGCTCGGTAGCCGATGCTTTTACCCTTTTTGAAAAGTTTGAAGGCAAGTTGGAAGAATTTCATGGCAATTTACAAAGGGCTGCCGTGGAGTTGGCCAAGGTTTGGCGCACGGATAGGATGTTGAGAAATCTGGAGGCCCTACTCCTTGTTGCTGATAAAAATTCTATTTTGCTCATTTCGGGTTCGGGAGAAGTTATTGAACCGGATGATGGAGTAGTTGCTATCGGCTCAGGGGGCAATTATGCTTTAGCCGCTGCCAGGGCTTTAGTTAACCATACTGATATGGACGCCGGGGAAATAGTTAAAGAAGCGATGAAAATAGCGGCATCAATTTGCGTCTACACAAATGAAAATATTATTGTGGAAAAATTGGAGGATGTGGACGAATGGAACAGCTAACACCAAAACAAATAGTTGCTGAACTAGATAAATATATAGTTGGCCAGCGGGAAGCCAAAAGAGCAGTAGCAATTGCTTTGCGCAATCGCTACCGGAGGTCGCTCCTGCCGCCTAATCTTCAGGAAGATGTCCTGCCTAAAAATATTTTGATGATCGGGCCTACCGGTGTAGGAAAAACTGAGATTGCCAGACGACTTGCTAAACTCGTCAGAGCTCCCTTTACCAAGGTGGAAGCTACCAAGTTCACGGAAGTCGGCTATGTTGGCCGCGATGTGGAATCAATTATCCGCGATCTCACAGAGATTTCTATTCGCATGGTTAAAGCGGAAAAAATGAAAGAAGTAGAAAAGGAAGCGGAAAAGAATGCGGAAAAAAGGCTATTAGCCTTACTAGTCCCCGGTAAGAAAAAGGAAAGCCCCAACGCTAATCCCTTTCAATATTTATTCAACCAGGATGGACAGAGGGAAAAGGAAGCTTCGGTTTCTCCCGAAGTTGAAAGGGATCGTGCTTTTATTTTGGAAAAATTGCAAAAAGGAGAACTGGAAGATCACCATATGGAGATAGAAGTAGAAGAAAATTCTCCCTATCTCGATATGCTTGGGGCTTCGGGAATTGAACTGGGAATTAATATTCAAGATATGATGGCCGGTATACTGCCCAAAAAACATAAAAAGCGTAGGGTTACGGTCAAAGAGGCTCGAAAAATTCTTGCTCAAGAAGAGGCTCAGAATCTAATCGATCATGACGAGGCTGTCCAGGAAGGAATTCGTCGTGCAGAGCAAGAAGGCATAGTTTTTATTGACGAAATTGACAAAATTGCCGGCAGGGACTCGACTTCCGGCCCTGATGTTTCTAGAGGGGGAGTACAGAGGGACATTCTCCCGTTGGTAGAGGGGTCAACGGTAATAACAAAATACGGGCCGGTCAAAACGGATCATATTTTGTTTATTGCTGCCGGTGCTTTTCATGTCTCCAAACCTTCGGATCTTATTCCTGAACTCCAGGGTAGGTTTCCTATCAGGGTTGAGCTTCAATCTTTAAGCGTAGCCGATTTTAAAAGAATACTTACAGAACCTCAATTTTCACTAATAAAACAATACAGTGCCTTGCTGTCTACGGAAGGCATAGAAGTTGAGTTTTCGGAAAATGCTATTGAAGAAATAGCAAAAATAGCTTACGAGGTAAATTCTTTTACTGAAAACATAGGAGCCCGAAGACTTCATACTATAGTGGAAAAGGTCTTGGATGAACTTTCCTTTGAAGCCTCTGAACTTCCTGAAGGTTATACCATTACCCTAAATAGAGAATATATCCAGCAAAGAGTGGGGAATGTAGCAAAAAATCAAGATTTGTCGAAATATATACTTTAAATTTTCAAACAATTCATATATAATATAGTTTAAATCTTTTATTTGTTTGCAGTATTTATATTTTGCAACTGAGGAGGCAGTTATGGAAACTCTGCTTGAAAAAACAAGAGCGATTAGCAAATTGATTCAAAAGGCTGCCGGTAAGCCCATAGATTTTGAGGAAATGGCTAAAGTTTTAAGTGAAAAAATCAATTCTAATTGTTACATCGTTGGCCGAAGAGGAAAAATTCTTGCTTACTGGTTTATGGAAAATTTCCATTGTGATGAAATGGAAAGAATCGTAGTCCACTCGGAGCGTTTTCCGGAATCTTATAATCAGGGCTTGATAAGAATCACGTCTACTAAAGCCAATACGAGTCAGGTCGAGAATAGCTGTATTTTTAATAAAAACGAGAAATGCGGCTTAAATAACAAAATCACCACCATTGTTCCTATACTAGGCGGTGGTGAAAGGGTAGGTACTTTAGTCTTATCCAAGTTCAATAAAGAGTTCACTCCCGGAGATTTAATTTTGGCCGAATATGGAGCTACCGTGATTGGGATGGAAATTCTTAGGGTTAAGGCTGAGCAAGCCGAGACCGAAGCACGAAAAAAAGCTGCTGTCCAAATAGCTGTAGGTACACTCTCTTACTCTGAACTGGAAGCAGTAGAGCATATTTTTGCTGAACTCGGCGGTACTGAAGGGCTTCTGGTAGCCAGCAAGGTTGCGGACAGGGTAGGGATAACCCGTTCTGTAATAGTCAATGCCTTGCGTAAATTTGAATCGGCCGGAGTGATTGAATCAAAATCTTTAGGTATGAAAGGGACATATATCCGGATCTTAAACGATTATCTTTTGGATGAAATAGATAAGTACGTTAACCATCAGTAATATTATGGGGTGAAGATTATGGATAGACACGAATACTACTATCGGATGAAACCGTTGGTTATGCCCGGCCTGGTTTATCTTATCCTCTATCCCTTACTCGTTGGTGCTGCAAGTTATTTTTTGAACTTGTCCCAGTTTTATCTTACCTTTCTCTCGGGCATCTATCTTTTTACGGCCCTAATTATTCTTTTCCTTTGGCTTATGGCTAAAACAAGAAGGATTATAGTGGGCGACGGAGTAATTATTTTTAGTTCTATTCTAGGGAAAACTGTAGTTGAACCCCAGGATATCAGAAGGGCTTCCTTTGCTTGGACTAAAAATAACGAGGAAATTGTTTTGCTTAAAACCGGGAAGAGAAAATATTATCTTTCGGATTTGTATTTTCCCTTTAATGAATTACTGACGGATCTGGAAGAGATAATTGCTGCTTATAATATTCGCTCTAATCTTAACAGTCACTATGGGCTGAATTAGTACAAATTTCTGCAAGTTTTGTTGCATTCAGGCCAACTGTATGGTATTCTATTCGCAGTGTAAATTTTGAATACACACGCAAAGGGACCCAGAGCGCCTTGTTCCTTGTCTTTAGACAAGGGGTGCCGGGGATGAAATTTGCGGAGGAAAAAACAAGCTAAGAGAGGAGGTGTAACACAATGGCTGTAATTTCCATGAAACAATTGTTGGAAGCCGGTGTACACTTCGGTCACCAAACCCGTCGCTGGAATCCCAAAATGGCTCCTTATATCTTTACTGAAAGAAACGGCATTTACATTATTGACTTGCAGAAAACAGTTAAAAAGGTTGACGAGGCCTATAATTTTGTACGGGATCTAGCATTCAACGGCGGTACTATATTATTTGTGGGAACGAAAAAGCAAGCCCAGGAGTCCGTGAAAGAAGAAGCCGAACGCTGTGGCATGTTTTATGTGAATGAGCGCTGGCTAGGTGGCATGCTGACCAACTTTCAAACCATTCAGAAACGAGTCCAAAGACTTCATGAATTGGAGAAAATGGAAGCAGAGGGAGTTTTTGAGCTACTTCCTAAAAAGGAAGTTGCTGCCCTTCGTCATGAAATGGGGAAATTAGAAAGATTCCTTGGCGGGATAAAAAACATGAAGAAATTACCTGACGCTGTATTTGTTGTAGATCCCCGCAAGGAAAGAATTGCAGTCGCTGAAGCCAGAAGATTAAATATTCCTATAGTAGGTATCGTTGATACCAATTGCGATCCTGATGAAATTGACGTTATTATTCCGGCTAATGATGATGCTATAAGAGCAGTCAAACTGCTGACGTCCAAGATGGCGGATGCTGTTATTGAAGGACAGCAAGGCAGTATTGATAACGAAGAGGCCGAGGTTACGGAAGATATCCAAAATAGTGAAGAAGAGGTTCAAGAATAAGGACCGCAGAGTGAGATAAGGGTATGTCGTAGTCCGGCTTACCCTGTTCTTATCTTTAAGCTTGTTTAAGTTTCAGTGCTTTAAGTAAGGAGGTCATAGATTATGGCTGCAGTTAGTGCTGCTCTGGTGAAAGAGCTCAGGGAAAGGACCGGAGCAGGGATGATGGATTGTAAAAAAGCCTTGACAGAATGCAACGGCGATATGGATAAAGCCATAGACTTTTTACGCGAAAAAGGATTGGCTGCTGCTGCTAAGAAAGAAAGCCGGATTGCCGCTGAAGGCTTGGTGGAATCTTACATTCACGGCGGAGGAAGAATCGGGGTTTTAGTGGAAGTAAACTGCGAGACTGACTTCGTAGCCCGTGGTGAAGAGTTTAAACAATTTGTTAAGGATATTGCCATGCAAATTGCAGCGGCTAAACCGCTCTATATTAATAAAGAGGACGTTCCGGCGGATGTCGTAGAACACGAGAAACAAATTCTTAAAGCCCAGGCTTTAAATGAAGGCAAACCGGAAAAAATCGTAGATAAGATGGTTGAAGGCCGGGTAGAGAAATTCTACAAAGAAGTATGTTTAATGGAACAGCCTTTTATTAAAGACCCGGATATGGAAGTCAAAGATCTGGTACTGCAAAAAACTGCTAAAATCGGAGAAAAGATTTCTATTCGCCGTTTTGCCCGGTATGAGTTGGGAGAAGGAATTGAAAAACGTCAGGAAAACTTTGCCGATGAAGTAATGAAAGAAATGAATAAATAACGAGAACACTTCGGTGTTCTCTTTTCCAATGAGAAGGGATTTTGTATTTTGTGTAGAAAATATCAATAGTTATGGAGGTTTTTCATGAGTGTATTACCCTACCGACGTGTAGTCTTAAAACTAAGCGGTGAGGCTCTAGCCGGTGGGCAGGGTTTTGGTATAGAACATACCATGTTAAATGCTGTAGCCGAACAGGTTAGGGAAGTGCAAAAACTGGGAGTGGAAATAGCACTTGTTGTCGGCGGGGGAAATATCTGGCGGGGAATCGCCGGTAGCTCCCAGGGGATGGATAGAGCTACTGCTGACTATATGGGCATGCTGGCGACGGTAATGAACGCTTTGGCTTTGCAGGATGCCTTGGAAAGGTTTGAGGTACAAACCAGGGTTATGTCGGCCATTGAGATGAGAGCTATTGCTGAGCCATACATACGTCGCAGAGCGATTCGCCATATGGAAAAAGGACGTATCGTTATTTTTGCAGCCGGTACAGGTAATCCGTATTTTTCCACCGACACAACTGCAGCTTTGAGAGCCGCGGAAATTGAAGCAGAAGCGATTCTTATGGCCAAAAAAGTTGATGGGGTTTATGACTCCGATCCGGTAAAAAATTCAGGAGCTAAAAAGTTCGATCGCCTAACTTATCTTGATGTTTTAAGTAAAGGACTCGGTGTTATGGATTCTACGGCAGCTTCCTTATGCATGGATAATAATATACCGCTTATTGTATTTAATATTAATCAAAATGGTAATATTATTAAAGCATTAAAGGGAGAGCCTATTGGAACCTATATAGGGAGGGAATAATATGATTAATGATGCTTTGAGCTCAGCTGAAGACAAAATGAAGAAAACCGTGGAAGTCTTGCGTAAAGACTTGGCATCCGTACGGGCTGGGAGGGCTAATCCAGCCATGTTGGAAAAGATCACTGTTGACTACTATAATACTCCTACCCCGATTAATCAGCTGGCTAATGTGTCAGTACCCGAGCCGCGGATGCTTGTTATCCAGCCTTGGGACAAATCAGCAATTAAAGATATTGAGAAAGCGATTATGAAATCGGATCTGGGGCTGACACCTTCCAATGACGGTAATGTTATCAGGCTACCGATTCCCCAACTTACAGCTGAACGGAGAACAGAAATAGCTAAAACGGTAAGAAAAAAAGCCGAAGAAGCTAGAGTAGCTGTTCGTAATATAAGACGTGAACTTATTGATAACATTAAGAATTTAGAAAAACAAAAAAGCGTATCTGAAGATGAGTCTAAAAAAGCTCAGGAAAAAGCGCAAAAACTTACGGATACATTTATAAAAGAAATAGATAATACCTTAGAGAAAAAAGAACAAGAAATTATGGAAGTGTAACAGTTGCATTGGCTTGGAAAAAGGTGGAGTGAAGTCCAAGGAGAATTAACGGATCTGAAATTGGATTTTACCAGCCAGATAACATATCCTGATAAAAAAGTGATTCCTTGTGGCGATTTAAGGGTTGCCAGAGTTAGCCGTAAAAAGGGAAAGTTAGTATTCGTTTTATTGCATGACAAATACCAGAAGTACTAATGCCCTACCCCCTGCAATAGGGGGTTTTTTAACAGCAAGAGGAAGACGGAATCCGGGGTGTATTTTGGTGAATATTTGGAGAAACAAAAATAAGAAAGTAAAATATCAGGGCCTGGATATGACAAGAATCCCTAAACATCTGGCTGTTATTATGGATGGAAACGGACGATGGGCCCAGAAGAGAGGAATGCCTCGTAGCGTGGGTCACCGGGCCGGTGTTGAAGCTTTGCGTGATATTGTGCGCCTTAGTGATAGCCTTGGTGTTCAGTATTTAACGGTATATGCATTTTCTACTGAGAATTGGAAAAGACCCCGTTCAGAAATAGGTATTCTAATGTCCTTATTAAAAGAATATGTAATCAAAGAACTCGATGAGCTTCACGCTAATAATGTTAGAATTCGCGTACTCGGCGATATGGCAAATATTCCTGAGGATGTGCGGGCAGCCTATGTTATAGCTTGTGAAAAAACAAAAGACAACAAGGGCCTCGTTCTCAATGTTGCTTTGAATTATGGAAGCAGAGCAGAAATCACGCAAGCGGCCAAAAAAATTGCCCAAGATGTTTTACAAGGCTCTATCAATTACGAAGACATCACAGAAGAACTTTTCGAACAGTATTTGTTTACAAGAGATTGCCCGGAACCGGAACTGCTTGTCAGGACTTCCGGGGAGATGAGGTTAAGCAACTTTTTACTATGGCAGGTTGCTTATTCTGAAATAGTTGTGGTTAAAGAATTATGGCCGGATTTTAATGAAAAGTCACTGTTGGAAGCCATCAGGATTTTTCAAAACCGGGAACGGAGATTCGGTGGAATTAAGAAGGTTGAGGAATAATTGAAATGGTAAAGAGAGTACTCAGTGCCCTTATTGGGATACCCATATTATTACTGCTGACTTGGCTTGGCGGGTGGTACTTAGCTTTGCTTATAGTAGTTCTGGCCTTGTTAGGGTTGCGGGAGTTCCTAAACTTGGGACAAAAGGCCGGGTTTAATATCCGCCCTAGACTAACGGCTTTATTCTGTATTCTGTGGTTAGCAATATTCCTGTTGCAGCGGACGGAGTGGCTTCTACCTCTTGCCGTTATCTGGTTTGTTATTTCTTTTGGAAATTATGGTCTTAATTATCCAACAGTGTCTTTTACTGATGCTGCTTATAGTTTTCTAAGTATTTTTTATCCGGTAGGACTGTTAACAATATTATTTTTTCTCCGGGAATTGCCCGACGGGAGGGCTTGGTGCTTTTTTGTTTTCATTCTAGTTTGGATTACGGATTCGGGAGCCTATTTTATCGGCAGTGCTTTTGGTAAAAGGAAACTGGCTCCCAAAGTAAGCCCTAATAAATCAATTGAGGGAGCTATTGGCGGATTGCTTGCGGCCTGTTGTTTTGGCTTGATATTTTGGTACCTCACAAAGCTGGGGAATCCCTACGCATTATTATTGTTATCCCTTATGGCCAGTGTAGTATCTCAAATTGGTGATCTTTTTGAATCGGCCTTGAAAAGGACAGCAAGTCTCAAAGACTCTGGTGCCATTATACCAGGGCATGGGGGTATCCTGGACCGCTTTGATAGCTTGTTGTTTGCAATACCGATTGTTTATGCATTTTTGTTATTAGGAATGGCGGGATGATAAGTGACGGATAGTAAATCTACCTTAAAAACCAATCTTAACCGCTTGCTTATTGTTTTAACAATTCTTGCGGCTTTGAAGCTTTTCACTTATACTGTTGAGGAATTTTTGCCGGTATTTGCCGTCGTTTTAGGGAAGTTGATTTCGGCCTTTTTGCCTTTTATCTTAGCTTTTATCCTGGCCTTTCTTATTGAGCCCTTAGTGTTAGGCATAATCAAATTACTCAAATTTAAAAGAACTTTGGCCACGGTATTGGTTATAGTAATTATTGTGTTATTACTTCTTTTCTGTTTAACCTTAATTGGCCTCAGGCTCTATAGGGAGCTTGCGGCCTTGGGCACAACCTTGCCCACTATTTATAAACAGACAATCACTCTCTTAACTGAGAAAGTAGGTATAATTCAAAAATACTTGGAATTA
>JAAYOJ010000087.1 GCA_012520405.1 Peptococcaceae bacterium
AGCACCAGTGGCGAATATTTCTCCACAAACAAAACCAGTAATAGCTGAACAAGTAACCATACCACAGACAAATGTGGTAGTTACAGAACCCTCAAAACCAGCAACACCACAATCTCCCCAAACTGAAGTTCCAGTTATAACTACAACTACTCCGGAGCCAAAAAAGGTCTTAAATGAAGCCTTTAAACAGGAGCTTACAGCATACATTCAGAATTACTGCAATGAAGTTGGACTGGTCTACAGGGATGACGGCAATACGCCTGAAAATTCATCTTGGGATATTCCTATAAGAACATTATATGGTACATCAAATGAGGATATTAAAGAGCGCGTTCGAAATAGGGCGAGAATAATTTTAATTAACTATGGCGAAGGAACAGTTATTAATCTGTATTTTGAGGATGACTGGGAGGCTTCAGGAGAATGGCGTATTTATGTATTATTTTAAATAAAAATGCGAGTGATGAGGTGGACATATGTTCACCTTTTTTCTTTTGCAGAAACAAGAGAGGAAAAGATAAATGATAAAAATAAAACTTTTTAAGCGAGGAATCTCGCTTGTTATGGCAGTGCTGTTTGCACTGCCTTTTTCTATGTTCAGTGTGTTTGCTGACGGAATTGGCGATGGCAGGGGAAATGTTTATGCGGGTATAATTGATGTACCCTCATATGCCCATGATGTGGTGAATGATTTGATGGACGGTAGTATGATTTCACAATCAAAAAATGGCTCAGGTGTTTTGAAATATTACAGAAAACCGGACAATTCCCTTGTTCCACTGTATTGCATTGAGCCCGGTGTTAACTTGCATACAGGCGATAAATTGGACTTAAATGAATATATTCGAAATAAAACCAATCAGACACTTACAGAAAAAGAAGATATTTCTGCTATGCTCGGACGTCTTTTTCTGTTTGCCTATACTGGAGAAGCAAGTGACCTTGCTGAGCCAATGGCACAGTATTTCGCATCACAACTGTTAGTATGGGTGGACCTATGTCAATACTTTGGACACAAAAAGTTGAACATTTTTTCTCTGCATGATATTAATACGTAGAGAAAGATTACTAAGCTGCAAGAATCTCATCTTCAACCTGCTGTGGGGTTTTATAATCCAACGCACTGTGCCTCCTTCTGCGGTTATACCAAGACTCTATATATTCAAAGATAGCTGTTTTAGCCTCTTCAAATGTATGATATGTATTTAAGTATACTTCTTCCTTGCTTTCACCGAATACCCGTTATCTCGTTTACCAACCCCGTCTGACAGATGCCATAATCGTAATTTCTCCAATTACTTTCTTATGAGCACCCGTGTAAAGCGCAAGGTTTCTTCTCTTATGATTTGAAGAATTGTATTTTTGCTCATTTCTAATATATCCCTCCTCACATTTTTCCTGAAAGTATTGGTTAAGTTTAGTATGCCAGACGAAATAAGACAACAGCACGTCATATTATAAAAAATGTAAATAACCAGTAGGCTTGCAGTTTTTCATTGTTTCCTATTGTTGAATTAGATTTTTTCTTACTGCACAAGTTTGAGATAACCTTTAGCTAACATAATCTGGCGTTCATCTTCTGCCGAGGCATCATAAAACACATACAATGCAGTACAAGCCCTTGAAATTGCAACA
>JAAYOJ010000016.1 GCA_012520405.1 Peptococcaceae bacterium
CAAGAAAACAATTATCCCTTAATTACTCTCGGGGTAATCATTTGATGAATGGCGCAGATTGATTTTGGATTCTGGTAATAGGCTCCTACAAAGGCCTGGCAGTATTTGCGCAAGCTATCCATATTAACGATTTCATCTACCAGACCTTTCTTGGCACAGAAATCAGGTCTGGATTTATCTTGGTACTGCTGAATCATGTCATTCATCTTTTGGATAGTAGAATCTAACGGCTTGCCTGCATCCTTATCCTTAACCAAGCGGCGAGAATAAGAAGCAGCGGCAGCAGTTTCTCCGTGCATGACATAAATCTCGGTAGTAGCTGTTCCCAGGGTAAACACGTTATTGTTATTAGCCTGGGGTCCACCCAGTACATAGTGGGCAGCAGCTGATCCTTTACGTAAGACAATGGTCATCATGGGGATATCAGACTGCTCAATGGAATAAATCAAGGATTGGCCGAGTCCTAGCAACTCAGCTAATTCCGCTGTGTCGCCGACATCAATACCCGTGGTATCCTGAACCCAGATAAGCGGTATCCGGTCACGGCCGCAGAAGGTAACAAATTCATTCATTTTGATTAGACCTTCACGGTATAATTTACCGCCAATTCCCTGGTAATCAGCATATTTGGGGTAATCAGCTCCCAGAAGACCTTGGTTGTTAGCAATAAAGCCGCACAAAAGTCCGTCGATTTTGGCTAAACCGCAGTACATTTCCAAACCATAGTCCGGCTTGAACTCCAGATGCTCACTGCCGTCAAATAATCTAGCCAGGACATCAGGCATGGAATAAGTGCGTTTTTGGTTGAATGGTACAATACTGTATAAGTCGTCAATTGGGAATTTCGGTTCAGCCGGTTCAGCCACACGGAAGAATTCCGTATCATAAGCAGGAAGAGTCTTCATGTATCTTTTGATTTCGTCTAGTACTTCAGCTTCGGTATCAAAGACACTTCTCATAAAACCGGTTCCGTTATGGTGAATCTCCACTCTACCGGGAGGAACAGCTTTGTACTTACGGGTTGCATCAATCAACTGGTCAGCAGCTTCTTCGTCAAAATAGCCTTTTGGATTCATACCGCCGACGATTCCGCCACCGCCTACGGCCATGTTGGAATCCTTGTGAGCCAATAAAATTGTCGGACTGATGGCATGATAACCACCACCTGCAGGGTTAGTTCCCCAGATACCTACAATAATCGGTATACCGAGTTTCTGCAGTTCGGCGTGACGGAAAAATGTTGTACCACTGCCTCTGCGGTTAGGATAAATTGTTTCTTGCTCCATCAATTTAACACCGCTGCAGTTAAGAATCCAAACTAAAGGCAGGTGTAGCATTTTAGCAATGTCAGTTACTCTTAAAACATTATCCGACTGTCCGGTTAGCCATGCTCCAGCCATTACCTTATTGTTAGAGGCAATAATAACCGCCCATCTGCCGTTAATTTTGCCTAAGCCGTCAATGACTCCGGTTTGACCTTCTTCATTGCCAGCCGGATCGTAGATAGTATGCAATGGGCACCAGGTTCCTGGATCGACCAAATATTCTATACGTTGCCAAGCGGTCCATTCGCCCTTTTCGTTCATTTTTTCTGTCGCTTTGCCATAATTTATAACTTGTTCGACCTCTTTGGCAATCTCTGCTTCTACACTTTTGATTTCTTCAATATTCTTTTTGTTAACCCGGGCTAATTCTTTACCGATACCCGGCATTTCTTTAAAGTATGGATGCAAAGAATATCCACGGCTTCCCATTGTAAAACCCCCTTTCGGTAGCATATAACAGTACTACAAATGTTGCTGGATTAGAAATTACTCGATTACAGCCAGAACGTCGCCTTCTTCTACTTGGTCACCGACTTTAACCTTAACTTCTTTTACTGTACCAGCATCATCACAAAAGACCGGGTTTTCCATTTTCATAGCCTCAATGATGAACAATTCATCATCTTCGGTCACAGCCTGACCTACGGATACGTTAACTTCT
This sequence comes from Peptococcaceae bacterium, assembly GCA_012520405.1. GTDB lineage: Bacteria > Bacillota > Desulfitobacteriia > Desulfitobacteriales > Syntrophobotulaceae > JAAYMU01. The sequence continues at coordinate 1,987 of JAAYOJ010000016.1, forward strand.
AGAACCTTTCCAGTGATTGGACAAGTTAAATCTGCCATTTAAACTTCACCTCCATTTAATACCTTTCGAGGATGCTACCGCTTACTGTTTAATTAATGCAAAAACCATGCCAATAGTTGGGTAAAGAGTTGGATAATTGGAAACTGTTAATTTTTTTAGAAATTTGGCTGCTAGAAGCAAAAAAAAGATTAAATGTGAACCTTTTGGTGTTTTTCTCGTATTTAATCCGAGATTCTATCCACAAATAGAATAACCAGGACAAAACATAAATATGTATTAAATATTAGGTTGTACGGTTACCCTGACAACTGTACTGATAACCGTACAGATTTTTAGTTTAATAATAACTATAAGGGACTATTCTAAGGTAAAAATGCTCCCTTTTTGACAATGTCAAGGTTGTTATCACCTCTCTGTTGCCAACAAAGGGAGCAATTTAAGCCTAAGTCTCTTTTAAATTTTAAAAATATATGCTTATACTAACACTAACTAGAACTTGCTATTATCTTTCCACCAGAGCTGCTACTCCTTGACCGCCGCCGATACAGAGGGTAGCCAGGCCTTTTTTAGTATCTCTCTTGACCATTTCATGCAGCAGAGTAACCAGAATTCTGGCACCGCTGGCTCCGATGGGGTGACCTAAAGCAACGGCCCCACCGTTGACATTGACAATATCCATGTTGAATTCCAATTCCTTGCTGACTGCAAGGGCTTGAGCGGCAAAGGCCTCATTGGCTTCAATTAGACCAATATCGCTTAACTGCCAATTAGCTTTGGCCAAAGCTTTTCTGGTAGCATAAACCGGACCAATACCCATGATTTGAGGGTCTACCCCAGCTGATGCTCCGGCCACAAATCTAGCCATAGGTTTAAAACCTAATTTTTGAGCATATTCGGCAGAGGCTAAAACTAAAGCTGCGGCACCGTCATTGATACCGGAAGCGTTACCGGCGGTAACAGTTCCGTCTTTCTTAAATGCCGGTCTTAGTTTGGCTAGAGATTCAGGTGTAACACCTTCTCTCGGGTGTTCATCAACGTCAAATATTTTAGTTCCGCCTTTGACAGGTATTTCGACAGG
>JAAYOJ010000131.1 GCA_012520405.1 Peptococcaceae bacterium
CTTCTTCATCAATGGGAAGTACAAAAATCTTTTTCTCCTGGAATTCTTCCCAGGACATATGCTCTTCTAAGCCGGTCGCTTTATAGAAGAAACGCACCCGTTCTTTTTCACTTAATTTTCCGGTATAAACATCATAGTATTCAGGTCCCAGTTTCTCGGCCACTTTGGCACAAACATCAAAGTCGGACAGGGATTCACCCCGCGGCTCAATACAGGGTTCTTCCAGGTAAATAGATTGGAAGACGCCGCTGCTGTAATCGTTGCCCAGATCGTTCATTTCGTGTTTGGTGAGAACGGGTAAGATCAGATCGGCAAAGTAGCAATCGTTTTCCATCCAGGGGTGCTGAACAACAAAGGTCTCAATATCAGGGTGCCGGTAAGCATCAATAAAGAGATTGCCATCATTCCAACAGGTAACGTTGCAAGGTGCCGAAGACCAAATCATATGCACCCGGCTTAAACCCGGACGGGGGTAGACCATTTTTTCAAATTGGTATTTATTGGTGGGGAGACGGTAGTTGTTCTCTTTGGGTACCTGGCTGGTGCTGAAGCAATGCATACCATACCATTCGGCATGGCCTTCCGTAATAGCTTTATGCACCAAACAGCGCGGAATAAACTGCTTGGGTGCGGGCAATTGCTTGAAGAGTTCTATCAGTTCCGGAGCACGCTCTTCCTGCTCAGGAGTCAGACAGAAGCGTTTCATGTTAAGCTCTTCGGGGAGATCGCCGTCTACAGGACGGAGCGGGTCGGCGCAATGGGGCATAGGTGGTAAAAATTTAGGAGTAAAGGGCACCGGATAAGTTTTGGCCCACATGTTCCACTCAATCATTTTAGCCTGATGCACCCCGGGTTTACCTAAGCCCTGCATCCCGAGCAGCATAATTTCCAGGCGAGCCGGCTCAGAAGAATAGGGTCCGCGAATAAAGGAACCACCGTTACCGTGCAATATACTTACAATTTTTTTAGCCCAGTGGCGAGCCAGCGCTTTGATGGTCCATTCGGCTACACCACATTTTTCACTGGCCCAGGCCGGAGTTTTGGGAATTCCGTCCTCTTTGCCCAGAACATAGTCCACAAACTTATCAAAACCGTAGGCATGCTTGGCAATATATTCTTTGTCATAAGTTTCATTGGTAATCCACTGGTAAGCTATGGCCAGCTGCAAAGCAGCATCGGTATTGGGAAGTATGGGAATCCACTTGTCGGCATGAATGGCCGCGCCGTAGTTTAGGTCCGGGCAAATATAGATAGATTTAATCCCAAGTTCCGTGAACCAATAGCAAAGAAGAGTAGGCAGATGGCCGCCAAAGCCAAGGGGGGTTACCTCGGGGTCACAGCCCCAGAATAATAAGCTTTCAGAATGTTTGGCGATATCAGGGATGAGGTTAGTCCGCGGAGCCTGCTGACCAACAGGTTCGCAGCCCCAAACGTGTTTGGCGCCCCAGTACCAGCCTTCCCAGCTATCCATATTACGCATTTGCAGCGTATAGCCGCCCATTAGGGAGAGTAGACGGTTGGGACAGCCATGGCTGGGAGCGACATGTTTACCTTCTCCATGCATGTCCGACTGGCAGAGAACCGCTTCCGGTCCATAGGTTTCTTTAATACGTTTCAATTCATCAGCGCAGATCTGAGCCGCTTCATCCCAGGAAATGCGGACATAACCTGATTTGCCGCGGTTTTGCGGATTGCGCTCACCTTTGGGGTCCCAGTCTACACGCTTCAGGGGATAAAGCACTCTGTTTGGGGAATAAACCCGGGTTTTGTAAGCCAGACCAAAGTGAGTTAAGTTTATTCTTTGCGGGGGTTTAAAGGTCTTACCGCGAGCTTCGATTTTCCAGGGATTGCAATGAGCATCGGTATGCTCCGTATCATAGTCGTAAGGCTTGATCCGGGTCATCTTGCCATCGTTGATGTCTACAACACAAAGTGCGCCGCTTTCAGGTCCCATTAGACTGAAGCTTACGAGGCTTTGAGAGTCAGGTTTGAATTTGTTATTCAATGTTTCTACCTCCTCCTTAAACGAATTGCGGAAAAATTCTGAATTCATCTTCTTGGCCACAGTGGCGGAAGTCAGTCCTAGTTAAAGTATAATTCAAATTGGCAAAAAAGAGAAACAAAAAGTACCTTAAATTACAACTTTTGGTTACCAATTTTTCATATAAAATATTTTAAAGCCGGATAAAAAAAGATGCCTTCATATCATCACAACTTTGGAAGACATCTTCTTCAATATTTGCTCTAGAGCCAATAATAAGTAATTAACTTTAATTGGAAATTTATTAATATTTAGCTGGTTTGTAATATTAGCTGGCTTGATTAATTGATTGGGCATATTTCTTTGCCATTCTTGACTTTTTCCGGGCAGCTTTATTCTTATGAATCAAGCCTTTGGCTGCAGCTTTATCAAGGGCGCGTGAAGCTTTCTGCAGAGCTTCGGCAGCTTGTTCAGGATTATTTGCAAGAGATTCCTCAAAACGACGAATTGTTGTTTTCAAGGCAGATCTAACAGCGGTGTTTCTAGCATTTTGCTCGCTACTGATTTTAACTCTTTTGATTGCGGATTTAATATTAGGCATATTGTCACCCCCTTTAATACGATCTACCGTGTGCTTTTTACGCAAAGTACATTTTATCATACATTGTCAAGCATATGCAACTATAAAAACTCTTAATCTTCTTATCCGGTCGATATCTATTATTTAGTTCTAAAAAGAGGTTGTCCTTCATATTCCTAAATATGGAAACAGGGGGAGTAGAGAATGTTTTACCAAAATACTTGGTTTAGGACTATGGTTGTGATTCTGTTTTTAATACTTTTTCTTTTTGCTATATATTTTTGTATTGTTAATAACAGTTCAAATTATTTAATCAGAATTTTAAGTGACAGGAGTTTTCCCTTTCCAATGCTTCTTCTGGATGGTGTTCCGGGATTATCCCAACCTCAAAGGGAGTATATAGAGGAAATGCGGTATAAGGCAGCGGCGCTGGGGATGTATTTTCTAACGGGAGTTAATATTTCCGATGCCCGAACTTATTTCCTAAGTTTTTATGCCCCTCCGAAACAGGGTATATCATGGGTTGGTTGGACTTATTATCCTAGTGATCCGGAAATGGAAGGACCTATACTCGAGCCTTTGGACAATCCGTTCTACAATAAACCGGCTCCAATTACCAGTGAACATGATGCCTTAGTGGGAATATATCATACCCATAATGCAGAGTGTTATGCCGGGAATGGTGGAAAAGACCGGGTAGCGGGCGGTGACAACGGTGACGTAGTGAAAGTAGGTCATGCTTTGGCGGAAGCTCTTAATAAGATGGGAGTAAAAACAATTCAGGATCAAACCGTAAATGATGCCGATTATGCAGAATCCTATAATCATTCTTATGAAACGGCTAAAAAAATGCTGGAAGAAAACCCTACTATCCGCATATTATTGGATCTGCATCGTGACGGAATACCGCCTGAGGTTGGCAAATCCATTGTTAAAATTGATGGACAAAATGTTGCTAAAATAATGGTTGTAATAGGTCAGAAAAATCCTAACTGGGAAAAGAATAATCGCATAGCGGAGGAAATAATTAAGATTGCGGAAGAGAAATATCCAGGACTGTTTTTTACTAGAATCACCTATGCTTCCGAAGCTCGTTATAATCAGTTTCTTACGGACGGTGCCCTTTTACTGGAGGTCGGCAGTCAGTTGAACACTCTTGAGGAGGCGATGAACGCAACCAAACCCATAGCCCAAGTATTGAAGGAATATCTTCAATAATGATATAATTCGCAGTAGACTTAATATTATCATTGACCTTGAGTGTTGCTATTCGGAATATATTGGATTAAAGGATACTGCAAATTATGACCACGGGACAAAAAATGATAAGAGCGGCGGGCTTTTTGATGGCGGCCAATCTGCTATCCAGAATTCTCGGCTTTGTCCGGGAATCGCTGATGGCGGGTCTGTTTGGCAAAACCGGAGCAACCGACGCTTATAACACTGCTTTTATTCTTCCCGATCTGCTTTACTGGCTGTTGGTGGGAGGAGTTTTAAGTGCGGCTTTTATCCCCGTACTTTCGGAATATATTGCTAAGGGCAAGGAAGATGAGGGTTGGAAGGTAGTAAGCTCAGTTACTAATTCTATCTTTCTTTTTTTGTGCGTTCTTGTTATCCTCGCTATGATTTTAACTCCTAAATTTATTGCCCTCCAAGTTCCGGGGTTTAGCCTGGAAAATAAAGAGCTGGCTATTTACTTAACCCGTATTTTGTTATTACAGCCGGTGATTCTGGCTTTGAGCGGGATTACCATGGGTATTCTTAATTCTTACAAAATATTTTGGCCGTCGGCTGTTGGAACCGTCTTGTATAATGCCAGTGTTATTTTTTTTGGCGCCCTGTTTGCCAATTCGGGAAATGTCCGCAGTATTTCCGGCTTTGCTTTTGGGGTGGTTATCGGGGCAGCTTTGAACTTTTTGGTTCAGGTTCCTGCCTTGCGTCGAGTAGGGATTCGTTATTACCCGGTAATTGATTTTAAACATCCCGGAGTTAAAAAAATATTGGCCCTTTCCTTGCCGATTATTATTATGTATACCTTAAATCAGTTTCAGGTAATTGTGAATTCCAATTTGGGTTCGGCTCTTGTGCCGGGGAGCCTGACTGCTATCTGGTATTCCTACCGGCTTTTTCAACTACCGGTCGGAATTTTTGCGCTGGCCATTGGGGTGGCTGTTTTTCCCACGCTGTCCGAACAGGCCGCTCTTAATAAGTTGAAGGATTTTCTAGAGACAATTTCCGGAGCTATACGGCTTATTATCTATATAACCATTCCCATTTCCATTGGTATGATTGTTTTGCGTGTTCCTCTGGTTCGGGTGCTCTTTGAACATGGGGAATTTGGACCTGCTGACACCATGGCTACAGCAGTTCCGCTATTCTATTTTTGTATGGGTATTACTGCTCAAGCTATTATTCAAATCCTGCCCAGGGCTTTTTATGCCTTGCAGAATACCTGGATGCCGGTTATTCTGGGAATTATCGCCATGGCCGCCAGTATTGGTTGGATGTTTGTGTTGGTAGGCCCTTTGGCCCATGGCGGTTTAGCTTTAGCTGTGACTCTCGGGGCTGTAATTCAAATGTTTCTGCTGTTTTGGGTACTGCGCACCAAGCTGGGAAGGATTGACGGCCGAAGGCTATGCAGGACATTCATTAAGACCTTGATTGCTTCATCCATAATGGGAGCTCTGGTGATGCTCTGGACAAAATTAATAACTCCTTGGTTCGGAGTTGGCAAATTGGGATCAATTGGGGTATTGGTTAGCGGAAGCTTAATAGGATTAACGGTCTTTATCATTATTACCAAAAAGTTTAAAATGAGAGAATATACCATGGCGTTAGAAATGCTGGGTAAAAAGAGGAAAAAGGGGTAAAAAGGCTCAATATTGCTTTGGGGTATGGTTTTTTGTTATAATTATTCGTTAGTTATAGTTATTGTATTCTGGTATATAGCCGTATTTTGAAGTTGCGTTATATTTACTTATATTAGGGAGAATGATTAAATGGCTCAAGCATCAACAAAAATCAGAAATTTCTCGATTATTGCTCATATCGATCATGGCAAGTCGACCCTTGCCGATCGTCTTATAGAGTACACCGGAACCTTATCCAGTAGGGAACTGAAAGAACAGGTTCTTGATTCTATGGATCTGGAACGGGAACGGGGTATTACTATTAAACTTCAGGCTGTTCGTATACGCTATCAAGCCAAAGACGGAGAAACATATGAACTGAACTTGATTGATACCCCAGGACATGTGGATTTTTCTTATGAGGTATCCAGAAGTCTGGCAGCCTGTGAAGGGGCTTTGCTGGTGGTTGATGCTGCCCAGGGAATTGAGGCTCAAACCCTGGCCAATATCTATTTGGCCTTAGAAAATGACCTGGAAATTATTCCGGTTATTAATAAGATCGATTTGCCTAGCGCTGACCCAGAAAGAATAAAGCAGGAAATTGAAGAAGTTATCGGGCTTGACGCCAGTGATGCCATCCTGGTCTCAGCCAAAATGGGCCTGGGCATAGAAGATATTTTGGAAGCAATAGTCACTAGAATTCCTCCGCCCCAGGGCGATGATGAAAAACCCTTAAAATCATTGATCTTCGATTCCAAGTTTGATCCCTATAGAGGTGCAATCCCTTACATCCGGGTTTTTGACGGCAAGGTTAGCAAAGGGACCACCATTAAGATGATGTCTTCAGGCAAGGCTTTTGAAATAACCGAAGTAGGGGTTTTTACACCGGTAATGAATATTGTTGAGGAGCTGCGGGCGGGACAGGTTGGCTATATTGCAGGCAGTATCAAAAATGTGGGTGACACCCGGGTAGGCGATACCATTACCGATGCTGACTGTCCGGTAGCAGAAGCCCTGCCGGGTTACCGCAAAGCGGTTTCTATGGTGTTTTGCGGTCTTTATCCAGTGGAAACATCCGATTATGACAAGTTGCGGGATGCTTTAGAAAAACTGCAGCTCAACGATGCCAGCTTGATGTATGAAAATGAGACTTCAGCAGCTTTGGGCTTTGGTTTCCGTTGCGGCTTCTTAGGACTATTGCATATGGAGATTGTCCAGGAGAGGCTGGAGAGGGAATTCGGATTGGGGATTATTACTACAGCCCCCAGCGTAGTTTATAAGGTAAATACGGTTAACAATGAACAAGTCTATGTGGACAATCCGGCCTTGTTGCCCGAGGAGGGAAAAATTGTCTCCATTGAGGAACCCATGGTTAAGGCCACCATCTTGGTACCTTCCGAGTTTGTCGGAGCCATTATGGAGCTTAACCAGGAAAAAAGGGGAGTTTTTCTTACTATGGACTATATAACTTCCTCGAGGGTAAGCTTAACTTATGAATTGCCTTTAAGCGAAATTGTGTATGATTATTTTGATCAGCTAAAATCCAGGACTAAAGGGTACGCTTCTCTGGACTACGAGTTAATCGGTTATAAGGAGGCCAACCTGGTAAAGTTGGATATCTTAATTAACGGCGAAATTGTGGATGCCCTATCTTTTATAGTGCATAAAGAGAAAGCTTATGTGCGCGGCAGAAGACTTGTTGAAAAACTGCGCAGCCTTATCCCGCGTCAGATGTTTGAAGTACCTATCCAAGCTGTTATTGGCTCTCGAGTTATTGCCAGGGAGTCTATCCGTGCTCTGCGCAAAGACGTCTTGGCCAAATGTTACGGCGGCGACATCTCTCGTAAAAGAAAACTTCTGGAAAAGCAAAAAGAAGGAAAAAAACGCATGAAACAAGTAGGCAGCGTCGAAATTCCGCAAGAAGCATTTATGGCGGTACTTAAAATGGACGACTAGCAAGCCGGAGGAATATATGCCTTCTTTATATGTACATGTACCTTTTTGTCAAAAAAAATGTAACTATTGTGCCTTCTTTTCTATTCCTTATGACGGAAGCAAGACTTTATCTTATTTACAGGGAATTGAGCGCGAAGCACATATGCGTCTAGGAGAAGTTTCCGAAAAAATTGCTTCGCTTTTCCTGGGTGGGGGCACGCCAACTGTTTTAAGTGCCGAGGAGCTTGAGGGTTTACTGAACAGCCTCGAGCTTTTTGCTTTTAGTCCCCAGGCAGAAAAAACGGTTGAGGCTAATCCCGGGACACTTGAACTCAACAAGTTGAAGATATTGTCCGGCTACGGCATAAACAGAATATCTTTAGGGGCCCAAAGCTTTAATGACCTTTTGCTGAATAGAATCGGTAGGATTCACTCGGCCCAAGATATTGCCCGTAGTGTAAAACTTATTCGTCAAGCAGGTTTTACTAATTTGAATCTGGACCTCATGTTTGGGCTTCCGGGTCAATCTCTAAGCGATTGGCAAGAAACATTACAAAAAGCTGTGGACTTAGAACCCCAGCACCTTTCTCTATATGCCTTGACTATCGAACCGGGAACTCCGCTTGCTTGCTTAGTAGACGAGCAGTCTTATCGCTTGGGAACAAGGGTTATTCCCGACGATGATATACAGGCTGATATGTATGAGCTGGCCGCCGGTTATCTGCGAACGCAGGGGTATTGGCATTACGAAATTTCTAACTTTGCCAGGCCCGGTTTTGAATGTCGGCATAATCTCTCCTACTGGCGGGGTGAGGATTACTTAGGTCTGGGGCCGGGAGCGGTATCCTGCCTTAATGGGATTAGGTACCGAAACGTTGAGGATATTTATAAATATAGCAGGCTAATTCAGCAAGGTCTAAAACCCGTGGAAGATTCTGAGACAGAAATCTTGACACAGAAAGAGCTTATTTCTGAATACATAATGTTGGGTTTTAGGACTGCGGAAGGCATAGACAGCGAGTTATTTGCCGGCAAGTTCGGGAAGCAAATCCAGGATATTTATGGAGAAATTTTGACACACTATATTAATAAAGGAATTATTCGCTCGGAAAAGGGTAGAATCAAACTTAATCCGGCTTATTACTTTGTGGCCAATTCTGTAATCAAGGACTTTTTCCTGTAGATAAGATAAAAAGCAAAAACTCCCACTTTTCTCTTGACAACTTTTTTTTAAAATGCTAATGTAAGAGCAGGTAATTAGCACTCACCTTGCAAGAGTGCTAACAACTAAGCTGGAGGTGGCAGTAATGCAGATGGATGAGAGAAAACAAAAGATATTAAAAGCCATTGTTCAAGATTATATAGCCACCGCTGAACCTGTTGGATCAAGGACTATTTCCAAGAAATTTGAACTAGGAGTGTCCCCGGCTACTATCCGCAATGAGATGGCGGACTTGGAGGAACTTGGTCTTATTGAACAGCCTCATACTTCTGCCGGTAGGGTTCCTTCTGATCTAGGTTATCGTTACTATGTGGACTGCCTGATGGATCCTTTGGTTCTTAGCGAAAAAGAAAAGAAAATTATCAATCAGGAAATAACGAAAAGGCTGGATGAAGTTCAGGAAGTAATCGAGTATACTGGGAAGCTTGTTTCTCAAGTTACGAATTTAACTAGTTTGGTTCTCAAACCTAAAAACAGGGAAAGTGCTCTTAATAAAATATATTTTCTACCTTATGATACGGGAAAAGCCATTATGGTCACTGTTAAAGATAACGGTACGGTGGAAAATAATATTGTGGATATTGGCAACGATACAAGTCCGGAAGAACTACAGATCTTGGCTAACATATTTAATGACAGACTCAGTGGTAGTAAAGCCCAGGATTTGAAAAAGGGACTGCTTAATGAAATATACAGCGAGCTTTCCAAGAAGCGCAGAATGCTTGACGGAGTATTGGGTATTCTGGAGAGAATGTTTGAGCCTAAAGATGGAGAAAATACAGAACGAGTATATCTTGGCGGAACGCTCAATATGTTGAATCAACCCGAGTTTAAAGACATCGATAAAGTGAAAAGTCTTTTCTCCCTTTTTGAAGAAAACCGCAAACTACAAGAGTTGTTAAATCCTGATGATTATCAAGGCTTAAATATCACCATCGGTTCGGAAAACCCGGATCTGGCCTTTAAGGACTGCAGTATAATTTCCGCTACCTATCATATTAACGGTAAACAAATAGGGTCAGTGGGAGTTTTAGGTCCTACTAGAATGGACTACAGTAAAGCAATTACTATTGTAGATTATATGACGAAGAGTTTAACCGAAATACTGACTAATAAATATCGTAGACAGCAAACTTAGAAGGGGGCACGGATCCGTGAGTGAAAATAATACTTTTCTGGACGAAGATAATTTGCAGAATATAGCGGAGAATGAAGAACAAGAACCGAAAGAAACAGAACAGCATAGCACTGAAGAAAAACTGAAAGACCTCGAAGAAGACAATGCTTCTGTTCTTGAGAACGAGCTTGAGCAGGCAAAGGCGAAGGCAGATGAGTATTATACTCATTTACAGCGTTTGAAAGCGGAGTTTGACAATTTTAGAAGGAGAACTGTTAAGGAAAAAGAAGAAATAGCCAAATACGCCTCGGAAAGGGTAATAATGTCTTTGCTTCCTGTCCTGGATAATTTCGAAAGAGCTTTGGAATCAGCCAAGAGTAATCAAGACTTTGATGCTTTCTCTCAAGGAGTGGAAATGATTTTCCGGCAGTTAATGAAAGTACTTGAGGAGGAAGGGCTAAAACCAATTAAGGCGCATGGCGAGCAGTTTGATCCTAACCTGCATGAAGCTATGTTCAGGGAAGAATCGGATGAGGAAGAAAATACAATCCTGGAAGAACTGCAAAAAGGATATTACCTTAAAGACAAAGTAATAAGACCCAGTAGGGTTAAAGTATCGGGCTAACATAAATACTTTTATGCTAAGTTAAATGAATTATTAAGCTAAATGAATTATTTCAGAAGTTAAAGGTTATAGTTTTAATGCTAAGGAGGAAATAAGAAATATGAGTAAAATAATCGGAATCGACTTGGGAACAACTAACTCGTGTGTAGCCGTACTTGAAGGGGGAGAACCCGTTGTTATTCCTAACCCCGAAGGAGCCAGAGTTACTCCTTCAGTGGTAGGATTCTCTAAAAGCGGGGAAAAACTTGTGGGTCAAGTAGCCAAACGTCAGGCTGTATCCAATCCCGATAATACTGTACTTTCTATTAAACGGCACATGGGTTCCGACTATAAAGTAAATCTTTTGGGTAAAGATTATACTCCGCAGGAAATTTCAGCTATGATTTTGCAAAAATTAAAATCAGATGCCGAAGCCTATCTCGGTACGTCAGTAAAACAGGCAGTTATTACTGTTCCGGCCTATTTTACGGACGCTCAGCGCCAGGCAACTAAAGATGCCGGAACAATTGCCGGTCTCGAAGTTATGCGGATTATTAACGAGCCTACAGCCGCAGCCTTGGCTTATGGCTTAGAAAAAGAACAGGATCAAACTGTACTGGTTTATGACTTAGGTGGTGGAACCTTTGACGTTTCAATTTTGGAACTGAGCCAAGGAATGGTTGAAGTTAAAGCCACCAGCGGGAATAACAGCCTCGGCGGCGATGATTTTGACCAACGCCTCATTGACTATATTGTGGCTGAATTTAAGAAAAGTCATGCTGTAGACCTAGCTAAGGACCGGATAGCTCTTCAGCGTTTAAAAGAGGCTGCGGAAAAAGCCAAAATAGAGCTGTCAGGCGTTACCCAAACCAATATAAATCTACCTTTTATTACTATGTCTGCTGAAGGCCCGCTTCATTTGGATATGAATATAACCAGGGCCAAATTTGAAGAACTGATTAGTGATTTAGTGGAAGCTACCATGGGTCCGACTCGTCAGGCCATGGAAGATGCCAAGCTTACTTTTAACGATATTAATCAGGTAATATTAGTCGGGGGATCAACTCGCGTACCGGCTGTGCAGGAAGCTATTAAGAGAATTAGCGGCAAAGAGCCTCATAAAGGAGTTAACCCGGATGAAGTGGTTGCTCTGGGCGCAGCGGTCCAAGGCGGCGTGCTCGGCGGTGAAATGAAAGATATCGTTCTGGTCGACGTGACACCTTTGTCCTTAGGAATTGAAACCTTGGGAGGAGTATTTACCAGAATTATTGACCGCAATACCACTATTCCCACTACCAAATCCCAGGTGTTCTCTACAGCCGCAGATAATCAGACCTCTGTTGATGTTCATGTTCTCCAAGGGGAACGTGAAATGGCAACCTACAATAAAACCTTAGGTCGTTTCCAGCTTTCCGGTATTCCACCCGCTCCTCGGGGTGTACCTCAGATTGAGGTTAAGTTCGATATCGATGTTAATGGTATAGTCCATGTTTCAGCTAAGGATATGGCTACCGGTAACGAGCAAAAAGTAACTATCACGGCATCCACCGGTTTAAGCAAGGAAGAGATTGAAAAGATGCGCAAAGATGCAGAAGCCAATGCTGAACAGGACAGAAAGCAGAGAGAACTTATTGATGCTAAAAACCAAGCGGATTCTCTTGCTTACCAAGCTGAAAAAACCATAAAAGACTTTGAAGGTAAAGGGGATGCCGCTGAAATCGAAAACATTAAGAAAGCAGCCGAAGAGTTAAAAACTGCCGCTGCCGGCGACGATGTTGAAGATATCAAGCTTAAGTCCGAAGCTCTTACCAAGGCTCTCTATCCCTTTGTAGAAAAAATGTATCAGCAACAGGGCGGTCCTAATCCCGACCAAGCCGGGCCCAATCCCGGGGCGGATGCTGGATCAACTGGTGGGCAGGAACAGGCTACTGATAAGACCGATGATAATGTTGTCGATGCTGAATTTACTGAAGTGGATAAAGAAGACAAATAATGCCTTAACATTGTATTCTATAAAATAGTATAATAATATATTAGAGACTAAAGCCGGGGGCGCAGAGAAATCTTTGTGCCCACTTCGGCTTAGAATGGACTACAAGTTATTACAGCAATACAGGGAGGAGTTTCGACTAACCAATGAAGCGAGATTATTATGAGGTACTCGGAGTTTCCAAGTCAGCCAGTCCGGATGAAATAAAAAAAGCCTATAGGAAGATTGCTAAAGAAAATCATCCGGATGTCAAGCCTAATGATAAACAAGCTGAGGAACGGTTTAAGGAAGCCACCGAGGCCTATGCCGTACTAAGCGATCCGGAGAAAAAAGCGAAATATGACCAATTCGGTCATGCCGGGGTAGATTTTAACGGCCAAGGATTTGGCGGGTTTGGTGATTTTTCCGATTTTGCCGACTTCGGTCTTGGGGATATTTTTGAAATGTTTTTCGGCGGCGGTATGGGCGGCGCCGGTAGAAGAAGCGGCCCCGTCAGGGGTGCTGATTTGCGCTATGATTTAAGTATTACTTTAGATGAAGCAGCATTTGGAGCTAAAAAAGAAATTGAAATTCCTCTGGCCGATACTTGTCAGCATTGCGGTGGCAGCGGAGCTGCACCGGGAACAACACCTGTAACTTGCACCATGTGTGGTGGATCCGGTCAGGTGAGATCAGTACAGCGGACTCCTTTCGGTCAGATTTCTACCTCCCGAACTTGTACGGCTTGTAACGGTGAAGGTAGAACAATTGCTACTCCCTGTGATAAGTGTCGTGGAAAAGGGAAAGTACGTACAGTAAAAAAATTGGAAGTAAACATTCCTGCCGGTTCTGAAGATGGTTTAAGCCTCCGTTATAGTGGCCGTGGTGAGGCCGGGGAAAGAGGCGGTCCTTCCGGCGATCTGTATGTTGTTTTAAATGTTCAGCCTCATGAGTATTTTGAAAGAAACGGCAATGATATATATTGTGAAATTCCGATAACATTTGTCCAAGCCGCTTTAGGGGATGAAGTAGAGGTTCCCACCCTGCATGGGGCAGTTAAGATGAAAATTCCGGAAGGAACTCAAACCTCCAGGGTTTTTCGGATTAAAGGCATGGGCGTACCTTACCGCAGAGGTAGCGGAGCGGGCGATCAGCATGTCAGGGTTATAGTTACTACCCCCACCAAGCTTACGGAAAAACAGAAAGAACTGCTTAGAGAATTTGACCGTATTACAAGTGCTGATCAAAAGCTCGGCAAAAAGTCATTTTGGGAAAAGGTTAAAGAAAATGTCCGCGATGCTATGGGCTGATAATTATATGAAGCCTGGCGATATAATTTAAGGAGATAAGTTATGAACTGGATGGAGATGGCGGTAACGGTTTCGTCAGCAGGAGAAGAAGCTGTTACCGATATTTTTTATAGGTTAGGTAGCAAAGGTGTAGCTATTGAATCTGTAGAACTGGTCAAGGAATATATTGACTCCGGGGCATGGGATTATCATGTTTTCGATGAACTTGAGGCTAAGGAAGAGTGTATTATTAAAGGCTATTTCCCTGAGGACGAACATTTGGAGACCAGAATCCTTGCTCTGAGGGAAGAGCTTTTTACGCTTAAACAACTCTTTCCGGATTGGACAATTGACTTAAATAACATAATGGTTAAGGAAGAAGATTGGGCCAATGAATGGAAAAAATATTTTAAGCCTTTTAAGATTGGTGAGAATTTTGTTATTAAGCCTTCCTGGGAAGAATTTACTCCCCAAAAGGGTGAAACAGTGATCGAAATTGATCCGGGGATGGCTTTTGGCACGGGTACTCATGCTACAACTTCCCTTTGTTTGGAGGCTATAGAGGAACATGTTGGGCCTGACAAGCTGGTCTTTGATATTGGAACAGGTTCGGGAATACTAGCCATAGCTGCAGCTAAGTTAGGCGCTGAAGTGCAAGCCGGGGACATTGATAGCTTGGCAGTAAAAATTGCCAAGGAAAATGCTATTCTCAATGGCTTAGAAGACAGAATACAGGTACATGCCGGCGATTTGGGAGAAGTGTTTTCCGGCCGGGCCGATGTGGTTATAGCTAATATTATAGCTGATGTAATTATAGATCTATTACCGCAATTATCCTTGCTAATGAAACCGGAGGGCATTTTTCTTGCTTCCGGCTTGATTGCTAACCGGGTAGCAGAAGTTATAGCCAGCATGGAGAAGAACGGACTTAAGCTCGTGGGCCAGAAGGAAGAAGCAGGATGGGTGTTACTTAAAGCGCGTTTTGCTTAGCTTGATCCATCCTGGTTTTTTCATTTTGTTTGAAATATGGTATTATATTCAAGAATTATTTTTGCTTGATTGAGGAGATGCTATGCACCGCTTTAGAGCAATAGCCCATAATCAGGGTTGTTTTCTAATAACCGGCGATGAGCTTCACCATTTGACCAAGGTCTTGCGCCTGCAAAGGGGAGATAAAGTGTATGGTTTTGATAATTCGGGGCGGCAGTGGCTGGGAATTATTGAAAAGCTGGAGAAAGACAGCGCTCTCTGTCGGATTATAGAAGAAGAATATCCGGAGGTAGAAGCTAAAAGCAAGGTATATTTGGTAATGGGGCTGGCTAAGGGGGACAAAATGGAATGGGTTATTCAAAAGGCCACTGAACTTGGTATGGCCGGCTTTATTCCTTTAAGAACCCGCCGATCAGTAATGCAGTTGGAAGGCAAAAAAGCTGAAGATAGGGTGAAACGCTGGCAGAAGATCGCAGGGGAAGCTGCCAAGCAGTCCCGCCGGGTGATTGAACCCAAGATTGAACAAGTAGCGGAATGGAAGGACCTCGAAGTTATGTTGCCTCCAGAAACCCAATGGCTTATAGCTTATGAAAATGAAAAAAAACTTTCTTTTTCTAATACTCTGGCCAGCTTTAATCCAGAATATCCTATAGCTGTTCTTATCGGGCCGGAAGGAGGATTTTCGGGAGAGGAAGTTAGGGAGGCTCAGGAGAAACTCGGCGCCCGGAGTATTTCTTTAGGCTCCAGAATTCTTAGGACTGAGACGGCTGCGCTTGCTGTCCTGACCATGGTATTAACCTACTTCGGGGACCTTGGCTAATTTTGTTTTAACATTATGAACTTGTTGGAGGATTACGGATGAAAGTATGTTTTCTGACGCTGGGTTGTAAAGTTAATCAGACCGAAAGTGAAGCGCTGGCCCAGTACGCTGCTGAGAAAGGGTATGAGGTGGTTAAAGAGACGGAGCAACCGGACGCTGTTGTTATTAATACCTGTACCGTGACCGCTACCGGAAGCAGCAAGTCGAGGAAGCTCATCCACAGGATAGTCAAGGACCATCCTTCCAGCGTGGTAGTTGTTATGGGCTGCTATTCCCAAATAAGCCCTGGAGAGATAGCAAAAATTGATGGGGTAGACTTGGTGGTTGGCACGCAGGACAGGCTGTCAGTATTTGATTATCTTAAGCAAGCCGGCGCCGGTAAGACGACCGGGCAGACTGCCGGGCAAAAAATAAAGGCCGTGAATGCGGTCAATGTTTTTCAAAAGGGTCTGGAGTATGAAGAACTGCCCCTTATAGTCAATGAAAGCAGGACAAGAGCAATGCTCAAGATCCAGGACGGGTGCAGTCAGTTTTGTAGTTATTGTATCGTTCCTTATGCTCGCGGGCCATCTCGCAGTCGAAAACCGGAAAATATTATTAATGAAACAAAAGCACTGCTGAATTCCGGTTATAAAGAAATAGTGCTTACCGGTATTCATATCGGAGCTTACGGGCAAGATTTGGATAATAACATTAATTTAGCCGGTTTAATTTCCGAGCTCGTGCAGTTAGATGGTTTAAATAGGCTTAGGCTAGGCTCAATCGAACCGTTGGAATTTACAGATGAGTTATTGACGGTTATTGCAGAGACAAAGGTCGTATGTCACCATTTTCATATACCTTTACAAAGTGGCCATAACAGAATTCTGGCTGAGATGAAAAGGCCTTATACAACGGAATACTACGCAGGCCTTTTGCAAAAAATCAGAGACAGGTTGCCTGAGGCCGCTTTAGCTGCTGATGTAATGGCTGGCTTTCCCGGAGAAACAGAACAAGATCATCAAGAGACCTTAAAGTTTATCGAAAAATGTGAATTCGCCGGAATTCATGCTTTCCCTTATTCTCGCAGGCCGGGCACACCGGCGGCCGACATGCCCAATCAGGTAGCTAATAAAACCAAATCAGCCAGGGTACGCGATATTATTGGAATCGGCCAAAAAAGCAAACAAAAATATAGCCAAAAGTTTGTGGGTCAAGAACTGGAAGTTTTAATAGAGAAAGTGTTAGAGGATGGTACGGCCCAAGGACATACCAGGAATTACTTAGAGCTCAAACTACCGGCTCAGAAGGGAACAGAACCATGGAAGCCGGGTCAGTTAGTAAAATGTATATTGAAAGAGGAATATTTAATTTAATTACAAGATTGAGAATGAAGGTTCGGAAATGAGAAAATCCAAACGAATAACTACAGCAATCGGGATAGTTTTAGTAGTTGTTTTAGTTTTTAGTTTTATATTGCTCAAAGCCCCTCTTTATTACCAGGTAAGAAGCTATGCCGTAATGTTTGCTTATAGCACCTTTGAAAAAAAATTCAGCCTTTTAGACGAAAATAGCATGGTTATGAAAATACCTGGTGGTTCCAGTACGCCGGAAAAAGATTGGTTTCCTTTTGTCATGACCTTTAACGACGACAAGGGTTTTTCTGACTTTATGGGAAGAGATCTTTCTTTAACTATTCTTTATAATTTTGGGGGTTTTAGTTGGAGTAGCAGTTCATCCGCTTTCTTTGATAAGAATTCTCCGTATTTTAACAGCTTCTATGGAGGATATGTGGTTAGGGATAACGAATCAAATAAAATATACGGTTTTACAGAGCAAGGGGAACCGGATGTTGAAGAAACCTTTGCTATTCCTCAGTATGATTATAAATACTTAGTTCTCCAAAGTTTGGGTTGTCCGGCAAGCAAACTTAAAATGGAAGTACTCTCCATGGAAATAGCGGAAAATATTAGGTATGCAGGTTATGATGATTGGGTGAGAATTGATTCCTTAATGCTGGTTAATAGTCCTGAGCATAAATTTAAAGGAAACAGAAGAGCTTATATTCAATACGGCAATCCGTTACTAAAAGAGAAAGATGAAGAATTTAAATTAATGACTACTTATGGCCGGATTTACGCCAGGTATTTCCCGGAATTCCAGAGTACGGTATATTTGTATATTATGTCACCCGATTTAAACACAGTAAATCAATGTGACCATGCTATATTAAGCAAAAGTGTGATAGCTCCAAAATAAGCGGACAAGTCTAAAAAAGGAAGCTAATTAATAAAAGACAGAAACTAATGAAAGCGGAAGCTAAAGGCAATAGCTAATAAAAGTGGAAGCTTAAAAGGTTAATTATTATGGATGATAACAATAAGGAAGGGGAAAATAATATGCAAGACTGTATTTTTTGCAAAATCATTAAAAAAGAAATTCCATCCCAGCCCGTTTATGAGGATAATGAGATTTTAGCTTTTAAGGATATCAACCCGGTAGCCCCGGTGCATATCTTGGTTATACCTAAAAAACACCTAAACAGTATTAACGATCTTTCCGCTCAAGATTCGGAAGTGATTGGCAATATTTTTTTAATAATTAAAAAACTGGCTGCTGAATTGGGTATAGCAGACACGGGGTATAGGGTTGTTGTCAATACCGGAGCTGATGGTGGACAGCAAGTCGGACACCTACATTATCATCTAATCGGGGGAAAACCATTAGGAACGAAAATCTGCTGAGTTGCTTATCTAGGCAGCTCCAGCTTGACGTGTCCATGTTCATCCTTTATAATTAATTTGTATCAGTTGACCAGTGGAGGGAGGGATAAAAAAATGAGTGAAGTTAGAATAGGTAAGAATGAATCCCTGGATTCTGCACTCCGCCGGTTTAAGCGAAACTGTCAACGTTCTGGAGTATTATCTGAGGCTCGTAAACGTGAGCATTATGAAAAACCAAGCGTTAAGAGGAAAAAGAAATCTGAGGCTGCCCGTAAGCGTAAATTCAAATAAGGAGTTGGCTCCATTTGTCCCTGAAGGATCGTCTTATTGAGGATATGAAGGCTGCCATGAAGGCCAAAGAGGAGGGGAAGGTTAGACTTTCCGTAATCCGCATGGTTCGGGCTGCTATTAAAAATACTGAGATTGACAAAGGAATAGAATTGAATGATGCTCAGGTTATAGAAGTTATTGCCCGTGAGCTCAAAATGCGGCGGGATGCCATGGATGAATTTTCTAAGGCTAATCGTCCGGAAAAGGTTCAGGAGTTGCAGAAAGAGGCCGCCATCCTCATGGAGTATTTACCAGAGCAGCTGACCGAAAGGGAAATCCGGGATCTTGCCAAGGAGATCATCGCTGAAACCGGAGCTGAAAGCGCCAAGGATTTAGGTAAGGTGATGGGAGCCATCACGCTAAAGACTAAGGGTAGAGCAGACGGTAAGGTTGTCAATCAAATAGTGAGAGAACTTCTGGAATCTTAGTTTATATCCGTTTAAATAAACTGCTGTTTTTACAAACAGCAGTTTTTAATATATAGAGAACTAGGTTAATCACCAAGTAGGCTTGGACTATTTTTCCCTTTTTTAGCATAAACATGCTATGAAGGGAGTGGCCGCTATGTTTAAAAAATTGCAAAAACAAGCCGGAGAAATTTTAGATTTTCCTTCTGATGTTTTGGGTGCAGGGCCTAAAATAACAATGATCGGGCGTTCGACAATGACAATAGAACTATTCCAAGAGGTTATTCTTTTTAGTGAAGAAGAAATCATACTTGGCAGCTCAGAGGGAAAGATAAGAATTTGCGGTAAAGACTTTGTGTTGACTACAGTCTTACCTACCGAGGTTCATCTCAAAGGATGGATTAGGCAAGTTAGCTTTGAGGAGGACTGAGGGGGGTAAAACATGTTTAATAAAGTTTTTCGCTATTATCGCGGCCGGGTATATATTCGGGTTCGGGGAGAAGACCTAGCTGAATTCATCAATCAAGCTTTGGCCGCCGGGATTGTCTTTTATAACGGTCGTAAATTACCAGATGCTTTTATTGCTGAGGTTTCTACCCGGGACTTCCGCAGGTTGCGCCAAGCAGCTAAAAAAAGCGGTATAAAACTCAACATCAGAGCTAAATACGGCTTTCCTTTTGTCGCTCGCCGCTGGCAAAAACGCAAGGGACTAATCATTGGCTTATTTATAATTTTTGTGGCTTTAACTGTTCTTTCCCAGTATGTTATCTCTATAACTGTGGAGGGAAATGAGCGGCTCAGCGAGCAGCAGATTCTAAGCGAAGCTGAAAAACTGGGAGTAAAAAAATGGGTTTTGAAAAGCAGGCTTGACTTAGATACCCTAAGTAAAGAACTGCAGGAAAGTATGAATGATCTGGCTTGGGTGGCCATGGATGAAAGAGGTACTAATATCAAAATCAGAGTGGTTGAAAAAACTTTGCCGCAAAAAGTTATTTTTCAAGGGGATTTGATTGCGGCCAAAACAGGTTATGTGGAAGATGTTATAGTTATCCAGGGTCAGCCTATGGTTAATGAAGGGCAAATGGTGAAAAAGGGACAAGTGTTGATTAAAGCGGCCGGAGGTATGACGGAATATAGCTTTGATATGAATGATAACACCACTTCTCAAAGTAAGGTTGATGCTCCCGCGGCCAAAGGATTTGTCCGAGGTAGAGTGTGGTACAGCATAGAGCAAAAGGTCCCCTTAGTAGAGGAAAAAATAGAGGAAACAGGTAAAACTGCTAATGGCTGGGGTATAAAAACCAAAGATGGAGTAATAATGATAACGAATCAAGAAAGTCCATATCCGATGTCGACCAATGAAAGCCAAAGTTATGCCCTGCCTGCTTGGAGGAATTGGCGCTTGCCTGTCGAAATAGTAAAGGTACGATATGAAGAAATTCATAAAGTAACCTATAAGCGTACAGTAGAAGAAGCGAGAAAGCTTGCGGAAGCACAAGCCAGGGAAGCACTGAAGAAAGAAATACCTTCAGAAGCCAAGGTCCTCAAGGACCAGGTCCTGATCCTTTCTTCGCAAAAAGGAGTGGAACATATTAGAATTGAGGTCGAAACTTTCGAAGAATTGGCAACCTACCGGGAATAGCGGCATAACAGGCGATGATGGGGGAAAAATCTTGCGTAATGAAACCAAACTGTTTCTTAAAGACGGTGAGGAAGCTTTAAATCTTCTTGGCTTGGAAGATGTTCATCTTCGCTTTTTGGAAGAACGTCTAGGTTGTCAGATTATCGTCCGAGGCGGAGAAATGACGGTAACTGGTGGAGAATGCCAGGTCAAACTGGCCCAAACAGTGATGGAACAGCTTTTAGCCTTGATTAGAAAAGGAAATAATCTTACCTTAGCCGATGTCAGCTATGTAGTATCTAAAATTGAAGAAGGCAGTGGACAAGATATGGCTCAGAGTCTTACCAAGGTTATTGCCACTACTCACCGAGGAAAGCCTATAAAAGCCAAAACCATAGGGCAGGCCAAATATGTCAAGTCCATTGAAAAAGAGTCTTTAATTTTTGGTATTGGACCCGCCGGCACAGGGAAAACCTATCTGGCGGTAGTTATGGCTGTGAAAGCCTTACGGGCTAAGGAAGTGAACCGCATCGTCCTGACAAGGCCTGCTGTGGAAGCGGGTGAAAAACTTGGGTTTTTACCGGGGGACCTTCAGGAGAAGGTTAATCCCTATTTAAGACCCTTGTATGATGCCATGTTCGATCTTTTAGGTCCGGATACAACCGGCAGGTATCTTGAAAAGGGTACGATTGAAATTGCTCCTTTAGCTTATATGCGCGGGCGGACATTGGATGAATCCTTTATAATTCTGGATGAAGCCCAAAATACCTCTCCTGAGCAAATGAAGATGTTTTTAACCCGCCTTGGATTTGGCTCTAAGGCAGTTGTCACAGGAGATATTACCCAGGTTGATTTACCGCGGGGACATTATTCCGGACTTATTGAAGTGCAGCGTATTTTAGAAGGGATACCGGGGATTTCTTTCCATTACTTTACCGTGGACGATATTGTACGCAACCCGCTTGTCCAAAGCATAATTCATGCTTATGAACAGAAAGGCGATAATCCCTCAAAAAATGAGGACTAATAGTCTGGTAAGGATGATGGAGTTGGATAAAAATATAACGCACATGTTTACTCCAACAGGACCTTATAAAAACTTTAAATTAGTGTTTAAGGTCTTAGTTTTTCTTTTGTTTTTTTTGCTTTTCACTTTAATAATTTCTTCCGGGCTATTCGTTTCCAAACTAAATTTGGAGAAAGGGCAGCCCAGCCCGGTGCTTATTACCGCTCCTTACGATAAAAGCGTTGAGGATTTAACTTCTTACAGCGAGCAGCAGGAACAAGCTGCGAATGCCGTAGCTCCTGTTTATACTGCTGATCAGACTGAAATTTCCATATTGTCCAACAAGTTAGACCAAACATTTCAATTGCTCGAACATTATAAAAGCTCCGAATTGGATTTAACTGATAAGCTTGCCGAACTTAAAGACAGTGAACCTTTTGTGGCGCTACCTGATGAAGTTCTTACTAACTTGCTGCAGTTAACTGACAACGAACTCGAACAAGCCAACCAGATTTCCAGTCGAATTATTATTGGCATAGCCGGAGATCCGACCAGCGGAGCCAAAGAGGAAAAAGAATTAGCGGCTCTCAAAGAAGGAATGAAAGAGCAAGTAGAAAAGTATAATATGGACGACTCTCTGAAAAGCTTGGTCAAGGCTTTTATAGAGACCAATGTTAACACTCCTACTCTCGCCGTGGATGAAGAAGAGACAAAAAAACTAAAAGATATAGCCAGTTCCAGGGTCAAGCCACAAGTACATGAATACAGGAAAAACGAAAAAATTGTGGGTCCCGGAGAAATCGTTGATGAGCAGATCTACTCCGTATTGGAGGCTTATGGATTAATTCAGATGCATTCCCCTTGGAAGCCTGCCGCGGGGATTGCCATTCAAGTCTTAGTAGCCATGATTATCCTAATTAGTTTCTTTTATTTCACTGCTCCGGAAATACTTGAAAAATGGCACCGCCTTGTTTTGGTGGGACTTATTATGGTGATTACCCTAGCTATAGGTAAAGCCTTCCTGGCTATTAGGATTAGTGACAGTACGGATTTAAACAATCTGACAGCAATTCTTATTCCCGCTGCCTGGGCTACCATGACAGTTACTATTTTGCTAGGATCAAGAATTGCTATTGTGGTAGGAATTATTTTGGGGATCTTTGCCGGGACTATGGCTGATCCGGCGTCTACCGGCACTTCCGGATCAATGGCCGGACTCTTTGCCTTGTTCAGCGGGCTGGTAGGGATCCAAAGTGTGGCCCGACTTGACCAGCGCTCGGATTTAGCTCGAGCCGGTTTGATTGTGGCCGTGGTTAATATTGCTTTAGTAAGTGCTATTACTCTAATTCTTGACCTTGGCCCTACTTTTTGGCTTGTAGGCTGTGGGTTGGCTTTGGCCAACGGTTTTTTGTGCTCAGTACTTACAATGGGTACTTTGCCTTGGCTGGAATCAGGCTTTAACATTACATCTGCGGTTAGGCTCTTGGAGTTATCTAATCCCAATGCTCCCTTACTTAAAGAATTGCTTATGGAAGCACCGGGAACTTACCACCATAGTGTTTTGGTCGGCAACCTGGCGGAAACGGCAGCGGAAGAGATTAAGGCCGATCCCGTCTTGGTCCGGGTGGGGGCCTTGTATCATGATATCGGTAAGTTAAAGCGTCCCTATTTCTTTATTGAAAACCAATTTGCTAAGGATAATCCTCATGACAAAATAGCGCCAACTTTAAGTTCCCTGATCCTTATTTCCCACGTCAAAGACGGTTTAGAATTAGCCCGTGAGCATAAACTGCCGGAAAGCATTCAGGATATTATTGCCCAACATCATGGAAATAGCTTGGTTACCTATTTCTATCATAAGGCCAAGGAAGAGAATCCGGATATACCGGAGGAGGCTTTTCATTATGACGGTCTGCGTCCTCAATCCAAAGAAGCGGCACTGGTGCTTTTGGCGGATAATGTGGAAGCTGCTGTCCGTTCCCAGAAGGAGAATACGCCCGGAAAGATCGAAGGCCTTGTGCGCAAAATCATAAAAGAAAAGCTTGATGAAGGACTTCTTGATCAATGTGATCTTACTTTTAGGGACTTGGATAAGATTTCCACGGCCTTCGTGAAAGTTTTAAGCGGCATTTTTCATACCAGAGTAGAATATCCCGAACTTCCTTCTAAACTGAAAGCTGTGGCAGAGGCTATAACCCAAGAACAGGAAATAGAAACAACCGAGGATGGACAAATAGTTATTGAACTGGAAGATAACAATAATAAAGAGTAGAAGAGACTTATAGTATGGCAAAGGAGCAAAATAAAATGGAATTGGATATCAATTGGGAAGAGAATAGTATGAGTGAGGCTGAACAACTGGAACTCTCCCATATCTTGCGCCAGGGAATATCCGAGGCCTTACTGATTAGCAAGGGTCCGGAAAATGCGGAAATAGGGCTTGTGTTGGTAGATGATAATAAAATCCAGGCTTTAAATAAGGACTATCGGGGAGTGGATGCTCCGACCGATGTTTTATCTTTTGCCCTGCAGGAAAAAGGGGAGGGAGAACCGGATGTTTTGTTCGATTCATCGCTGGCTGATCCGGTTCTTGGGGATATTGTAATATCTGTAGAGAGGGCTCGCGCTCAGGCTGAAGAGTACGGGCATTCTTTCCACAGGGAAATTGTCTATCTTGCTGTACATGGTGCTTTACATTTGCTTGGCTTTGATCATGCCAGCGATGAGGAAACTGCTGTGATGAGAAGTAAGGAAGAAGAAATTATGGCTAGGTTAAATTTGCCCCGCTGAGTATGAACGAATTACATTTCATTACCTGGAGAACGGGCTGAAGGTATGTATAAAAAAAATGCTATGTTTATGCAAAGTTTAAAAAGTGCTTGCCGAGGAATAGTCTATACTCTTAAAACCGAAAAACACATGCGGTTTCATTTTTTTGTTGCTCTGCTGGTTATAATTTTAGGATTCACCCTACGCATTACTCAAGTGCACTGGTTATTTATCGTTTATGCTATAGGCAGTGTGCTTGTCTCTGAACTAATAAATACTTCTCTGGAAAGAGCAATCGATCTCGCTAAACCAAGCGTCCATCCTTTAGCGGGTTTAGCCAAGGATATTGCAGCAGGAGCAGTACTAATCGCTGCTATCCAGGCCGTGATTATTGGCTGTGTTGTTTTCAGTAGCTACTTGTTTTAGTTATCTTGCTGCTATTTAAAGTGGAAATATTAAGAGAAGGAGTAATAGGGGTTGAAGGGGCTAAATCTAAATCATACATATGCGGAATTGTTAGCTCAAGCCCAAGAGGCTTGTTCCAACGCTTACGCACCTTATTCCGGATATAAGGTTGGTGCTGCCGTGTTGTGGGCTTCCGGGCGGATAACAACAGGGTCCAATGTAGAGAACGCTTCTTTCGGTCTTACAATCTGCGCCGAAAGAAATGCTATTTTCCAGGGGACCGCTAAGGGAGAAAGAAAGATTTCAGCCCTGGCTGTTGCGGTTTTAACAGAAGAGATTCCTTCTCCTTGCGGCGCTTGTCGCCAGGTCATTAGGGAGTTTTGTACCGACTGCGATATTTTCTTAATTAACGGCCGCGGAGAAACCAAAGAGTCCAGCCTCAAAAAACTTTTACCGGATTCATTTGGACCGGAATTTTTAGATATAGACGTTTAGATTGCGGCTTAAAGGAGTGTTAGTTTGGAAAGAAAACAAAATTCGGATTTTCGTTCAGGTTTTGTGGCCTTGATAGGTAGGCCGAACGCAGGAAAATCAACCCTGATTAATACTTTATTAGGAAAAAAAATAGTGATTATTTCCGACAAACCCCAAACCACCAGAAACCGGATACAATGCATTTTGACCGAAGAAAGAGGGCAAGTGATTTTTTTTGATACTCCGGGAATACATAAACCCAAGCACCGTTTGGGGGAATATATGAATACGGCTGCTACCACTACCCTTAAAGGTGTGGATATGGCCGTCTATGTAGTTGATGCTTCGGTAGCTCTGGGCAGCGGTGAGGAATATGTGCTAGACATTATTAAAAGAAGCGGAATTCCTTGTATTCTTGCTCTTAATAAAATTGACTTGCTGAAAAAGGAAGAGATCTTGGTAAAAATAGCTGAATACTCTCAACTGGCAGATTTTAAGGAGATTATTCCGATTTCGGCCCTGCAAGCTGAAAATACGGGAAAACTGCTGGATCTGATTTTTGCCGAACTACCCCTGGGACCTTTATATTACCCTGCCGATGAAATTACGGATCAGCCTGAAAGATTCATTATGGCCGAACTAATCAGGGAAAAACTATTGGCTCTTACCCGGGAGGAAATTCCCCATTCCATTGCTGTAGCCGTGGAGAACATGCAGGAGAAAAAGTCTTTAATTAAGATCGAAGCGGTTATTCTGGTCGAGCGCGATTCCCAGAAAGGAATTGTGATTGGCAAAAACGGTCAGCTTTTAAAAGAAGTAGGACGTTTGGCCCGTGAGGATATGGAGAGTCTGCTTGGTAGTAAAGTATTTTTGGAATTATGGGTTAAGGTAAGAAAAGATTGGCGTAATCAAAATGCGATATTAAGAGAGCTGGGCTATAACCTTAATGATCTTAAAGAGTAGAATACAAAAAGGGACATAAAATATTTTAAGGCTAGATGAAAGGACTGAAAAGTTTTGGAAATAGCTGGTAGAATTGACCATACCCTTTTAAAACCCGAGGCAACAGAAAAAGACATCGTTAATCTATGTCATGAAGCGGTAAAGTATGGATTTGCTTCCGTGTGCGTCAACCCCATATATCTTTGTACCGCAGCCCGTTTGCTGCATGGCACAGGGGTGGCCCCGACTACCGTAGTAGGCTTTCCTTTAGGTGCAGTGGTAACTGAAACCAAGGTTCAGGAAATATTAGCGGCCAAAGCATATGGAGCCAGAGAGGTTGATGCCCTAATCAATGTGGGGAGATTAAAATCCGGGGACTGGAAAATTGTAGAACATGATCTAGATCTCATGGTCCGGACGGCTCAAGGCTGTGGCCTCAAAATTAAAATAATAATTGAAACTTCTTTACTGAACCCGGAAGAAAAAAAGAAAGCTGCGGAGCTGGTAAAGCAAGCGGGAGCTGATTATGTTAAAACCTCCACCGGCTTTTTTGGAGGAGTAACGGTTCAGGATGTTAAAGATCTTAAACAATGGGTGGGGCCGCAAGTAAAGATAAAAGCTTCCGGTGGAATTAGGACCAAAGAATTTGCGCTGGAGCTAATTGCTGCCGGTGCCGATCGGTTGGGGACCAGCTCAGGGGCGGCTTTAATTAACTGAAATTTTGCCTCAAAGTAGACTTGGGGAGAGAAGATTGATGAGTGGGGTTGATCATGTTTGGCGGTTTATAAGGCCGATGCTATAGTAATCCGAACCAGGGAATATGGCGAATCTGACCGTCTGATAACACTATTTTCAAGGGAAAAAGGTAAATTGGAAGCCGTGGCCAAAGGGGTGCGTAAACCTAAGAGTTCACAGCGTGGGGGCACCCAACTTTTTACTTATGCCGATTTTCTCCTGTACCGAGGGAAAAACCTTGATACCGTTAATCAGGTGCAGGCGAAGGAGAGCTTTGTTCATCTCTGGAACGACTTTGACCGGACGATTGCAGCTTCCTGCATGGTTGAACTCCTTGATGTTGCTACTACTCGGGAACAGCCCGAACCGGAACTGTTTTTTCTGACTTTGAGCTTTCTTTTCTGGCTCAAAGAGCTGGACCCTTATATTGCCCAGGCAGCCTATGCCTTAAGGCTCATGCACATCCAGGGCTATTTACCTGTTCTGGATCATTGCCAAGAATGCGGAAAGCCTTTAGAAAGCGAGCAATCCTTTCTTTGTGCTGAAGCCGGCGGTGTACTGTGTGCAATCTGCAAGAACAATAGAGTAGTTAAAACTCTTAACCCGGGGAGCCGAGCTCTCATGAAACAGTTACTCAGAGCAAAACCGGATAAAATAGATCGCTTGCGTTGGAACCAAAGCATGAAGGGAGAAATTCTGGGGGGCTTGTGTTTTTTCTGCGAACAAAAACTGGAAAGAAAACTTAAGGCCTGGAGGCAGGGTAGCAAATTATAAATTGAATAACAATAAAAAGGACAAGTCGAATAAACTCTAATATAAATATTGTTTGTACCCAAAAAACTGCTATAAAACTACAAGATTTTCTAATGTTTTGCTATATAATTTTTAATGGTATTTCCTAAGCAAAATTTTTTTTTATTTTAATACTTTTTATAATTGTGGTTTTATAGGAGGTCTATTAATTATGCAACAAGCCCAATTATTTCAAAATATGCGCAAGATGGGATTGGATTTTTTAACGGATATTCCTTGGGGCACCCATATCTGTGGCTTTTATCAAACAAAGAGAGATTTGACCAATATTATGGTCCGTTATTTTAGGGCAGGCCTGGAACAGAACGAATACTGTTTATGGGTAGTATCCGAACCTATTTCTGTTTACGAGGCGGAGCAAGAGCTCGGGAAATGTATTGATTATTTCGATTTTTATCGCCGCAATGGTCAAATTGAGATTCTAAGCTATGTTGATTGGTATTTAAAGTATGGGGATTTCAATAGCAATTTAGTTTTGCGAGCCTGGGTGGATAAGGTTCAATGGGCCTTAGATAAAGGATATGAGGGAATAAGAATCTCAGGAAATACCAGTTGGTTACAGAAAAAATATTTTAAAGCCTTTATGGACTATGAAGCAGAAATAGAAAAGATGATCGGCAATTTTAAGATGATTGTTTTATGTACATACCAGTTGGATAAATGCGGTATTCATGAAGTTATAGATATAGTTAACAACCATCAATTTTCTTTCATCAAAAGTGAATATAGCCCGGAAAGCTTTAATGGTGTATGTAAGTATGACCGTATCAAGCTTGTGGGTAAGATGGCGGCCTGTATTGCTCATGAAATAAGAAATCCTATGACTACTGTTCGAGGATTTTTGCAGTTAATGCAATTAAAGGAAGAGTTGCATCCCTTTGATTCATATTTTTCCATAATGATAGATGAGCTGGATCGGGCCAATGATATTCTTACCGAATATCTGTCTTTGGTCCAGGACAAAGGCGGATCGTGGCAAAAAGAAAACATTAACCGCATACTTGAAAAGCTTCTGCCTTTGATTGAAGCTAAAGCTTTGGAGTCAGATAAGAAAGTAATACTCCATACGGGCGAAATCTTGGATCTTTACATAGATCCTAAAGAATTCCGCCAGCTGGTTCTTAATCTTTCCCAAAACGGAATAGAAGCTATGAAACCGGGAGGACTATTAACAATTAGCACCTATATTGATGAGGATAGCGTGGTCTTGGAAGTTAGGGATGAGGGTGAAGGCATTAAACAGGAAGATTACGATAAGATTGGCAATCCCTTTTATACAACCAAAGAACACGGGACAGGTTTAGGCTTAGCAGTTTGTTATACTATTGCCTCAAGGCATAAGGCCACCATCGGCTTTGAATCAGGGCCGCAGGGCACGACCTTTAAGGTATGCTTTAGAATAGGAGCGATTCCGGAAGGTCTCAAACAGATGGGCACTGATCGTAAACTACAGAAAGCAGATTTGACATATTTTCAGCATCCGAATATAATAAATTGAATATTGCGCATTGAAGGGAAAAAAGTCTGCATATTATCCTTTGTAGAGAGTCCGGGGGGGTGGAAGCCGGATAAGGAGGACAGACGGGGCAGCCCGGAGCGAGATGAAATAAGAGGGTTCCTTAGGGAACCAAGCAGGGTGGAACCGCGGGAGCTATACTCTCGTCCCTGTAGCTTTTATAGATGCTGCAGAGATGAGAGTATTATTATATTTTCGGGAGGAAATAGCATGAAGTTCCAAGATATGATTTTGAGTCTCAACCAATTTTGGGGTGAACAAGGATGCATTATAGCCCAGCCTTATGATATGGAAAAGGGGGCAGGGACTATGAATCCGGCTACCTTTCTCAGGGCTTTAGGGCCGGAACCCTGGAACGTAGCCTATGTTGAGCCTTCCAGAAGGCCAACGGACGGTCGCTATGGGGAAAACCCCAATCGTTTGCAACACTATTTTCAGTATCAGGTTATTCTGAAGCCATCTCCGGACAATGTTCAGGAATTATACCTGGAAAGCCTGGAACGTTTGGGTATAAATCCGGCTGATCATGATATCCGTTTTGTTGAGGATAACTGGGAATCCCCTACTTTGGGAGCTTGGGGTTTGGGCTGGGAAGTATGGCTGGATGGTATGGAAATTACCCAGTTTACTTACTTCCAGCAATGCGGCGGCATAGACTGTAAACCTGTCTGTGCTGAAATTACTTATGGACTTGAAAGACTGGCTACTTTTATCCAGAATAAAGACAGTGTGTTTGACATCGAGTGGGTTGGGGATATTCTCTATGGGGATATTTACCTCCAAAATGAAATTGATTATTCCAAATATAACTTTGAAGTTGCCGATGTGGAAGCTTTAAGGACTTGGTTCGACATGTACGAGAAGGAAGCCGAAAGGACTGTTGAACATGGTTTGGTAGTTCCAGCTTATGACTATGTCCTGAAATGTTCCCATACATTTAACCTTTTGGAAGCCAGAGGTGCGATCAGTGTTACAGAAAGAACCGGTTATATTACCCGGGTTCGTCATCTGGCCAGGTTATGTGCTCAAGCCTATATCAAACAGAGGGAAGAACTGGGCTTTCCGCTGCTGAAACAGAAAGGGGAATAGAGTGATGAGCAAGGATTTTTTATTGGAAATAGGTATGGAAGAAATGCCGGCAAAATTTGCTCCCGGGGCGGTTACCCAGATGGAAAACAATGCCCGGAAAATGTTGCAGGAGTTGCGTTTGGAGTATGAAAGTATAAAGGTTTATGTTACTCCCAGACGCTTAAGCTTATATGTTCAGGACCTGGCTGAAAAACAGCAGGATATTAAAGAAGAGGCCAAAGGTCCGGCTAAAAAGGCAGCTTATGACGCCGACGGGCAACCAACCAAAGCAGCGATGGGTTTTGCCCGGGGGCAGGGTGTAGCAGTAGAGGATCTTTATCTTAAGGAATTTAACGGAGTACCGTATGTTTATGCCCTTAAACATCTCCCCGGGGAGGATACTGCAAAGCTTTTGCCCAAATTCTGCCTGGATTTGATTACCAGCCTTAATTTCCCTAAACCAATGCGTTGGGGTCACTACGAAGTCCGCTTTGCTCGGCCTATCCGCTGGCTGGTCGCCCTTTTTGGGGATCAAATTATTCCTTTTTCTTATGTGGGCTTGCAGTCCGGAAGAACCTCTCAGGGACATAGGACCCTTGGCGGTTATGTTCGCCTGACTAAACCGGCCGACTACCTTGAGGCCTTGGAGGCGGCTTATGTTTTGGCAGATCAGGATAGAAGAAAAGAAACTATTCGGGAGCAGATAAAGGCCTTGGCAGCTAAAGCCGGGGGAAATGTTGATGAAGACGAGGATCTGCTCAACGAGGTTAATAATCTGCTGGAATACCCTACAGCCCTGTTGGGAGAAGTAGATGTTAAATATATGATTATGCCTGAAGAAGTAATAACCACACCGATGAAGGAACACCAGCGCTATTTTCCGGTTCGGGGAGAAGACGGTAAACTGCTGCCTTACTTTATCACTGTCCGCAACGGGGACGGCACTTCTCTTGATCTGGTCAAAGAAGGCAATAAGAAAGTGCTCAAAGCCCGCTTGGAAGATGCGGCCTTTTACTATCGGGAGGATTTAAAGAAGCCTCTTCACAGTCTGGTACCCCAATTAGATAGAGTGGTTTATCACGAAAAGCTTGGTACGGTGGGCCAAAGAGTGGAGCGTTTAAGAAAATTATCTGCTCTAATTGCTGATTATCTAGGCTTAAAAGTTGAACAAAAAGAACTTGTGGACAGGACAGCTCTCTTAGCCAAAGCGGATCTTATAACCCATATGGTGTATGATTTCCCGGAATTACAGGGGACAATGGGGGCCTACTATGCCGGCAGCAATGGTGAGCCTAGCGAAGTATGCAAGGGTATTGTGGAGCATTACATGCCTCGTTTTGCCGGAGATGATTTCCCTCAATGCTTTACGGGTAAAGTAGTTAGTATTGCTGATAAGCTCGATGCTATTGTGGGAGCTTTTGGAGTTGGTATCCAACCTACCGGTTCCCAGGATCCCTATGCTTTAAGGCGGCAAGCCTTAGGAATTGTCGGTATGCTTATGCAGGAAGATAAAGACTTATCTCTGCCTATTCTAATACAAGATTCCTACCAGATTTTTGCTGATCAAAAAATTGCCCTGGAGCCCTTAGACAAAATCAGGCCCGCTTTAGAAGACTTTTTCAGTCAAAGGATTCGTTATGTGCTGCAAGAGAATGGTTTACGCTATGATGTTCTTGATGCTGTACTGGCTCAACAAGCAGACAGGCCATATAGTATCGCAGGTCAAGCTAAAGCCTTAGCCGTCTGCAGGGAGGAAGAAGGTTTTATATCTTATCTCAATGCCTATGTGCGCTGCGCTAATTTAAGCAAGAAAGCCTCAGATGCCTCTTGGAATCCCTCCGACTTGATAGACCCTGCGGAAATCGAACTTTGGAATAAATTGCAACAAATTGCACCCGCGGTTAAGTCGAAAACTGATAAGCTGGAGTATTTAGAAGCCTATGCTCAAGCTGCCCAACTGATTCCAAATATTGAAAAGCTTTTTGAGGCCGTAATGATCATGGTAGAGGAAGAAAGCTTAAGGGCTGCCCGGCTTGGTCTTTTGCAAGAATGTATTAAGACTTTGGGGTGTTTGGGTGATCTTACCCGGCTGGCCTAAGTAAAGCTTACACCTTAGGCAGCATTAAGTATCGCTAATCCCGTATTTGACACTTATAAACGATAATAACTCCGGTGTTCCTTGTGAATAGGGCCTTCCGGAGTTATTTTTATTCGAACAAAAAAAGTACTCTTAGTGCAACATAATACAAGAATAATGAAACATAATATAAAAAATAAGGCGAAATAATATATATTTTTACATTAGCTTTGCATAAACTGTTTTGAATTTTGTCAATAACAAATCTACTGAGTAAATCAAAGTATTTTGCCCAAAAGCGTAGTTTTTCGTGAATGAACCTATTAATCCAATAAAAAAATCCTTATAA
>JAAYOJ010000089.1 GCA_012520405.1 Peptococcaceae bacterium
CTCTGCTTTTCAACTCCCGCCAAGCCTGTTTTTAAGTAACGAAACACAGCCTCATAGGACCAGTTATCGATAAAAATATCCAACATGGCCAGGATAAGTCTAATGAGCGGATTCTGGGTAATTTCAATTTTACTGTCCAAAAAATAAGGAATATTAAATTCCTTAAAAATTACTTCTATTAGCCGGCCGTAATTAGCCAAATCACCTGTGATTAGGGTAATATCGCGATAGCGTAGGCCTTGATCGCGGCAAAGCCTGATTATATCACGAGCCGCCGCTTCAATTTCCGCAAAAATATTGACCGCTGAAAATAGGGCTATATCTTTGGTGGGTAGGGAATAAACTTTATGGGGATACTCAAAGAAGTATTTTTCCAGGTGAGAGAGTTCCACACTCTCTTTAAATCTAGGCAAGGGTTCGGCCTGGTTTAAGCACACCGGTTTTTCAATCTCCAAGCCCTCTTCAGCTGCCAGGCGATTTAGACGACGCCAGCATTCCTTAACAGAAGCAAAAACGTCTGTTGCTTCTCTTTCCTCACTTTCCAGAAGAGAATCAGTACACAAGGAAATGTTAATTCTCTTTGCCCGGCGGCCCAGCTGAGCAATCAAGCTATATTCCTGAGGCGTAAAACCGGAAAAACCATCAATCCAGATTTCTGCGTTGAGAAATAAATCCGTA
This sequence comes from Peptococcaceae bacterium, assembly GCA_012520405.1. GTDB lineage: Bacteria > Bacillota > Desulfitobacteriia > Desulfitobacteriales > Syntrophobotulaceae > JAAYMU01. The sequence goes on from JAAYOJ010000089.1 coordinate 679, forward strand.
TTTTCCATTTTGACGGCAGCCAGGGTTAAATCGTCATCCAGGTCACGGTAGCTTTCAGATAGTAAGTCTTGATATTCTTTATAGATCGCGGCAAGTTCCGCTAATTTGACCTTCAGCAGCTCATCTGTAAGAGCATCTCCCGCTACTATAAGTTCCTGGGGGCTAATGTTATAGCGTTTAAATTCCGTAAGCAGGGTGGAAATAGTGGTCACAAATCCCTGCCGCTCTGCTGATTTCGAAAAAAACGGCAGTTGTTCTTTCAGGCCCTGCAGGACTTTATAAATCAACATGCACTTGCCGGCTGCCTGTAAATGAGGGTAAGCCAGGCCTCCGGCTTGATTAAAAACCTTAAAGGCCAAGCGCCGAAAACTTAAAACCTCTGCTTCCCAAAGTCCCCCTTGAGCCGTTATTGCCATAAGTTCTCTTTCGGCTTGAAAAGTATATTGTTCGGGAACAAGCAGCACTAAAGCATGCTCCGGACTGTGTTGAAGGCGCTCTTTGATTTCCTGAAGGCAATAATAAGTTTTGCCGCTGCCTGAACGGCCATAAATAAATCTAAGACTCATAGTTTTGTCCTCCATACAGTTAAACAGCATGCCCCGTTTACCACCAGGACAGTCTTTACAAGCTGGACAGTCTTTACAGCTAGGACATTCTTTACAACCGGAACGGTCTTTATAAAAAGATGCCTTGCAGCAGCTGGTAAATAGCTGAGGCCGGCCCGAAAATAAGTTTATTTAAAGCCCGAGTCAAAATCAAAACAATTAATATAACCATACTCATACGCGCCAGCTTAAAATACAATTCGCCGTACATTTTACCGGCCAAGCCAAAAACTATATGGGAACCGTCCAAGGGGGGCAAGGGCAGTAAGTTAAACAGACATAGAATAATATTGATATAAGCGGCATTAGCAAAAATGCGTACTAAAATAGTAAAGGTATTAAAGTCTAAAAGGTTTACCAAGGAAAGATACATAATTTTAATCACAATAAAACATAAGCAAGCCACTAAAATATTCATTGCCGGACCGGCAAGAGACACCAGAATATCGTCTCTTCTGGGATTTTTAAAGTTTGACGGATTGATCTGGACCGGTTTGGCCCAGCCAAAATGAGCAATAAGAAGCAAGATAAAACCGATAATATCAATATGCACTATCGGATTCAGCGATGTTCGGCCTTGTAAGCGAGGAGTATTATCCCCAAGCCAGACCGCAGTTTGGGCATGAGCAAATTCGTGAAAAGTAAGTCCGATAATAATACCGGGAAGTAAGTATAAAGTATTAGTTAAGCTAAATGCCAATTATATTCTTCCTTTCCGCAGGCCAGATTTAAGCGCAGATCTCTTAAAGCTTGAACATTTTTATATTCTATTACATTCCTTAATATAATACAATTTGTAAAGAAAAAAAGGGAATAAAAAAAGGCCTGTTCAGCCTTAGTTAGATTAACTGCTTTAAGAGCTGGGTTAACTCATCAATTTCGTCGTCCTGCACCGGAAAGTTAACATTTTTTTGAGCTGTGATCTTTTCTTTCTTAAAATCTTGTTGAGGATCTTTAACAGAGGCTGCAATTTTAGAGGGAGCTATCTCCTGTAAAATATCGTTTTCATTTTCCCTAACCGATGGTTCTTCGATATAACTATCATTATCGCTGACCAAAAACTCTTTTATGGAATCCAGTTCCTCCACTTCATTATGACTAAAAAGCTCTTCGGCAACCTTGCTTGAATCAAGAAGTTTTTCCCGTAGCCGATATTCCTCTAATACCTGATCGAAATGACGAATTAGATCCTCGAATTCCTTAAGATCTCTAAGTACAAATAACTGAGAAAGAGAATCCACTAATACCTGTATCCTTTGTTTTACTTTATTGATTTCGTCTTCAAGTAGCAAGCATTGTTTTTTTACATTATAAATATAATCTTCAGTATCTTTTTTAAATTCTCTTACCTCTTTTTCCATATTCATTTTTTTATGAGAAAGAATTAGGGGCATATATTGTTTTAATTGTTTGGACTGAGCGGTTTGTTCTTTTAGTTTTTTATATTCCACTATCATCTTACTGAGCCGGTCATAATATTCTTTATGTTCTTTCATGGCTTCTTCTATTTCTTTATCTACTTCTCTTAACTCCAATTCGATTTTTTTTTCTATCTCAGCTATTGCCCCCTCAACACTTTTTTTCCCATAGCCACAAAAAGACTTTTTAAACAATTAATTCACCTTCTTACTTTGAATCCTGATTATTTCCAGAGCTGACATTCATCTTATTTCTTTCTATAATCGAAGTTATTTCTTCCATGGAAGAATTTAAAGCAGAGCAAAAATTCTTATATTCCTTTACCTTCTCATCTAATATAGTAAAAGAAGCGATTTTTTTACGTTCTTCTTCTTTTTTTATTAAGGTCAGTTTATTTTCCAAGTCCTTGATTTCCTGCATAAAGGCGTTAGCAGACTTAGAGTATGTTTCGTTGATGGAAGTAAGTCTTTCTGTTTCGCCGGCTACATGATCGATTTGCTTTCTTAACTTGTTATTTTTGTCCAGGATTTCACGCAGTTTTTGTCGTTTAGACGTTAACTTTTGGCTGTGATCTTTTTCCAGATTACGCAAGTGTTGTTTAACTTCTTCTTCCTTATAACCGAAAAGAGTTTTTTTATGAATCACGGTTTAAACCTTCTTTACCATTTTTTAGTATATTATTTATATTACAACAACTAAGGCAAAACGAAAAGATAAATCCAGAATTTTCTATTTATTTTTATGATTTTCTTTTTTTTCTTTTAAATTCCATCTAAACACCAATCAGCCTAAAAACAAAAACACCGTTTATAACGGTGTAAGTTGGGTGCGATTTAAGGTCCCCGGCTTGAGGCCGGCGGAGTTCTTTCTACCTCACGCCGGGAGAATTCTTTCGGCCTAGGCCGAGAGAATTCTTTCGACCTCAAAATATTGTCTGGGATCCTAACTTGGGTTTTTTGGGGGTGGACTTATAGTTAGCAATTTAACTATGTTTTCTTGGAATCCAAATTAATTATACATGCCTTCCAGGACTTAAGGAAATGCAAAAAAAACGAGACTTTATGCAAAAATTACATAAAGCTATTGCGCTCGACAATCAATCAATACTATAATATATTTACAGCATTTGTTATATGGGGAATTATATGCCAGGAGAGGATAAGCGGTGAAAATTGAGTATCTAAAGGAATTTGTAGTACTGGCTAAATACTTAAATTTTAGCACGGCTGCTGAGCACCTCTATATTAGCCAACCGGTGCTAAGCCGCCATATTGCAGCTTTGGAAAATGAACTGCGGGTCAAGCTTCTCCATCGCAATACCCAGAAAGTCAGCCTTACGGAAGCAGGGATGCTTTTCAATCAGCGCGTTCAAATATTACTTCAGAAATACAATGATCTTTGTGAGGAAGTACGCTTGAAAGAACAGGGCTTTGATGCCGAGTTGCGCATCGGCCTGCCCTATTACTGTATGGACTACTATATGGGGCAGGTACCCATTCGGTTTGCCACTGAACACCCTAATATTATGCTGACCTATATCAATGGCCATCCCGATCAGCTTGTTGATTTGCTAATCATGGGTAAATTAGACGTTCTGCTCATAGCTTATGCTTCCTTTCATGATACGGAAGAGTTGGTTTTACATGATCTTTTTGACGAACAACTTATTGTGTTGTTTCCGTTAAATCACCCCTTGGCCGGCCGCAAGAGCGTTGCCTTATCCGACCTGGCCCAAGAAACCTTTTTAGCAGTGGAATCCAATATAAGTCCCTTTATCTGGAAATATATACAGAGTCTTTGCCTTAAGAACGGCTTCGAACCGCGGGGGCTAATAAAATTCAAACATCTGGAATCAGCAATTATAGCCCTCCAAAATAATCAGGGGATTATTGTGGAGGGCTATAACGTATACAGCCTACGCCAGGAAGCATTATCAGCTGTCCCCTTGGTGGGAGAAGGATGTTTCCGCCGCGTAAGTATAGTGCATAAGAGAGATACTCCCAATCCGGCGCTTCCGCTGTTGATCGATAAATTCAAAGATGTTATGTCTTCCGGAAGTTAATAAAGTTTTAAGCTGTTATTTTTGTTCCTCTTCCACTCTTTTTTGGAAGAATGCTTCGGCATATTGAGGAAAAGCGATATAAGACAGTACGTCTTCATCACTCCTGGCTAAACTGCCAATTTCCTGTTTAGCCTTTTCAAATTGCGGTTCCATTGTATCGGCAAATCTTTGGGTCATAGGTTTTTTATCTTTAAGGACTTTTTTAACCAGTTCGGGATCAATTTCACCGGGAGGTCTGCCATAGTTGCCCTTGATATAAGCTCTTACCTCTCGGGATATACTCTTATATCTTTCCCCCATAATAATATTGGCTGCAGCCTGGACGCCCACCATCTGGCTCATGGGAGTTACTAAGGGGGGATAACCTAATTCTTTTCTGACCCTGGGTATTTCCTGTAAAACATCATCCAACTTATCTAAAGCGTTCTGTTCCTTGAGCTGGGAAAGAAGATTGGAGAGCATACCGCCAGGTACCTGATACACTAAGGCGTCGGTTTCAGTCCCGAGGATATAATAATCCAGCAAGCCGGACTGAATAAATTTCTCCTTAAGCGGTTTAAAGAAATCGTTAATTTCTTTGAGCACATCTTCTTTAAGCCCGGTTTCAATCCCTGACTGTTTTAAAGCAAAATGCAAAGTCTCAGTAGCCGGCTGGGAGGTTCCACCTGAAAAACTGGAAATAGCACAGTCTATGCCATCGCAGCCCGCTTCAATAGCCTTAAAATAAGTAATAGGAGCAAGGCCGGTTGTAGAATGAGTATGGAGAAAGATTGGTTTCTTAACGGTTTCTTTCAAACCTTTGATAAGATCATAGGCCTCCTGCGGACCCATAATTCCCGACATATCTTTAATAGCAATAGAATCAACGCCCATATCTTCCAATTGTTTTCCTAGTTTAACGAAATTTTCGATGGTATGGATAGGGCTAGTGGTATAGCAAATTGTTCCTTGAGCATGACCCCCGCTTTTCAGAGTTTGATCCACAGCCACTTCTATATTCCTAAAGTCATTAAGAGCATCAAAAATCCTAATAATGTCAATACCGTTTTTAATAGAATACTCTACAAACTTGCGCACTACATCGTCGGGATAAGGCTTGTAACCCAGCAAGTTTTGACCTCTTAAAAGCATCTGGAGTTTTGTTTTTTTGATTTTGGCTTTAATATTCCTAAGCCTTTCCCAGGGATCTTCATTTAAAAACCTCAGGCAAGAATCAAAAGTAGCTCCTCCCCAACACTCTACGGAATAGTATCCGGCATTATCGATTTTTTCCAAAATATGTTCAAAATCTTTATAAGCCAGCCTTGTTGCCATCAAGGATTGGTTCGCATCCCTTAGGACGGTTTCCGTAATATTTAACTTCATTTAATCGCCCCATTTCCTTTTTCATTAACTATAATTTTTATTTCAATTTAATATTATTTTCATTAACAATATTAACTATAATTTTCATTAACAATGAATGATTTGGCTTTCTAAAAAAG
>JAAYOJ010000219.1 GCA_012520405.1 Peptococcaceae bacterium
TAAACAATTATGCCGTACCGTCCGATCTGGACTTGCAAGTCGCTAAGGAAGCGATGGAAAATCTCAACATTTTGTATTTGGCCGATAAGAACTACACAGAAATAAGCGGTGGAGAACGACAATTGGTTTTGATTGCCAGGGCTCTGGCGCAGGAACCGCAAATTTTAATTATGGATGAACCGACTTCCAGCCTTGATTATGGAAATCAAATTCGCCTTCTAAGTCACGTGAAACGATTGGCTGGCCAGGGCTTAAGCATTATTATGTCAACCCATCATCCTGATCATGCCCTCTACTGTGCAGGCAAGGCTATTATGTTAAAAGACGGTCAAATTTTATGTTCGGGTACTGCCGAAGAAGTGATAACTGAACAGAACTTAAGAAAAATCTATGGAATAGATGTAGAAATAACTAAGGCTCAAATCAAAAACGGCAAACAACAGAAAATCTGTATTCCAATCGTAGCTTAAAGATAGGAGAGCATCAGGAAAGTCGGGTAAATATTGCATTTATAGAAATACTGCGATTGCGGGATAATTCGTTGATATATTTCAAAAAATCAGATAGAGGGGTATATAAGAATGAAAAAGAAATGGCTTTTAATAATAGTTTCGGCCATATTGCTATTGACTTTGGTTGTGGGTTGTCAAGCAAGAGGAACAAATCCAAAATCGGAAGGGGAAACTCGAACCATAACTGATATGGCAGGTCGTGAGCTAGTGATAGCAACTAATATTGAGAAAGTTTATTCTACATCGGCAATAGGAAGCGTTTTTCTCTATACACTGGCACCGGATAAGTTGGCTGGATGGAACGATACCTTGCGTGAAAGTGAGAAAAAATTTATTGCTGCAGAATATCAACAACTACCGAATCTTGGGCGATGGAAAGGTAGTAGTCCGACCGGCAGTATAGAAGATTTATTGAAAACAAATCCGGATATCATCATAAGTGTAGGAGATGTTTCCCCGGAATATATTGGCGACTCCGAAGCAATCCAAATGAAGACCGGAATTCCGGTTATTATGATCGATGGAAGCGTACAAAAAACCGCCGAAGCATACAGATTCCTAGGGAGTTTAATAGGAGAGAGTGAGCGAGCGGAAGAATTGGCTGCTTATTGCGACCAGACTTTAGAAGATATTACTACTAACTTAAAGAGCATCGGGGAAGAGGAAAAGGTTAGGGTTTATTATGCGGAAGGAATAGAAGGTTTAGAGACAGAAGTTAGTGGAACTGTAAGCTCAGAGGCTTTAGATCTTGCCGGAGCAAAAAATGTCGCAGTACCTGTTACCTCTGATGTTCGTCGTATGCAAGTAAGCATTGAGCAAATACTCACCTGGGACCCGGATCTTATAATTATAAGCACGGATGGTGATAGCACACGCTCCGTATATAATAAGATGAAAAACGATAGAACCTGGGCTAATATAACGGCTGTAAAAAACAACGAAGTCTATGAAATTCCAAATTATCCTTATGACTGGATCAATCGACCACCCTCTGTAATGCGGTTTATCGGTATAAAATGGCTGTCTGCACTGCTTTATCCTGAAATTATTCAAACAGATATTCGCAAGGATATCAGTGAATTCTATGGGCTCTTTTTCCATTATGATATTAGCGATCAAGAAATTGAAGAAATTTTGACTACGGCTGAGCGTAGATAAAGCATTATAAAATGGGAAAGATAATAGAAATGATATACTGTGATAACAATAATTTATAAGAAGGAGTGCTGATTAAATGGCAAAGAATAGGGTGATTTGTACTCAAAACAATGTAGACTACTTGTCAATCAGAATGGCAATGGCTTCAGGTGCAAGGACTGTAGATGAATTAGTAAAATCTGTAGGAGTCTGTAGCGAGTGTGAAGGGTGTAAAAGTGAATTAAATGCAATACTTTCTTCTGTATGTGGCTGTAAGGAAGTTTCTCTAGAGGCAGTAGTAAATGCAGTTAAAAATGGTGCAGATACAGTAGAGAAGGTTGGCGAGATAACTGGAGCGGGCACAGGTGTAGACAAAGAAACCGGCGAAGAATGTGGAAAATGTAAGGTTCTTATTCAAAACATTATTGATCTGGGAAGGTAAAAAATATTACTGAATATTGAACAGGTTTCTTTTTCCTCAGACTCAGGTTTGAGGGTTTTTTTTAAGCGAGGAGTAAATAATGAGTAAAGGGACAAGAAAATTTTTTGGACTGCTTTCGGCAGTAGTTGCTTATTATATCATTCACGAGGGAGCACATCTGATTTACGCTTTGTCTATTGGTGCATTTAAGCAAATCAATTTTATGGGACTTGGTATGCAGATTGACGTATATGCCGAGCGAATGAGCAACACACAGCTAGGTATTTTCTGTCTTGTGGGAGCAGTTGCTACTCTAATAGCAGCCTATGGATTAGTTGCTGCAACGGATAAGATATGTGAAGCGAAATCTAAGCTATTTAAAGCTTGTATGTACTATGTCACAATCGCCATGCTGCTTGTCGACCCGCTGTATTTAAGTTTACTGTACGGATTTGTTGGTGGCGGCGATATGAATGGCATTGCCCTGTTAGTTCCGGAATGGATTGCACGAGTAAGTTTTGGTTTGCTATTGCTTGTCAATGGCTTGGTTTTTTGGAAATTGATTTTGCCCAAATACAAGAAGTCTTTTTCTGAATAATGTATCCTAAGACATTTCCAGGAGCTGTTGCATTAACACATTAAATTTGTTGATGCGCAGCTCTTTTTTTGCTTTTCTTTTGCAGAACCAACTTTGATTGATTTATTTCTTGTAAGCCGCATTACTTTGATATATAATAATACTACCCTGTTATATAACAGAAATAATAAAATTATCTGTAGGCAGCATTTGCCTCACCACATTAAATGTTATTAGGGAGGATAAAATGATTCAAAACTTAAATGCAGTTAGGACGCCAAATCGAATTCTGCCTTTAATCGCAGGCATTTTGATCCAGATGTGCTGTGGGACAGCCTATATCTGGGGTGTGTTTCAAGCTTATCTTATTATTACAAGTAGCACTCCTAATGCACTTTTTAATTGGTCGCCAACATATGGTACACTGGCTTATGCGTTGCTTTTAAGTGTCCTTACTGTCGGTAGTGTAGTTGGAGGAAAATTTCAGCAGTCAGGAAAAGTACAGCCAAAGACAATTATTTTTATTGGCGGATTGGTAATGGGTTGTGGATTTATGCTTGCTAAATTAATCACGGACACCACACCTTGGCTTCTTTGGCTTTCTTATGGTATTTTTGGCGGATTTGGCATGGGAATGGTTTATACAACAACAATCGCAGTATGCCAGAGATGGTACCCGGATCATAGGGGTTTGGTAACAGGAATTATTGTTTCGGCATTGGGGGCAGGAACCGTTATATTTACTAAATTATCAGAAGTAGTTATTCCCAATCTTGGGGTATTGAATACTTTTATGCTGCTCGGTGCGGTATTTATTGTGGTTTGCTCTTTGGGCGCCTGCTTTATCAAAAATCCACCCGAGGACTTTCAACCTGCAGGTTGGAATCCGCCAGCTCCCAAAGATGGTATAATACACCAAAATTTTTTGCCTGGTGAAGCATTAAAAACTCCTCAACTTTATCTTGTGGCTGCTGGACTTATGTTTGCTTCAACTGCAGGCTCTATGGTAATACCGATGGCAAAGGTGTTCGGTCTCTCAAATGGTTTATCGGCATCTGTTGCGGCAACAGGTGTATTAATTATTGGGGCATGTAACGCCTTAGGAAGACTTACCTGGGGATTTGTATCAGATAATTTTGGAAGAAGAAATACCCTGCTGCTTCTTTTAGTTATAACAGCAGCTTCCATATTACCTTTATCATATGTACCAAATTACGCTATCCTTGTTGTATTTGCTTTGGTTGGATTCTCATACGGTGGATTTCTTGGTGTATTCCCTGCTCTTACTGCAGATTATTTTGGAACTAAATATCTTGCAACCATATATGGAATTGTGTTGCTTGGATTTGGGATAGGAGCAGTCGCATCGGCCTTCATTGTTGGTGAGCTCAGCAAGGTAAAAGCTTTCTCATTAGCATTCACTATTGCGGCAATTGCAGCGGGTCTGGCTTTTGTTATCGTCTTATTGCTTAAAGCACCAAAAGAAAAAGTGTAATAGCTAAGTGTTTAATGTTGAGTGGACAATTTCCTGTAGTAAAAATTTAGGTATAATGTTATAATTTAGGCTAGTATTCGTAAAATTCGATACATTATATAAGTAAGTACTTAGCACACTTAACAGGGGGAGGATTTCATGTTTGATTTACATGGTCGCGTCGCAGTAGTAACAGGGGCTTCGTCAGGTTTAGGTCGACAAATGGCAGTTGGTTTTGCAAAACAGGGAGCAGACTTGGTAATTATGGCCAGGAGAGTTGAAAAACTAGAAAAAGTAGCTGAAGAAATCAGAGCTTTTGGTGTCAAGTGCTTACCTATCAAATGTGATGTCACTGTTACAGACGAGGTGAACAAGGCTGCGGAAGAAACAATCAAGTTTTGTGGCAAGGTAGACATATTGGTCAATAATGCAGGTGCATCACGGAATGCCGGTGTGCTTGAAATGACTGATGAAGATTGGAATTTCACAATGCAAGCAGACTTAACCAGTGTTTTTAAGGTTACCAGAGCCTTCGCAAAATATATGGTTGAAAAGAGATATGGAAGGATAATTAATATTGCTTCTATTTATGGACAAGTAGGTAATACGGCCATGGATACGGTTGCCTATCATTCTTCAAAAGGCGGTGTTGTTAACTTTACCAGAGCTGTTGCAGCAGAATTGGCTAAGTATAATATAACCTGTAATACAATCAGTCCAGGGTATTTTGAAACAGAATTAACGGCTGATACATTAAAAACTGAATCCTTTACCAATTTCATGAAAGCTACGGTTCCCCTCGGTCGCTACGGCCGTGAAGGAGAATTAAATCCAGCCGCTATTTTCCTTGCGAGTGATGAGGCTTCCTATATAACCGGACAAAATATAAAAGTAGACGGTGGATATACATCAGTGTAATCGCCACCTCCTATGTAACAGTCACCCGGATTATGTATAGTACAGTATAAACCTATATATTTGGGCTTAAATAAACGTTAAAAATAGGCCAGATACTTTAAAAGGATGGCCTATTTTTTGCTTGATGCCAGGCAATTTGTGGTTTTTTGGAAAAAAGGATATAATTTAGGTAAAAACTTACAGGTAGGAAAGACACCTGCTAGGTATAACATGGAAGAAAGATGGTTACTTTCGTGGGGAAATTAAGTGAGAAACTATAAATAAGCGTCATGGGAATAAAAAAGCATATTATAAGAAAGAAATAAGAGGAGGAGATATTATTGTAGGGATATTAAGTATTGATTTTGATTATTTTATTGATGTCTCTTCGGAAGAAAGGGATATATATTCTCCTAAAGGAAGTGATGAAATAGCAAAGCATAGACTCGCATCCATATGGGAAGAAAGATATTTAGAATTTCCCGAACTCAAGGAAGTAGGAGTAATACATGAATATTATCTGCTTAAGAATTTTTTGATGTCCTTAAATATTCATAAGGCAAATTTCTATAAGGCAGATAACCACAAAAGTATAAGGAAGATAACAGATATCATACCCTGGAATTTTAACTTGAAGATAGTAAATATTGATTTTCATCACGATTACTATCATTATTATAGTGGCGGAGATACTTACAACTGCGGCAATTGGCTAAGAAGATTGATTGAAGAAAGACCAGATGCAAAAGTAAAATGGATTAGAAGAAAAGATTCACAGATCTATAGCTTAGAAGGGGAGTTTCCTTTCGAGCATACAACAGATCTAAAATCCATTTTTAAAGAAAATTTCGATTATGTTTTTATATGTAGAAGTCCGGAATGGAGTCCTCCACATTTAAGCAAAAAATTTGAAGAATTAGCCTGGTCGGTACTTGGGGGCAAAACAGCATAGGAGTGTTACCCAGCATCTCTTTTGTATTCTTAAGGATATTGAAGCAGCATTGCATATAGATGGAGTGATAAATATGAGGTTGTTTATAGCTATCAATTTTGACGGGCAAGTTAAAAGCAACATCGATAATATCATAAAAATAATCGAAAAGTATGCTAACCAGGGACGATTTGTAAAGAAGGAGCATTTGCATTTAACATTGGAGTTCTTAGGGGAGATAGCTGAAGAAAGGGTGGAGGATATAACATCTGCTATGGAGGTTTTAAATTCTGCACCCTTTACTATTTCTTTGTCCTCTATTGGCTTTTTTAAGGGTAGGGATGGACATATTTACTGGCTCGGAATTACTGAGAATAAGGATTTAATGGATATGCAAGAAGAACTTCACGATCTATTATTAGAAAGAGCTTTTAAACTAGAAAACAGAAAGTATAAGCCTCATGTAACTATTGGCAGAAAGGTAAAAATGGTAAATGCTTTTAATTTAGACGAGTTAAAGGAATCGATTAGGGAAATTCAGATCCCGGTAAATTCTATCGAACTGATGAAAAGTGAAAGAATTGATGGCAAGTTAGTTTATACAGAGATTTTCTCAAAAGCTCTAAGATCATAAAGTATTTTGGAAAATGCTCACCCCAACTGGAACAGACCATTTGGGATGGGCGGCGGCAGATAAAGGAGTATAGCTGTGGAACCAATTATAGTTACGGCAGGGGTCATTACGGAAAATGACCAAGTTCTAATTACCAGGCGCGGACCAAAAGAAAATAATGCCGGTGGCTGGGAATTTCCGGGTGGAAAGATTGAAATTAATGAAACTCCACAGGAATGTCTTGTCCGGGAGCTGAAAGAAGAGCTTAGCATAGACGTTACTGTGGATAAATTTTGTGCTGAGGTAAATCATGATTATGATCAAATGACCATCAGACTAATAGCGTATTATTGCACTATAATTGATGGAGAAATCCAGATATCTGTCCATGATAAGTATAAATGGGTTAAAATAAATGATTTGCTAGAATACGATCTTTTACCGGCGGATGTTCCGATTGCTAAGAAGGTAATAGAGGAATATAAAAATTGATTAACCCAATTATATCTACCAGATCCCCAATACCTGCTGCATTAGAAGGCTGACAACTGCAATACTGATCCAGCAGCACAGACCCGCAAAAATAGGTTTTCCACCGCTCTTTATTAGTTTCACTGCATTCGTATTGAGACCAATGGCTGCCATAGCCATGATGATAAAGAACTTACTGAGATCCTTTAGAGGTGTAAACAATTCAATTGGTATGCCGACGGATACGCATATCGTTGTAAGTACTGAAGCCGCTACAAAGTAGAGAATAAAAAATGGAAAGATCTTGGTGATACGCACCCTCGTATTAAGGGTATTGCTTTTTGCTCGATTCTTTTTTATTTGGTAAAGTGAAAGTGTCAGAGTAATGGGAATGATGGCCAGTGTTCGGGTTAGCTTGACGACGGTGGCAGTGTCAAGGGCGTTAGAGCCGTGTATGGCATCCCAGGCAGCGGCGGCAGCCGTAACGGAAGAAGTGTCATTAACAGCGGTTCCGGCGAAAACTCCGAATCCATAATTCGAAAGGCCCAGCAGGCCTCCCAGCGTAGGAAAAACCAGTGCAGCAATAACATTGAAGAGGAAAATTACCGAAATGGATTGGGCAATTTCTTTATCGCTGGCATTGATAACGGGGGCTGTAGCAGCAATTGCCGATCCTCCACAGATAGAGGAGCCGACACCCACTAGGACAGATATGTTAGAAGGCATTTTCATAGCCTTAAAAAGTACATAGGCAATCAACAGCGATGTCAGTATCGTAGTTAGAATGATGGGCAAGGACTGTAGTCCTATAGTAATGATTACGGACAGATTCATGCCGAAACCCAGTAAAATCACCGCATATTGCAAGACCTTCTTCGAAGTAAAGGCGATACCATGCTGTACTTTTTCTTTACTCTTAAGAAATGTGGTTACAAGCATTCCAATGAGTATCGAAAATACAGGTCCGCCAATAAGGGGAAACAGCCGGCCTAAATACCAGGCCGGAATAGCTATAATGAGGCATAGGGCGATGCCCATCCAATTTGTTTTAAGCCAAGACATGTAAAAAATTTTTCCTGTCATAAGATATATCATACCACAAACCGAACGAAATTATTTCAGGACCTACTTTTCAAAAGCACTAAGAAGTAATGGTTAGTTTTTGGAATAACTTTTAAGGAATTATTGTGAAAAGAGTGATTAAAGTGAAAATCGAATCTGGCAGAAGGCCTTTTGCATGTAAGCTACTTATTTTCCTGCAAGTAGTGTTAGGAATCGGTGCGGTGTTTGGGGGATTGGGATTAGTTATTGATCCCAGTGGAGAGTTGATTAAAATGCCTATCTCGATATTAGACTATTCACCATTCAGCAATTTTTTGATCCCCGGAATAATTCTCTTAGTTATGTTAGGAATACTACCTTTAGTTGTGTCCTATGGACTTATAAGAAAAACGCCCTGGAAGCTAGCGGATAAATTGAACCTCTTTTCTGAAAAACATTGGACTTGGGCGTACTCTCTTTTTATAGGTTTCATTTTGATTATTTGGATAACAATTCAGATGTATTTGATAAAACAGATAATAGCAGCCCATGTAGTTTACATTTTTTTAGGATTACTAATTCAAGCTACTACCTTGTTGCCATCCGTACAAGACTACTATTCAGTTAAATAACTTTTTTGATCTACAAGATTGAATGGTATGACTATAGGAATTTTTAATAAGGGAAACATTGAAATGTACATAGAGGAATTTGGGACAAAAGAATCTAAATGTATTGTTTTTATACATGGTGGTGGTTTAAGCGGTTGGATGTGGGACAGGCAGGTAGAGGATTTAAAGGATTTTTACTGTTTAGTTCCTGATCTTCCCGGACAGGGAAAAAGCAAAGGCCTTAAGCCTTTTTCCATCAAAGATAGCGCTCATCAAATTTCAGAATTAATTAAGAATAAGGTTGATGGTGGTAGAGCTCATGTAGTTGGGCATTCCTTAGGTGCCCAAATAGTTGTGCAACTGTTAGCATCTTCGCCGGAAGTGGTAGACCGGGTTCGCAAGACTTCAGGCCAGGGCCTTAAGCGTACCTAAGGAATATTTGGATAAATATTTTGATGACTCAAAGACCATAACGGCCGGGACCTTAGAGCAAATATTAGTGGAAAATGCAAGTTTTAGCCTACCAGAGGGACTGGAGCGTTGTAATGTACCAACCCTGGTACTTGTAGGACAAAAAGAAAGAAGCATAATGCTTAATTCAGCTAAGGATTTAGTATCGGCGATCCCGGCCTCTAAGGGGTATTTGGTTCAAGGTGTTGGACATGGCTTTAGTTTTGAGGATCCCAAACTTTATAATGAGATAATTCGTGCTTGGTTTACTGATAAACAGATTTCTTCCGAAAGACTTAGAGTTCTTTTGTAGGATGCGGTAATATTACCCTAGAAAAACAAATACACCCGGAGCAATCCGGGTGTCTGAAAAGAATGATTAAAAAGTGGCTTTATTTTAGTGAATAGTAGGATTAATTATCAACAACCTGAAAAATTACCAGATCCTTAATATACCACCCTAAATCTGTGCCACTGGCGTCAGATCTTAATTCAAAACGGATCCTGAAATCATCAGCCTTTAAACCTGTGAGATTACTCCGACATTTAGTCTCCCAGCGCCCGCTGGAACCATGGTGTCCGGAAGAAAAAGCGGCCCAATTTTCTCCGCCATCCTTACTATAATACACATAACCATAATCGCCACTGCCGAATTTATGCCATTGTTTCCAGCTGATGGCGTAGCTGGCTCCTTCTTCTATCTCCGGCATCTTCAGCGGCGGAGAATCAAGATAGAAGTTTTCATTAGGGGCATAATTTCCTACCAGCTCTGTAGCCCAAACCTTGTCATCAATACCTACTAATTCTGAAGATGGGAGGCCCCAGGTCCAACAGCTTGAACCCTTAGATGATTCGGCAGTGAATCCATGTTTGTTTTCGGTAAAATCAAAATAATGTATAGGCTCTTCCGGCATGACGGTCGTAAACACTTCCGAGGAAATGACCGCTGATCTTTTTTCATCCTGATCTTCAAAAACTGTGTAAACCATATACTCGGTACGAGGAATAAGCCCATCAATGGCAACATTCTGCTCACTGTTGCCGGGGTCATAGACGCATTGGCCTCTGTCGAGCCCTGTGGATCCACTTATAATCTGATCAGCATCGGGCTCCGGACTATCAGCTCGCACAACCGTCCAATAAACTGTTCCCGGCAGGTCCATATTGATGCTCATCTGGGCGGTTGTTCTACTTACAGAATCAATAACAGGCACCGAAAACCTGGGTTCTCCGATGATATCTATGGACAGGGTTGCAGGGGATCCGGCACTAAACTCTATGGTTAGCACTATTTGCCCTAAGGGTTTTCCTTGCAAGTAATCTTTACTTATTACCAAGGAAGTATCCGTTGCTGCATAATCCACTTCAGGTACCAGAGTCTTGCCGCATTCTTTCACAGCCATCAGCTGATTGCCATTTAAGTTCAAGGTTATTTCCACATCCCCTTGACTAGCATCATACTTATCAAAGTTAACTGAAGTTGGCAATAAAATACTATTCAGTTGGCCGACCCGAACAGGCACATTGGAATCATCCCCATTGGTACCTAGTTGCCCCCTGGCATTTCTTCCCCAGGCCCAGATCGTACCGTCTTTGTCTATCCCTAAGGAATGCTCATCCCCGCTGGAAATCCCTATAAATTCTTCTGATCCACTTGCCAGAACCGGAGAGTATACATCATCGCCATCTTGACCATTACCTAGCTGGCCAAAGTTATTATTGCCCCAGCCATAAACGCCTGTATTCGTTAGAGCCAAGGAAAAATCACTGCCGGCGGATATTTCGCTGACATTGCTCAGCCCTGACACTTGCACCGGTTCTGAGCGGTCAGCATAATCCTCTTTATCACCTAACCCTAATTGGTAACAGTTATTAGCTCCCCAGGCCCAGACTGTGCCATCTCTTTTTAAGGCTAAACTATGACCATAGCCGGCAGCCACTACTTTAACATCCGTCAAGCCTTGGACTTGTACCGGGACATTACTTTCCCCAGCAAATCCCAACTCCTTATTTCCCAGCTTACCGGCAATATTATCTCCCCAAGCCCAGACTGTTCCGTCATCTTTGACGGCTAAGGCATGATCTGAGCCGGCTGCAATGGCGATAACATTATTTAATCCCACGACCTGAACCGGTTCATTGGAATCCTCTTCTGTACCGTTTCCCAGCTTCCCATAGTCGTTACTTCCCCAAGTCCAGACAGTCCCGTCTTGTTTTAGAGCCATGCTAAAATAATCACCGGCATCAATAGCCACCACTTCATCAATTCCGAGCAATAAGGTTGGAGTCGATAATTCGTATTCATTGTCCATAAGCTCTCCATCATAGTTAGCTCCCCAGCCCCAGACAGTTCCATCATTAAGCAAAGCTAAGCTATGGTATTTACCTGCTGCTACAGATTTTACATTAGTTAAATTCAGTGCTTTAGTGGGCAGATACACTTCCCAGTCAGCTTTTCCGTTGCCTATCTGGCCCTCCCAATTGGTCCCCCAGCAGATTACGGTACCGTCATTCTGTACCGCCAGAGAATGGTCATCCCCAGCACTGATGCTTGTGGCCCGGATAGCCAGAGAAGGCGGCTTCAGCATTTCTGAGGTAATTTTATCAGTAAAGTATCCTTTAATCTTATGGTCATCATCTACAGCAACCAAAACAAGATACTGCCCGGAACTGGCCATAATATCTTCACCGGCTTGGTAATCTGTACCGTTAAATACTGCGTTGTAAGCTGGAGCTGCAAAGGGTGTATCCTGAACCCTTGTCTGGAATTTGGTTGCTTGCTGGGGTAACGGGGGCAGACTAGCAAATTGAATACTTCCCACCGCCGAACCCCAGGATAAAGTAGCTGTCAGCTTTGGTACAGAAGTTGGTTTATTGCCTCCTCCCCCTGACCCTGAACCATAGTTGATGGCTTTCTTTACTAAAAGCTCATCAACTGTTCGAAGATTCTCATCGCTGAATGCTTGAGGTCCTCCTAGGACGATAATTGCAAATTCATCTTTAGGATTCTTATCTCTAAAGTCCGTCAGCAAATTTTTTGTATCCGATGACACATTTTGGTTTATAAGGATTAAAGGTGCGTGATATTTAGCCGCAAGTACTGCTCCTGTTAAGGCATCAGGAAAATCTCCCCCGGTAGCAAAGATAACCACCGGTTTAGTATCCTCATCACCAAGGGACCTCCAGGCAGAATAAAAACGCTCATCCCCTGTATATAAGGAAATTAAAGTTTTATCTAGGTTGTCATCCACAAACCTATCATCATTAATTATCATCTGAGGAAATATTGACTTTAGTTTAGCTAAACTTGATTCCGGGATAGAGGCTTCTCCTCCAATAACCTTAACGTAGACTTTCTGTTCTTCAGTACTAATCATGGTTTGGAAGTAATTGCTAACAGATTCGGGAATCTTACTGTTTGAGGGCAGAAGGATAAGGGGGACTCCTTCAGGATATTTTCCGCTCTCATTTTTCTCTGTTGCAGCAAAGACCGATGCTGCCACTGCGTCCAGAAAATTACTTCCGGATGCCAGATAAAATAGGCCCTGGTCATGATCAAGTTCCTGGGCAATACGGACTGCTGTTTCATAGCGGTCGGCTCCGCCTAGCCGGTGGATATTCTTTTCCGGTATGCCCATGCTCCTAAGGTGCATAATAAAACTATCGGGGATTGCATGTTTTTCACCAAGGATATACACTCCCCCGCCGGAAATTAAGTGTTGCTGGATATAAGCAAACACATCCCGACTTAAATCAACCGAGCTATTAACTAGCAGAATCGGTGCATTCTTCTGATTCGCTAAAGGGACTCCTGCTAAAGCATCCGCAAAATCCTTTCCTGTAGCAAGTACAACATTTTCTGCTTTGTCCGGATATAGTTTTTTAGCAATTTCTAACATGGTTTCATAGCGATCCTGCCCTTGGAGCCTTTTTACTTGGTTTTTGGTTTTAGCCAGCTCTGTAGCCATGGCATTTACAGGGAAGAACGAAAGTAACAGAACAATGGCCAAAGCCAAACTTATAAAACCAGTTAGTTTCCTTTTCAAATCTATCACCCCACTAAGCCTTTTCCTTTAAATTAGCAAAAAAGGAAATTAAAAACCTTTGTATAATTGCGAATATTTTACAAATAATTGCTTTTTTTCCAATTTACGTTTTTTACCCACTGTGATATCCTGAATAAGGATGATAGGTAATTCTTCGTTTGGGTTAATACTTTTTGAGGAGAAAACAGATGAATGATCCAATGAAAGAATTTTTCGGAGAAGGTTCAAATCCCTTTCCCTTAACTGATATCCAACAATTTGTTGATCTTTATACAACCAAACATTCAGCAATTATATCCACCAAAAACTCCTTCGACTTCCTGCAAGAAGATACCCATGCTCATCAAGGTTATGAATTTCTCCTTCCTATGAACAATATGCCTCCGATCTTATTAGATAACAGGAAATTAGGCATAGACAGCAATCGAATAATTCCTTTTAATTCCTGGCAAGAGCATGGTCCGGCAAAACAGCAAAAAGGGTCACAATTAATGTCCTTTCAAGTAAGAAAGGACTACTTAAGCACCATAGCTTATAATATGTTCGGAATCTCAGAGGTATCTTTCGCAGGTGAATTTCGGGTTATTGGCAATGAGCTCAAGGATTTATTAAGGGCTTTCCTCTCAGAAGGCCGGAATCAGCAGCCAGGCTCTGATTTTATCATGGAAAGTATTTCAACTCATATTATAGTTTTGCTGCTGCGGCAATTAAAAAGCAATTTACCCACTCTAGTGACCGAATCTAATTATTGCGGCGATTATCATATTCGGAATGCAATAGATTTCATGGTTGATAATTATAGTACTCCTTTTTCTATAGAAGATATCGCTAGGATAGCTGCGTTAAGTCCCTACCATTTCATTCGAATTTTTAAATCCCAGACCGGTGTGACCCCGCATAAATACCTTCTACATATTAAGATCGAAAAAGCTAAGCAGTTTTTACGAAGTAAGGATCTTACAATTACAGAAATAGCGGATAGATGTGGCTTTAATAATGTGAACCATTTCAGTACAACTTTTAAAAAGCATGTTGGGGTAACACCCTCGAAATACCGAAAAGATTTCCTTTATTAAACCTTCAATTAAATATTTGATTTCAGCAGGAAATCTAAAATACATTTGGAACGTTTTATACGCAAAGACACCGCAAACTCATGCGGTGTCTTTGCTTCATACTTTCCTTAAGTTTTTGCGTTACAAGCCCAGCCATTTTAATTTATCAACCCAAAGGGTGCCATTTTCAATATAGACATCAAGTTTACGTACAGTTTGATCTATAGGAACACATTCTTTTCCAATAATGACTTTAACATTAGGATAACAATATTCAGCAGTCAAGCAACCGTTTACAGGTAACTTAATAATAGTATCTGTCCCGACTCCTTGGGAGCCAAGTTCATAAACATATATTCGGGAACCTGCTTCAAGTTTACTGGCCCGGCATGCCCCGCGGATATTAATCTCACCTTCAGCCTTAATAGTGGAATTATAGACATCATTGCGACATAGAAAATCCCCGGAAGATATAATATCCGAATTCTGTACATATCCCGCAACAAAAGCGGCCTTTTCCGGCTTAATATTTCTTTTTTTCGATAAAAACTCTTTTATTTCCTGTAAAGAAGCAACCAAATAACGGTCATCTTTTAATTTAGAAAAGTAGTTGTCTATTATAAAATATTTTAAGGTATGAACGGCAATCAGTATTTGCCGGGTATAAAAACTCTCATCCTCATGATTAGTTAACTCACAAAGCCTGAGTACTAATGAAGGTAAATCCCTGAATTTTCTCTCCACCACAATTCGAAAAATATAGTTATAGGGAATGCGAGTATTACATTTATAATCTTCGAGTTTGTTTAATTGTTCCAAAAGCAAATCTAATTTATCTGCCAATTCTTGCAAATTTCTAATAAACTGGGTGCGAATAACGTGTTTTTCACCTACAATTATATGGCTGTTAAAGACACTATTACTAATATCGATTCCATCTTCTGCTTTTAAATCAGCTCCGGATACCAGTCCTTTAATCTGGATACGCCTGTCAGAGTATACGTGGAATCCATCTTCGACGTTCTTGGTAATAATTACATCACCGGGAAACTCAATACTTCCTGTTTCTAAGTCAACGTCTTGATCAAGATAATATATTTCTTCTCATTAGCTTTGCATAAACTGTTTTGAATTTTGTCAATAACAAATCTACTGAGTAAATCAAAGTATTTTGCCCAAAAGCGTAGTTTTTCGTGAATGAACCTATTAATCCAATAAAAAAATCCTTATAA
>JAAYOJ010000084.1 GCA_012520405.1 Peptococcaceae bacterium
CCATTCCATTCTTACCCATCACAGCCGGACGATACATAACTTCTCCCTCCCGGTACTTGGTTATTGGTATTATAGCAGAATATTACATTTATTTCCTCATTTTCAAAAAAACTCTGAATCAAATCCATGCCGTCACAGATGATCTTTATTAAAAACGTAACTTTCCGGTAACTTTTGAGATTTCCTGGCAAAATAAAAACAGCCACAAGGACCAGAAACCCTTGTGGCTGTTGTGTTTTTCAATGGTGGGCGATGACAGGATCGAACTGCCGACTTCCTGCTTGTAAGGCAGGCGCTCTCCCAGCTGAGCTAATCGCCCTTATTTGATGCACAGTGCAGAGCCTAAACTATTTTGGGTCCTGCCTTGTGCTTCGAATTTGGAATTTGGTGACCCGTACGGGATTCGAACCCGTGTTACCGCCGTGAAAGGGCGGTGTCTTAGGCCTCTTGACCAACGGGCCAAATGAGCGAGAACATTTGATAGTATATCTAAATGAATAATAAATGTCAACCCAGTTCTGAGATTTTTTTTACTAAGTTAATTTCTTTCTATCTGATTTCCTGAATGATCGGTAAAATCATAGGTTTTCTCTTGGTTCTCTCATACAGGTGTTTTCCTAGGGTCTCTCTAACTTGATTCTTTAGGACAGCCCATTCCACCATTCCATTTTTCAGACATTGTTCTATAGTCTCCTGAATTTTCTCTTTAGCCTCCTCCAGCATTGTCTCCGACTCACGTACATAAACAAATCCTCTGGTTACAATATCCGGACCGGCCAGTATCTGCCCATTCAAACGACTTAAGGCTACAACGACAATTAATATTCCATCCTGGGATAATTGTTTTCTGTCTCGTAACACAATATTCCCGACATCACCAACTCCTAAACCGTCAACCAATACTCTTCCGGAAGGGACTTTACCGGCAATACAGGCACTATTTTTTGTAAACTCAATAACACTACCATTTTCAACAATGAAAATGTTTTCTTTGGCTACTCCGATTTGTTCAGCTAACTGTCCATGTTTTATTAGCATTCTATATTCGCCGTGAACAGGAATAAAGTATTTGGGTTTTACCATATTAAGCATTAATTTTAATTCTTCCTGACTTCCATGACCTGAAACATGAACACCGGCATCACGTTCATAAATAACATTAGCTCCTAGTTTAAAAAGCTGATCGATGGTTTTGGAAATTGATTTTTCGTTGCCTGGGATAGGGCTAGCTGAAATAACCACGGTATCCCCAGGTAAAATTTCTATTCTTTTGTGGTCACTTTGAGCCATCCTGGTAAGGGCAGACATAGGTTCCCCCTGACTGCCGGTGGTAATTATACAAGCCTGGTTGTTAGGAAGTTGAATAACTTCTTCCACATCCACCAAAACTCCTTCAGGCACATTTAAATACCCTAGTTCCGCCGCAATAGAAGCATAATTCTGCATGCTCCTGCCTACAATGGCAACTTTGCGGTTGTTCTTCATAGCTGCATCTATTACCTGTTGAACCCGATGAACGTTAGAAGCAAAGCTTGCTAGGATTATCCTTTCCTTTGCATCACGAAAAACCTCTTCGAACATAAGTCCGACCCGTCTTTCGGAGTGGGTAAATCCTTGCTTTTCTACGTTTGTGCTATCGGATAATAGGCAAAGTACACCTTTTTTTCCCAGTTCGGAAAATTTATAAATATCCAGTATTTCATCTGTTACCGGTGTATGATCCAACTTGAAATCTCCGGTATGAACAATTACCCCTAAAGGAGTATGAATTGCCAGTCCCACAGCGTCTGGAATGCTATGACTCACCCGTATAAATTCAATTTTAAATATGCCAAGCTTGATACTCGTTCCAGGTTTAACTACGTTTACCTTATTGTAGTTTATATTGTTCTCTTTAAGCTTGGCCTGGACTAGGCCGATGGTGAGATTAGTTCCGAAAAGGGGAGCGTCAACATCTTTTAAGAAGTAGGGTAGTGAACCAATGTGGTCTTCATGGCCGTGAGTCAAAAGGATACCTAAAAGCATATCCTTATTTTCCGTAATATAAGTGTAATCCGGAATCACGATATCAATCCCGAGCATGTCCTCTTCAGGAAATGCCATACCGGCATCAACAACAATCATCTGGTTATTATACCGGATTACTGTCATGTTTTTGCCGATCTCCCCCAATCCCCCTAAGGGGATAATTTGTAGTTTTTGTTCTTTTGGCAAAGCAAAACCTCCATTATTGTTTTATATATTTTAACGTTTACTTGTTCCGGTTCAATTTCTGGCATTCGCAGTTAAATTTGAACGAAAACAAAGAAACACCCTAAGGCGTCAGACTTAAAAAAGGCAATAAAAAGCCCCTACTCAGCGCCGTGTCACAAAAATTATTAAGTTAGCCGTTCACTTAATATCGTTTATATTATAGTATTGAAATTTTATCTATGCAAGTGCACAAAAGTAATTACGACATTAGTATTCCCCATTACTCAATAAAAGTAAAACTTCGGCAAAAAAAATGCCGAAGAAAATTTACCTCAATTTAATTAATTTTAATATAAAAACTTTAATAATCATAAAAACAATATAGTAATATTAAATTTCTTCAGGAAGTCTACGAATTTCCGCTAAGAGTTCTTTTAAAAATAATTGTTCAGATTGAGTAGGCCCTACTAGCGGCAGCCTATAAGTTCCTGTTTTAAAACCAATTTCGTTTAATAAAAATTTAACCGGCACCGGATTGGAAGTTATGAACAGTCCCTTAAAAATGGGGTACAAAAGGGAATGCCATTTAAGGGCGGTCTGGTATTCACCTTTGAAAAAAGCTTCCACCATTTTTTTGATTTGCTTGCCGACTAAATGGGAGGCCACACTGACTACACCTGCCCCCCCTAAGGAAAGCATAGGTAAGGTCAAGGAATCATCTCCCGCATAAACTGTAAAACCTGCAGGAAGGCTTGTCTTTAATTCACTTACCTGGTCCATGTTCCCTGCGGCTTCCTTAATACATACGATGTTCGGGATTTCCGCCAGTCTTTTTACAGTTTGGGGAAGCATGTTGATGGATGTCCTTCCGGGAATGTTATAAAGCATTACAGGTAGATCTGTGGCTTCTGCAATGGTTTTAAAATGTTGATATAAACCTTCCTGAGAAGGCTTGTTGTAATAAGGTACAACTGCCATTATACCGTCAAGGCCAAGGTCTGAACAGCGCTTAATCACCCTAACACTTTCAGCAGTTGAATAAGTGCCGACCCCAGCAATAACTTTTAGAGAATCCCCAACAGCTTGTTTTATCTCTTTAAAGAGTTTAATCTTTTCTTCAGCTGAAAGATTAGGCGCTTCTCCGGTAGTGCCCGCTACTACAATACCGTCGGAACCG
This sequence comes from Peptococcaceae bacterium, assembly GCA_012520405.1. Classification (GTDB taxonomy): domain Bacteria; phylum Bacillota; class Desulfitobacteriia; order Desulfitobacteriales; family Syntrophobotulaceae; genus JAAYMU01. The sequence goes on from JAAYOJ010000084.1 coordinate 3,371, forward strand.
TTTTCAGCCAAAAAGCGAGCGATTTTTACGGCTTCACCATAGTTTACATTAAGACTCTCATCAAAAGGTGTAACCATAGCGGTTAAAACTTTGCCAAACATCCTTGCTCCTCCCTATTCATTTTTCTAACTGAAATTTTTTGTGAAGAGACTGGACCGCAGCAACCATATGTTCTTTTTTTACCAAAACCCAAATCGTTGTATGAGAATCAGCAGATTGCAGTATTTCAACATCATTATCAGCTAAAGTCTCTACCATATCCGCCATAACTCCAGGTACATCCGCGATCCCTCCACCAACAAGAGCTATCTTGGCGCAATTGGGAAAGGCTTCGGGTTCAAAACCCATATTCTTAAGAATACTGACAGCTCGATCCCCGATTTCGTCCCGGACTGTATAGAGGATTTTATCCTGCTGCACACTAATAAAATCTACGCTAATATCAGCCAGGGCCATGCCTTTAAATATTCTTTTAACAGCTTGCGTCTTGGAATCTTCATCTTCAATATTAATTTTAATTTGAGTTATATTAGGCGTATGAGCAATACCGGTGATAATCCTATCTCCAATTAAGTCCGAACCTTCGGCCATATCCGGCTGCATATTAGTCACCAGGGTACCCGGTGCATCTGAAAATGTGCATTTGACCCGCAAAGGAATATTTTTTTGCATAGCAATTTCTACCGCCCTTGGATGAATTATCTTTGCCCCCTGGTGAGCTAAATTGCTGATGTCGTTATATGTAACAACATCTAATATTCTCGCTTCCTCCACTATACGGGGGTCAGCCGTCATAATACCCTCAACATCGGTATAGATATCAATCGCCTCGGCATTCAAAGCAACTCCAATAGCTGCGGCAGTTGTGTCACTTCCTCCTCGGCCCAAAGTAGTAATTTGCCCATCCTCTGTCATGCCTTGAAATCCGGTTACAACAGCAATTTTTCCTTCTTCAAGATGTTTAAGTATTTTCTCCTGCTTAATTTGGATTATTTTGGCATCACCAAAACAATCGTTGGTTATAATTCCTGCCTGCCCACCGGTTAAGAGAACTGCTTCTAACCCGAGACTTTGTAAAGTGCTTACCATAACAGCCCCAGAGATAATTTCACCGCAACTCATGAGCAGATCCAGTTCCCTTTTGGGCACCTCTGAATATATGCTGGTAACCATTTTAATAAATGTATCTGTGGCATAAGGGTCGCCAGAACGCCCTATCGCCGAAATAACAACTACGGGTGAATATCCCTTGCCTACCGCTTCGGATATCTTGACTGCTGCCTGAGCCCTTCTTTCAGGGCTGGCGACAGATGTCCCGCCAAACTTTTGAATTAAAATACGCAAGATAAACTTCCCCTCCCATCTTTTTATTATTATAACAAATTAGTCAATTACATATAATAAAAAAATTTTAATACTGAAAAAAATTCTTCCAGCCAATATTTATAAAAATATATGAATCTTGTAAATTTAGTGTCTAAAATCAGACACTAAATTTACAAGATTCGCCCTTATTTTACTGAAACAATTCAAGCTATTATTTTTCGTATTCAACTAAAACAGGCTGAATTTGTTTACCTTGACAAGCTAACAAAATTGTTTCCGGAATTTTCTCTGTATGAGCAACTAAGGAATTTTCCTTCTTCTCAGGGTTATCCTGGCCGAAAGGTACAAAGAAGATATTTTTGATAGTAAGTAAAGTTCCAATATTTTTAGCATTTACTCCTAAACCATCATTTGTAGAGACGGCAATAACTAGCGGTATAAGATTACGTAAATTTGCTTTAGCAGCCATTAATACCGGAGTATCCGTTATGCCGTTGGCTAATTTAGCTAGAGTATTGCCCGTACAAGGCGCAATAACCATACAGTCAAAAAGTTTTTGAGGGCCAAAAGGTTCTACTTCCGGGATGGTTTTTAAAGGTTCTTTACCTGTAACCTCTTTTAAAACCGCTTGCCAATGGGCGGCGGTTCCATATCTCGTATTCATATTCGCTACAGAATAGGAAATAATTGGTGTAATATCGGCGCCTTCTTGAGCCAGAGTTCTTAAAATTTCAATTGTTTGAGCTAATGTACAATGGGACCCGGTTAACGCAAAGCCAATTTTATAATCTTTAAATCTCATTTGAACACCCCCCCCTCGAAACAGCGATTGCATTTGCTCTAAGGTGTTCAAGAATAATGGGGGGATATACTTTGGCCAAAATTTTGGCGGCTGTTTTCGGCGCTACTATTCCTGGCAAGCCCGGAGCAAGCTGGGCTCTAATTCCCAACATACGGGCATATTCAAAGTCAGTGCCTCCCGGGATTGAAGCTATATCAATAATAACGGCCTCCCGGGACACCTTATCCAAGATCTCCCGATGGAGAACAAGAGATGGTACGGTATTAAAAATAATTTCTGCCTTGTTAATTTCGTCTGCTAATTGGCCATAATCAATAGCTTTTACTCCCATTTCTATGGCCCGGGCTAAATCAGCGGATTTTCGAGCTACTACCGTTACATCAGCCCCCATGCCTTTAAGCAAATGGACAAGAGTAGTGCCGAATCTACCAAGACCCAATACATAACTTGCACTGCTATGAATAGTAATGTTGGTGGCTTCCATGGCCATTTGGACAGCGCCCTCGGCAGAGGGAATAGAATTTAGAATAGCAACATCGTCTCTGTTAGCAATCTCATATAATGTTATGTTCAACTTTTCAGCCGCTTTTTTCAATGCAGGACGGGCAAATCCAATAAAAAGCGGCACACCTGGTGGAATAGACTCAAGGACTTCTTTATTCAAAAAAAGTGGAGAATTAGAGTATTTGGCCTTTACCAGTCCCCGCTCATCTGCTCCAAACATTGGAAAAAGAAGAGCTTCCGCTTTTAAGATTAGCTCTTTAAAAGAAGCCGCATGCTCAATACTGTTCAACAGGGGAGATTTCTCCAGGCCAAGACCAATAATTTCAGCGCCGAGTTTCTGCAACTCGGGAATAAGATAGATCTCCCTATCGTCACCACCGACTACTGCCAGGCGTACTCCTTCAAGTACTGCACCCATAGTTATATGCCTCCTTGTTGGATAGTGTCTGGGTAAACTACTATCCATTATATGAGTAGGCATACCATGCGGTGCTTAGGGTTTTTCTTAATCCAATAAATTCTCCAGACCTAAAATAAAGTCAGCTGATTTGTAAGACTTACGAATAGCCAGCATGACTCCTGGCATATAAGCCTCCCTGTTATAGGCATCATGCCGGATAGTTAGGGTTTGTCCCAATCCCCCAAAGATTACTTCTTGATGAGCCAACATTCCCGGTAAGCGGACAGAATGAATATGTATTCCATTTATATTTCCGCCCCTGGAACCAGGAATTTTTTCATATTCATTGGAATGACCCTGTAGCATCGGTTTGCGGTTTTGAGAAATAAATTCCATGGTTTTAAGAGCGGTTCCGGAAGGAGCATCCAATTTATTATCATGGTGTAATTCAATTATCTCCACATGTTTAAAATATTTCGCCGTTTCTTGGGCAAATTTCATCATGAGAATAGCTCCCAAAGCAAAATTAGGGGCGATAAAGACCCCGACATTATTCACCTTAGCCAGCTCTTCCAGCTCTGAGATTTCCTCGCCGTCCAGACCTGTGGCTCCGATAACCGGTACAACTCCTGCTCTTATAGCCTCTTTAGCATTAGAAAAAACTGATTGGGGATTAGTAAAATCAACCAATATATCTGCTTTAGATTTTTGCAGGCTGTCGACGGAAATCTGCCCGGTTATCTGTATATTAAGCCGTGACATCCCCAGAATAGTTCCAATATCTATACCTTGATTTCTTATATCCGCGGCTCCGACAATTTCCATATCCTCCTGGTCAAGAATAGTACGGATTACCTCCATACCCATTTTTCCACAGGCACCAGCCAAAAATACTCGAATATTACTCACTGTAATTCCTCCCGCATTAAAATAGAACTTGGCTAGAGCCAAGCCTTGGTTTTGGTGACAGCCTCATTACGTGCTTTAAAAGACTAAGGGAAAACCCCGAACTAGTCAGCCGGGGTTAATTTCTCCTAATATTTTATTATAATATAACAATACTGTCAAACACCTTACAAACAGCAACAGCAGATCTTAGCCAAATTGAGCATAGTCAATATTAACAATTATCACTTCACTGCCAACTTTTTTTATAGCCTTCCAGGGAATAACCACCGTATCAACTTCTCGCTCACTATTACGATTAAAGAACCAACTATAACTGGAGCGAGATGATATAATTAATGCTTCTATTTTGCCATTAGCATTAATCTTAATATCGCTGTCCCCTATCAGGCCTAATTTTGCCCCGTCGTGAAGATTAACAATTTCCTTGCCGGACATTTCACTTAAAAGCATATTAAGCCCTCCTTTTCTGAATATAGGCTAGGAACTTCTGGCCGTAGGGTTGAATTATGGCAATAAGTAAAGAAAAAACCGCCAAAGGTTTAAAGTAATAAACGGAAGGCGGATTCCAAATTTCCTCTGGAAGTCCTAAGAAAGTTAAAAGCAATTCCAAGGATAAGTAAATCCCCCCCGCAGTTCCTACTAATTGGGTTATAGCTTTAGCTAAGGAGCTGGATGTCCGGTCGAAGCGCCACATCATCATTTTAAGGCGAGTCCTCAGTGAGAAAACAATGCCTAAAAGCAGCAAAGCACTAATAAGGATGTTCATAGAATCCCTCCAAATAGGAAATCTATGATGTTCCTTCCATATATATGCGCAGATTTAGGATGTTATAACCCTGTGGAGCCAAATCCGCCCTGGTTTCGGCTTGTAGGAGCTAATTCTGAAACTTCCATAAAAGATACCTGGTACACGCCGGTGAATAACATTTGGGCTATACGATCGCCATTTTTTATTATAATCTCTTCTTGGCTGAAGTTTGTCATCGGTACTATAATTTCTCCCCTGTAATCGGAGTCTATAACCCCCACCCCATTGCTCAAAGCAAGCCCTTTCAAGGATAAACCGCTGCGAGCAAAAATTAAAGCCACAACTTCAGGCCCAGGCAGTTCTATCGCAATTCCGGTAGGAACTTTAGCTCTCTCTCCAGGCTTAATTACCAGATGGTTTTCCAAATAGGCATACAGATCCGCTCCTGCCGCCCCGGGACTGGCGTAAAAAGGAATTTGGCTGTTTGTTGTGAAAGCTTTCAGTTTTTTAATTTTAACCGTTATAGTTTTCCCCATAACTCCTCTTCCTGTTCATGATTAACTAGAGTTAGAGTGAAGCTTTAATAAGCTTATCAAAATCTGTGCTGAACTCTTTTTGTCCTAGAGTAAGGATACTGATTCTATCTTCTAACCAAAGCCGTTCCATAACTCTATTTATGTCAGCCAAGGATACTTTTTCTAACTCTTCTACAGTCTCCTCTGCTGTTTTGACCCTGTTGAAAGATAACTCCGTTTTACCAAGTCTGCTCATAATACTGCTTACCGATTCTAGACCTAAAAAAAGATTACCTTTAATCTGAGCCTTCGTTTTCCGGAGTTCCTCTTCGCTAATACCTTTAATTTTCAGGTTATTCATTTGTTCCAGGATGCATTCTATAACTTCATTGGTTTTAGTGTTATTTGTTCCGGCATAAATGGCAAAAAGTCCTGTATCGGCATAAGTAGAGTGGTAAGAAAAAACTGAATAAGCTAAACCTCTTTGTTCCCTTATTTCTTGAAATAGCCTGGAACTTAAGCCACCGCCTAAAATATTGTTAATAATATGAAGGACGGGCATATCTTTATCATTTTGGCCTAAACCGGGAACCCCGACTATTAAGTGCATCTGCTCAGTATCTTTGCTTACTGACCTCCTGACAACACTTCCTTCCGGTTTAGCAAGTGATGTTTGTACCTCCGGCCTTGTTAAGTTAGCAAATGCAGCTAGTTTTTCCACTATATCCTGATGCTTTATGTTACCTGCTACCGCAATAACGATTCTATCCGGTGTATAATTGGTATGCAAATAGTGTTGGATCTTTTGTCTGTCAAATTGCTTGATTGTTGTTTCATCCCCGAGAATGGGTTTCCCTAAAGGATGATTATCCCAAACATATTGAGAAAAAAGATCATGGATTAGATCATCAGGGGTATCCTGATACATCTTGATTTCCTCAATAACAACATTTTTTTCTTTATCAATTTCAACGGGATCAAAACGAGAGTTAAAGAACATGTCGCTTAGTACTTCGATTGCTAAAGATATATGCTCATCAAGCACTTTGGCATAGTAGCAAGTGATTTCTTTAGTTGTAAAAGCGTTCAATTGCCCCCCTACAGACTCTAAAGATTCCGCCAGCTGGCGGGCTGAACGGGTTTCCGTACCTTTAAAAAGCATATGTTCTATAAAATGCGAAATTCCTTCATAGCCCGATGTTTCATGGCGAGACCCTGTTCCTACCCATATTCCAATGGCAACAGATCGAACATGGTCTATCTCTTGAGTCAATACTCTAACTCCATTAGCGAAAGTGTGTTTCTGATACAAATACTTGCATCCCCCTAACTTTAAATCTCTACTAGCTTGTCTTTGGAAAGAAATCCTTAAAATTCAAGATACCCCATGGGCTGCCTTTATAGTCCTGGGGAGAAACAAGCATAGCTTGTTTTATAAGTTTATCACCAATAAATATATTATAGTAACCTAGAATATCCCCAGCTTTTATTTCTCGTCGGATATTTTGGTGGAATAAAGCCTGCTCTTTAAGCATATTTTTTTTCTCTTTCTCAATACATATTACAACATCCGACCCTAAAACAGCTGGAATATCCCTACCGCCAAGTCGGTAAGTCCCGACCTGGTCTCCTTTTTTACCAAGAGTATAGATCTCGGTATGATTGAATCCCCATTCCAAAAGTCTATGGGCATCCCCAAAACGGTCAGGAGCATTGAGCAGTACACAAATCAATCTTCTACCCTCTTTTGTGGCTGAAGCTATGAGACATTTTCCCGCAGCATTGGTTGTTCCTGTTTTAATGCCGTCAGCCAGAGGATAACTCCATAGCAGTTTATTAGTATTTTTAACCTGTTGTGATTTATGAGGCTGATTATATTCAATCACCCCGTATTGTTGGGCAACAGTTTTAGCAAAAACAGGGTTTTTCATGGCGTATCTGGCAATAACCGCCAAATCATATGCTGTTGAATAATGGTCCTTATCCGGTAACCCATGGGGATTCACGAAATTAGAATTAAATGCACCAAGGGATACTGCTTTAAGATTCATTAGTCGTATAAATTCTTCCATACTTCCGGCAATTTGTTCGGCAATAGCCACACAGGCGTCATTTCCGGAACGAATAAGAGCACCTTCGATTAATTCCCCTAGGGCTAATTTATTCCCTTTGCTTAAATAAATGGAGGATTCACCAACCCGGTCAGCTTTTTCACTGACAGTAGATATCTCATCAACACCGGCCAGATCCAAAGCTGTGATGGCTGTTAGAACTTTAGTTGTGCTGGCCGGCGGACGCTTTTTATAAGCATCTCTTTCGTATAATATATCTCCTGTCTGAGTATCAATGAGAATCGCCGAGTGAGCCGAGACATACGGCAAAGTCCATTTTCCTGTAACCATCTTGGAGGTTTCTATCGAGACTTCGTCTATTTCTTCGGCCTGGCAAGTGAAGCTAATAAGAAACACAAATAGAAAGACGCTAATAATTAACCGCGTCGTATATTTAGACATGAAACCACCCCTTAATTTAACTCATGGGGTAGTATATCCCGAACCCTGGAATGTTATTAATTTTTCTAAGGTTATGACCATATACCGCTCATTGCTAAGACCGGAAAAAATTAGGGGAAGGGCTTTAACTGTATTTTCTTTAGGATGCATTAAGACAATGGCACCCCTTTTCTCCGGTTGAACCCCATATCTCTTTTGAGGATTAATAATCCTCCTAGTGATAAGCTCCGGAGTGCTGTCCGCCCTCCAGTCAATAGTATCCAGCGTCCAAAGAACAGTTGTATACCCTAATTTTTCAGCGGCCAGCAAACCGCTCTTTCCTCTTTCCCCATAAGGAGGAGCATAAAATTGGGTTTTTTTACCTATTATGTCCCAAATAATTCTCTCAGTTTTGGAAATTTCCTCTTTATTTCTGTTCACAGATAATTGATCAGGGTGCGGGTGCGAGTATCCATGGTTTTCAATCTGGTGGCCTTTTTCAGCCATAATTTTCAGCAGATCAGGGTGTTTTTGCGCCCAGCGCCCAGTCACAAAAAAAGTGACTTTAGCCTGATACTCATCAAAAATTTCTAACATAGGGGGGATATATTCTTCTCCCCAGTCTACGTTAACAGTAAAGGCCATTACCTTTTCTGTAGTCTCTACCTGTTCTAAGGGAGCCGGCAAATCCAGGCTACTAACACCTATAGGGCGGTTGTACAACAATAAAAGGCTAATAAAAATTAAGCTCAGCGTTGCAGTTTTTATTTTAAATTTTGTCATTTTTAGAACAAACATCTGTTTTCCCCTCCCACTACATAACTATGCTTGGGATAGAAAAGACAGACGTTTTTCTAAAACATTATTGAGTTACCATAAATTATCTGTTTGCACGTAAAGCTTCTTTACGAGAGAGATTAAGTCTACCCTGTTTATCTATGCCGGTAGCTTTAACCATAATCTCATCGCCAATTCTGACCACATCTTCAACTTTGGCCACCCTGTTTACATCAAGCTGGGAGATATGAACCAAACCATCTTTACCTGGCAAACCCATTACTCCCGGAATAACTTCCACGAAAGCTCCAAAGTCCATAATTCTGACAACTTTTCCTTTATAAATTTGACCTATCTGGACATCTTGGGTCAAGGTGCGAATTATTTCTGCCGCTTTTTCACCGGCCTCAGAATTTACGGCAGCAATAAAAACTCTTCCGTCATCTTCGATATCAATTTTAGCCCCTGTCTCTTCAACAATCTTCTTGATGATTTTGCCACCCTGACCTATTACATCCCTAATTTTATCCGGGTGAATGGTAAAGGTAATAATCCGCGGAGCGTAAGGTGAAATAGTTTTGCGCGGTTCGGGGATTGCTTCCAGCATTTTGCCTAGAATAAAATCCCGGCCTACTTTAGCTTGTTTTAAAGCTTGATCTAAAATCTCCCTATCCACACCTTTGATTTTTATATCCATTTGCAAGGCTGTTACTCCCTTAGCAGTACCGGCCACTTTGAAATCCATATCTCCATCATGATCTTCCAAACCTTGAATGTCAGTAAGAATGGCAATCTGTCCCTCTTCTTTAATAAGTCCCATGGCAATTCCCGCTACCGGGGCCTTAATAGGAACTCCGGCATCCATTAAGGATAGGGTGCTGCCGCAAACTGAAGCCATGGAACTTGACCCATTGGATTCCAATACCTCGGATACTAATCTAATGGTGTAAGGGAATTCTTCCTCACTGGGAATCACAGGCAACAAGGCTCTTTCCGCTAAAGCCCCGTGTCCTATTTCCCTTCTGCCCGGTCCTCTCATAGGACGAACCTCTCCCACACTATAGGGCGGGAAATTGTAATGGTGCATATATCTCTTTGATTCTTCCAGACCTAAGCCGTCAATAATCTGTTCGTCACCAACCGCTCCCAGGGTAGTGACATTTAATACTTGGGTTTGGCCACGGGTAAATAATGCGCTACCGTGAGTTCGCGGCAAACGGCCAACTTCAATGGTTATCGGTCTGATCTCATCCATAGCCCGACCGTCGGGCCTAATATGCTCAACAGTTATTAACCGGCGGACAATATAATGAACCATATTTTCTAAAACTTTAGCTACATCGTCTAACTGCTCAGGAAATTCTTCTGCAAATACCTCTAATGCCTCCTGCTTGACCTGCTCTACCGCATCCTGCCTGGCTAATTTATCCTCGATACGAATTGCTTGGTCCAATTTATCATAGGCCCAATCTTTAACTTTAGCCTCAAGCTCTTCGGGAACAGGAGTTACAACAACTTCTCTTTTGGGCTTAGCCAATCCAAGCTGCAAAGCTTCTTCTCTGAACTCCTCAATAAATTGGGCAATTCTTTTAATCTCTTCATGTCCAAACACAATGGCTTCCAACATTTGTTCTTCCGGTACCTCGTTGGCCCCGGCCTCTACCATCATAACAGCATCTTTAGTTCCGGCCACGGTTAAATGCATCAGACTTAATTCTGACTGCTCCACTGTAGGGTTGATTACAAATTGGCCGTCAACCAGGCCAACAGTAACAGCAGCAACCGGGCCTTCAAAAGGTATATCTGATATTGTTAAGGCTGCGGAGGCAGCATTAATGGCTGTCACATCAGGTGCGCAATCTTGGTCTACAGACATAACCATAGCCGCAACCTGCACATCATTGCGAAATCCTTCAGGGAAAAGGGGCCTAATCGGCCTGTCAATTAGTCTGGCTGTTAGGGTAGCTTTCTCGCTGGGTCTTCCTTCTCGTTTAATAAAACCCCCGGGAATCTTTCCTACGGCGTAAAAACGTTCATCAAAATCTACGGTTAAAGGGAAAAAATCAATTCCTTCTCTCGGTTGGGCACTGGCTGTGGCAAAAGCCGAAACAACAGTGTCTCCGTATCTGAGATAAATTGCCCCTCCTGCCTGACGGGCAATCACACCTGTTTCAAATGTTAGTTTTCGATTGCCAACTACTATTGTGCGTTCTAAGACTTCTTGAGTCACAACGAAACCTCCTTAAATAATAGCTACCTATTATTGCATAACTTGTTATCTATTCGACATATAATTTATTATTTCCTGCAAAGGACTAAAAAAATCGTAAGACAATATTTTTGACCGATAAATACCGCTTTTTACTCGTTTTTATGTAAAAAAGAGGTGCTGATAGACACCTCTTAAAATAGCAATCGATTTTAGTTTTAGTGACGTAATCCTAAGTCCGTAATAATCTTCCGATAACGGTTAAAATCATTCTTTTTCAAATAATTAAGTAGGGCCCGGCGTTGGCCTACCAATTTTAAAAGGCCTCGACGAGAATGATGGTCATTCTTGTGTGTTTTAAAATGTTCAATGAGCTCGTTAATTCTAAAGGTTAAAATCGCAATTTGCACCTCAGGTGATCCTGTATCACCTTCATGTTGTTGAAACTTAGTGATAATTTCCTTTTTTTTCTCTGGTGTAAGCATTTTGTGTACCTCCATTTTTAAAATCGCCTGCTTCCAAGAAAGACGTCGGAGTTTCGTCTAACCTAGGAGAGGTTGCTTTGTAATTCTAACTCAATATGATCTATTTGTAAAGCCCGAGTGCTACTATGTTGGCCAAAAAAAGTAAAATTATTGGTGGAGAACATTTAAGGCTTGCTGCTTATCTTTATGCAGCTGTGAAATAATCTCCTCCGGGCCTCGAAATTTTTTTTCGGAACGCAGTTTAGATTTAATTCTGACCGTAAGCTTCTGGCCATATAAATCCCCTTCGAAATCAAAAAAATGAACTTCTACTGTTCTTTCAAGTTTCTTTTTGAAAGTGGGTCTTAAACCGATGTTCATCATACCGCCATAACTCAGGCCATTAATTTCACTTTCAACCGCATACACCCCGTTTTTAGGCACAAGCAGGTCCTCTTCCACTTCGATATTAGCTGTCGGGAAACCCAAGGTTCTACCTCTTTCATCACCATGAACAACCTGGCCGCAGATAGTAGGAGAACGTCCCATCATTTCTGTAGCTAGATTAATTTCTCCTTCCAGCAAATATCTTCTAATTTCTGAGGAGGATATTACTCTATTACCTAGTTTCTGAGCATGGATCACACTAACTTGAAAATCATATTTTTTTGCTAATGTTTTCAGGAGTTCAGGATCCCCTTGGCCTCGAAAACCAAAAGAATAGTTAAATCCGACCACAACGTGAACGGCACCGATTTTAAGCAGAATGTTTTTGACGAAATCTTCAGGGGGGGTATCGGCCAATTGAAGCGTAAAAGGAACTAAAAAGACTTTGTTTACTCCTAATTCTTCCAATATTTTAAGCCTTTCTTCATGCCCTGTAAGGAGATTCAATTTTCTGTCAGGATGAAGAATTTTTAGCGGGTGAGGATAGAACAAAAAAACTGAAAAATCCACTCCTAGGTTCTGAGCTCTTTCCAATCCACAACGTAGTAATTTTTGATGACCCAGGTGAACCCCGTCAAAATTACCTAAGGCAATAACAGTTGGTTTATAGTTTTCTCCAGGTTCAACATTACATATCTTCAATTTGCCTTACCTCCATTGAATGAAACTTCTGTCAGCTATTGGCCAAGACTTTTTCCGGGTAAAGAGAATTATTATTTATAGTGCCAATTCCAACGAATTCCCCTTGACAGAACACTTGGTATATATTTCCTTCCATTCTTGTCTTGTCCGCTTCCGTAAAAATATCTTTTGATATATTTTCTCTGACCAGACTAATTCCGGTAGGAAGGCCGTTTCTAAAAGCTTGCAAGCGGGTTGAAGGGATATCTAGTTGTGGCAGAGTCAACCCCCATTCCGGGCTTAGAAGAAAGTTGGGATTGTTTTCAGTCAAAAAACTTTCTATTTCTTCCAGGGTAAAGGCCGAGGCAAGGTCAAATTTTCCGGACTTCACTCTTAGTAAAAAAGACATATGGGCTCCACAGGCTAACGCCTGTCCAATATCGTGACATAAAGATCTTATGTAAGTCCCTTTGGAACATATTATGTCTAACATGGCTTTAGGGAAATCGCCATCTTGCCACTCAAGCAGATCTAGCTTCTCTATAATTACCTGACGGGCCTCCCTTTGAATTTCCAGCCCTTTTCTGGCATACTCATAAAGATTTTTGCCGTTTTTTTTCACCGCAGAATACATGGGAGGTATTTGCTCTATCCTGCCTGTAAATTGAGGCAAAATTCTTTGCAAATCGCTACATTTAAGGCCGGGAATTTTTCTTGTTAATTCTACACCGTAAGAGTCAAAGGTATCAGTAGTAATCCCGAAAGTAATCTCTGCTCTGTAATGTTTCTGCTGCCCTGTATAATATTCAGCCAGCCTGGTTGCTTTTCCTAAACAGATAGGCAAAACGCCGGCCGCTCCCGGATCAAGTGTACCGATATGCCCCGCCTTTTTAGCTTTTGTATTTCTCAAAATCCATCTCACAACATCAGATGAAGTCATACCGACAGGCTTTAAGACATTAATTATTCCGTTCAATATTCAATGCCTCCTCCAAGGCCGTAATTACTTCTTTTACTGCCTCCTTAAGGGGGCGGTAGATTGTGCAGCCAGAAGCCCGGACATGCCCACCTCCACCAAATCTGGAAGCTACCTGATTGACATCCAGCCAGGAATTGGAACGGAAACTGACTTTAATTTCGTTATCTTCCAATTCTTTTATAAGTACAGCAGCTTCAACCTGCTCTATACTCCGAGCATAATTTACCAATCCTTCACTTAAATTTTCATCAGCACCTGTATCCAAAAAGTCATGCCGAGATAAGACAATAACAGCAATACTATTATTATGTAGAAGTTCCAAATTAGACAATGCCTTACGCAGTAGTTTAATTTGCGGAAGAGTTTTACGTTCAAAGATAATATGATTGATACCGGCAAGATCAATTCCTGTCTTAACCAACTGGGCAGCAATTTTAAAACTGTCCGGCGTAGTATTGCTGTAACTAAACCTCCCGGTATCTGTGATTATGGCCGTATACAGATTAACGGCAATATCGTAAGAAATAGGCACACCCATTTTTTCAAGGAGAGAATAAACCATCTCCCCGGTAGCTGCTGCTTTGGGATCTACCCAGTTTATGGTCCCGAACTTGCTGTTTGATACATGGTGATCAATATTAATAATCTGTTTATGCTTTAAAAATTCGCTGTTTATAGTACTATGTGCTCTTTCAGCTTCTGCACAATCAATAAAGATCAAAACCTCAGGTAATTCCTCAGGCCATAAATTAGAAATATTATCTACTCCCGGAAGAAATTTTAAGTTTTCCGGTATAGGACCCGCATTATAATAGTATATTTTTTTACCCAAGCTTTCTAAAGCTAACCCTAAGGCTAGCATGGATCCCAAGGAATCCCCATCCGGAGAAACATGGGAGAAAAGTGCCGCAGCTGGCACTTTCTCAAGTATTGAACTTAAATTCTTGATATGCTTACTATTTCTTTCCCTCGGCATCTTCGGGATCACCTTTCGCTCCTACTTCGCGCAATAATTTTGTGATATGAGCACCATATTCAATAGATTGGTCAAACTTGAATGTTATTTCCGGTACATGACGGAGCCTCACTATTTTTCCAATTTCACTGCGCACATAACCAGAGGCTCTGGCCAAAACATCCATGCTGCTTTTAACCTCATCCTGGTTGCCCATAATACTTACAAAAATCTTGGCGTATCTCAAATCATCCGATACTTCGACATCGGTAACCGTCACAAAACCTAATCTTGGATCCTTGATATCCTCTCTGATAATCCTGGATACCTCTTGTTTAATAGATTCTGCTAGACGGAAAGCCCTATGTTTAACCATTAGGATTCCCTCCAATGCTTATATTAGAGCTCTCTTTTTACTTCCTCCAAAATGTAGGCTTCAAAAATATCGCCTTCTTTGATGTCATGAAAGTTTTTAAGCCCTATACCGCATTCATATCCTTCTACAACTTCTTTGACATCGTCTTTGAATCGTTTCAGGGACTCTATTTCATCCTCATAGATTACTTTACCGTCTCTAACTATCCTAATTTTGGAAGAGCGCATTATCTTACCTTCTGTTATATAACTTCCGGCAACTGTGCCAATCTTAGGCACTTTGAATACCTGTCGAACTTCTGCCTTGCCCTGAGCAACTTCTTTAAATTCCGGATCCAGCAATCCTTCCATCGCAGCTTTAATATCATCGATAGCGTCATAAATTACTCGGTAAAGCCTGATATTGACTCCCTGTAATTCCGCGGTTGCTTTCGTATTGGAATCATGCCGTACATTAAAACCAATGATAATCGCATTGGAGGCAGCAGCTAACATTACATCCGATTCACTGATTGCTCCAACACCGCCATGAATAATATTAACTCTGACTTCCTGGGTAGACATTTTCTCCAGAGACTGCTTTATTGCTTCCACCGAACCCTGAACGTCTGCTTTAATAATAATATTTAATTCTTTTACTTCGCCTTCTTTAATTTTGTCGAAAAGGTCTTCCAGACTAATTATTGATTTTTGTTTTATTTCTTCAGCTTTTTTCTCATCTGCCCGAGCATCGGTTATAGTGCGGGCTAGTTTTTCATCCTCAACAACATTGAAAATTTCTCCGGCAGAAGGCACTGCCGACAGTCCTTGTACTTCAACAGGCATAGACGGCCCGGCTTTTTTTACCCTGCGTCCTTTATCATCAACCATGGCCCTAATACGCCCAAAGGATTGCCCCGCAATTAGAATATCTCCTACTTTTAAAGTACCTTTAGCTACCAGGAGGGTCGCTACAGTACCCTTTCCTTTGTCCAGCTTGGCCTCGATTACTGTACCTGTTGCCTTTCTATTGGGGTTAGCCTTCAATTCTTTCATTTCGGCTACCAACAGAATCATTTCCAAAAGGCTGTCAATGTTTTTTCCGGTTTTAGCCGACACAGGAACGGCTATGGTATCCCCGCCCCATTCTTCTACCACCAGTCCGTATTCCGTCAATTCTTGTTTGACTCTATCGGGATTGGCCTCAGGCTTATCGACTTTATTAATAGCAACTATAATCGGTACATCTGCGGCTTTAGCATGATTGATTGCTTCTACGGTTTGAGGCATAACTCCGTCATCGGCGGCTACGACTAAAACAGCCACATCCGTAACTTGGGCTCCGCGAGCTCTCATAGCTGTAAATGCTTCATGCCCGGGTGTATCTAAAAACGTGATTTTCTGATTTTTTACATCTATTTGATAGGCTCCGATATGCTGGGTAATTCCCCCGGCTTCAGACTGGGTAACATTGGCAGAACGAATAGCATCAAGCAAAGATGTTTTTCCATGGTCAACATGGCCCATTACCGTTACTACCGGCGGACGAGGTTTAAGATCTTTGACGTCGTCTTCCTCTTCCTCGATAATAGCCAGTGATTTTTCAACTTTTACTTCTACGGTCACGCCCATCTCATTGGCCACGATTGTTGCCGTATCGGAATCAATTTCTTGGTTGATAGTAGCCATAACCCCAAGTTTCATGAGTTCCTTAATAACTTCGCTGGCTTTTCTGCTCATGCGCACTGCCAGTTCCTGTACAGTCATACTTTCCGGTATCACTATATGCTTAGGTGTAGTATCCTTTTTCTCTTTAGCTTGGGGCCGCTCATTTTTTCTTAGGATAGCAGTAATATCTTTTTCGGTGCCACGTTTTTTGTTATAGTGAAAATTTCTATTATCTTGAGCCTTTTTCTTGTCGGGAGCCTGACGTTTAACAGGCTGTTCGGCTACAGTGAGCTCAACCGACTTGCCCTCAATTCTAATCTTTTGGGTTTGAGGGGCTTTTCTATTATCAGATCCCGGCCTTCCGCCTGAAGTCGGTCTTTTTCTCCCTTCAGAATAGGGTCTTGGTCCCTGGTTGTGAGGCCTTCGTCCGTCTCCGGAAGGACGTTGTCCAACAGGACGAGTTTCCCCTTGAGCACTAGGAGCAAATGGCCTGTCCCCGCTCATAGGAGTCCTTGCCCCGCTCCCGTCACCAGGTCTTGGCGGCCTGCGCATCTCCCCACGTGGTCTCTGGCCCTGTTCTGGCGGCCTTCTCATCTCTCCTGGAGGCCTTTGCCCCTGGGGTGCGACTCTTTCTCTCGGTGGCCTTTGCCCTGGCATCGGCGGTCTCTGGCCCTGTCCCGGTCTTCTTATTTCGCCAGTGGGACTTTGTCTCTGGGGCGCCTGTCTTTCTCCTGGCCTTGGGCCCTGCATGGGCGGTCTCTGGCCTCTTTGGCCCGGTACTTGGCCTGCTCTTATCTCACCGGGTTGCCTTGGGTCCAGGTTACCCTGGCCTCGCGGTCTTTTCATTTCACCAGCAGCTTTTGGTCCCTGGCTTGACGACATTCTTTTATCCCCCTGAATACTTGGTCCCGTAACTTGTGTTTGTGGCGCTTGCTGTTTTAAACCGGGATCCTGCCTAACCTTTCCCTGGAGAGGCCTTGAAGCTTCCGCCGGTGATTTAGGGTTTTCTGGGGGGGCCTTACTTTCTTCAGATGGCCTTCTGCTGGTTTCCCCTTTACTTTTTAAATCTTTGGTGGGGAGGTCTTTCGAAGCACTCGGTTTTCCCAATATCTGTTTGATTTTATTGGCATCTTCTACTGTTATTGCACTTAGATGATTCTTAACCTCAATACCGATAACATTTAATTTTTGAATGACATCTTTACTTGATAAATTTAATTCTTTTGCTAATTCATGAACCCGAATAGTGCTCATTTGGTCACCCCCAAAAAACGAGAATTATATATAACTCTTCAACTCCTTATTTTAATTTGGAGACCTTGATGCGTCCCCTTTTTTAAGCATTGCATCTGCAAAACCTTTATCATCAATAAGAACTATTGATCTTGGTGACAGCCCAACTGCCAAGCCTAATTCCTGTTTAGTTCCTATCTTAAGAACAGGAATGTTTAGATCATGTGCCCAGGGAGCAAATTTAGTGTAAGCTCCGGGGGAGTCCTCGGCTATAAGCAAGAGATACCCCTTTTTCTTTTTCAATAGCGCTTCTACTTGAGATTCTCCAGTATAAACCTTACCCGCCCGTCTGGCAAGGCCCAACAAGGAAATTATTTCCGTTTTCACGAAGAATTCATCCGCCTTTCCAGTTCAACAAGCATTTCAGTTGACGGTTTAAGGGCAAAGGTTTTTTCCAATTTATTGTTTTTTATTACTTTCTTTAGACATTCTAAATCAGGACAAAGATATGCACCACGCCCATTTTTTTTGGAAGTAGGATCGAATTCTAAAATTCCATCAGGGGTTTTTACAATTCTTAATAGTTCCTTTTTGGGTTTCTTTTCCTGACATCCCAGGCATATACGCATCGGGATTTTGCGGACCTTCATGTTTTCACCTTCATTACAAACAAGTTTCCAAAAAACAATCAATAATTGCTTACATGCCACCACTTGCCCAGATCTTCTTCCCAACTGCTATTAATTTGGGGATTTGTTTTAAATCTTATGGTTCATCGTCATCTTCTGGCGGGGCTTGCTCATATCCCTCATCATACTGTTCCTCAGAGTATTCTTGATATTCCTCTGGTGAATACTCGTATTGTTCACCATTCTCATCTACATACTCATCATCGTATTGCTCATTATTCTCATCTGCGTATTCTACGTAGTCCTCTTCAGCATACGCTTCACCGTCATATTCTTCATCATCGTAAGCCTGATCGTAGCCTTCTTCTTCATAGTATTCGTCATAGCCTTCGTCATAACCATCGTCGTAGCCTTCTTGATCATATTCCTCATAACTTTCGTCATAATCTGAATATTCCTCGTCGTAATATTCGGAGTCATAATATTCATTATATTGATCATCAGCAGCAAAGGATTCTGTCGGAATTAAATTCTGAGCAATAGCTTGGGATTCACTCTTGATATCAATCTTCCAACCTGTAAGTTTCGCCGCCAATCTGGCATTTTGGCCCTCTTTGCCAATTGCCAGAGATAGTTGATAGTCGGGAACAACTACTAAAGTCACTCTATCTTCATGTTTGGGATAAACCCCCAAAACTTTAGCCGGGGATAAAGCATTGGAAACAAACTCCACGGGATCCTGAGACCAGTTAATAATATCCATCTTTTCCCCTTTAAGTTCGTTAACGATATTCTGTACGCGAATTCCTTTGGGACCTACACAAGCACCGACAGGATCGACATTTTTATCCCTGGAATAAACGGCAATTTTAGATCTGGCACCGGCTTCCCGAGCTACAGCTTTGATTTCCACAATACCATCGTGGATTTCAGGCACTTCCAATTCAAATAAGCGTTTAATAAGCCCCGGATGGGTACGAGAAAGAAGGATCTGCGGACCTTTAGTTGTTTTTTTAACTTCAACTACAAAGGTCTTTAAACGCTCATGGGCTTGGTAAGTTTCACCTGGAATCTGTTCAGAACCGGGTAAAACAGCCTCAATTTTTCCAAGGTCAATAATCACATTGCGTTGTTCATACCTCTGGACAATACCGGTGACAATATCTCCTTCCCGGTTTATAAATTCATCATATATAAGCCCACGTTCTGCTTCGCGGATCCTCTGAACAACAACCTGTTTCGCCGTTTGGGCTGCAATTCTCCCGAATTCACTTGGAGTAACCTCAAACTCCACAATATCCTCAATTTCATAATTAGGGTTAATTTCCTTGGCTTCTTCCAACGAAACCTGCAGACGTGGGTCTTCCACATTGTCCGTCACGGCTTTGCGAGCGTATACTTTAATTTCACCGGTAAGTCGGTCTATATGAATTCTTACATTTTGTAAAGAAGAAAAATTCTTTTTATAGGCGGAAATCAAGGCTGCTTCTATCGTTTCGAATAGAATTTCGGCAGAAATACCCTTTTCCTTTTCCAGTTCGTGAATAGCTTCAATGAACTCCATGTTCATTTTCTCGTAATCCCCCTCGCTTATTAAAATTCAAAAGTTATATGAGCTCTATCTACGAGGTCAAATGGAATAAGTATCTCTTGGTCCTCATATTCCAAAATGACGTTATCGTTTTCCAGACCTTTGAGATAGCCGGTAAAACAGGAATAACCTTGAAAGGGTTCGGTTGTGTAAACGCTAACCATTTCCCCTTTATACTTTTCATAATCCTCTCTATTGCGCAGCGGACGTTCTATACCAGGGGACGAAACCTCAAGCATATAGGCCTGAGGAATTGGATTATCACGGTCAAGTATTTCACCAATTTTTTGACTTGCCTCCGCACAATCGTCAATATCCACTCCGCCATCTTTATCAATAAAGAACCTTAAATACCAGTGAGCACCTTCCTTAACATATTCTGCATCTATCAGTTCCAGACCAAGCTCTGAAACTTTGGGCTCAACCAATTGCCTGACTTTTTTAAGAACAGACTTATTCATTTGTTTACCCCTCTGATATGTATTTTAACTTAGTAGCTCTTACAAATTAAAGAGTGGGTAACCCCACTCCCAAAAGAAGTTTTGCTCCAAATAAATTCCTCTTCCAATATATCATAAACTTATCCGCTCTGCAATATTCATCTGAATTAAAACAAACTCAACTGATTTTTAGAAGGAAGCCCTTCCAGGCAACCGTGAGCTTCAAGAACTTCAATTACTGTTTTACTGAGTTTGGCCCGGAGTTGGAGCTCCTCCACCGATTTCAGATTTCCTGTATCTCTAAATTTAACCAAACTGTCAGCTGCCGACTTACCCAGCCCTTGTAGCGAAGAAAAGGGGGGTAGAAGTCCCTGAGGAGTTATTAAAAATCGAGAAGCATCAGACTCCCATAAGTCTACGCGACGCAGTTTGATCCCACGGCAATACATTTCATTTGCCACTTCCAGAATAGTGAGTAGATTTTTTTCCTTGGCGCTGGCATTATTACCTTTCGCCTCTATTTCCTTTATGGCTTGCCGGCACTTGGCCGGTCCCGGACATATTAAATCAGCATCGAATTCATCGGCCCTGACAGTAAAGTAAGTAGCATAATATGCCTCCGGGTAGTTGATTTTGAACCAAGCTATACGGAAAGCCATCATAACATAAGCAACGGCATGCGCTTTGGGAAACAGGTAACTGATCTTCTGACAGGAATCAATATACCACTCAGGCACATCATAATCCCTCATAGTTTTAATATCCTCTTCTCCAAGTCCTTTTCCCTTCCTAACTTTTTCCATGATTTTAAAAGCGTGGCTGGATTCAAGGCCTTGTTGAATCAAATAAATCATAATGTCATCCCGGCAGGCAATGATCTGGGAAATGTCAGCCGTATTGCTTAAAATCAAATCTTGGGCATTGCCCAACCACACATTGGTACCGTGAGAAAGTCCGGAAATACGTACCAAATGGGAAAAGGATTTAGGTTTAATGTCTTCCAGCATTTGTCTTACAAATTTGGTACCAAATTCCGGAATGCCAAAAGTCCCGGTCCTAGAGCCAATTTGTTCCGGGGTAACCCCCAGGGCTTCTGTACCGGAAAAAAGGGATAAGGTATTTTCATCGTCCAACGGAATTTTTCTGGCATCTACACCGGTTAAATCTTCCAGCATTTTAATCGACGTGGGATCGTCATGTCCTAGGATGTCTAATTTTACCAGGCATTCGGAAATAGAATGATAATCAAAATGAGTGGTAATAACCTCGGATGAAGTGTCATTAGCCGGCCGCTGCAAAGGGGTAAAATCAAAAACATCACATTCTTTAGGTATAACTATAAGACCTCCAGGATGTTGTCCGGTTGTTCTTTTAACTCCGGCACAGCCCTTAACCAGTCTGTTTAACTCGGTTTGATTATACCTGATACTTCTTTCTTCTAAATAATTTTTGACAAAACCATAGGCAGTTTTTTCAGCTACTGTGGAAATCGTACCTGCCCGGAAAACGTTTTCCTTACCAAATATCTCTTCCGTGTATTTATGTGCCCTAGGTTGATATTCACCGGAGAAATTGAGATCAATATCGGGTACTTTATCTCCTTTAAAACCCAGAAAAGTTTCAAAATAAATATCATGGCCGTCTTTATCCAGTTCCTGGCCACACCGCGGACAACACTTATCCGGCAAATCCACTCCTGAACCAACTGAACCATCTAAAATAAACTCGGAATAGTGGCACTCTTTATTAGGGCAGCGGTAATGAGGAGGAAGGGGGTTAACTTCAGTAATGTTGGTAAGGGTTGCTACCAAAGAGGAACCGACCGAACCTCTGGAACCTACCAAGTAGCCGTCTTCATTAGACTTTTTAACCAACAAGTGAGCAATATAGTACAAAACAGCAAAACCATTGCCGATTATGGAATCCAACTCTTTATCAATAACCTTCTGGACAACATCCGGCAAAGGATTGCCATACAGTTCATGGGCCTTGCTCAAGGTCATCTCTTTAATGATCTCAGCAGCTCCTTCAATCTTAGGCTCGAACAAACTGTCAGGGAATGGCTTAAGCATTTCAACCTGTTCAGCGATTTTTTGAGGAGTTCGGACAACCACTTCCAAGGCTTCCTGTTCTCCCAGGTAAGCAAATTCCTCCAACATTTCTTCCGTTGTCCTGAAATACAAAGGAGCTTGCTCATCAGCATCACTAAATCCTTTGCCTGCCATTAAAATTCGTCTGTACACTTCATCTTCCTTATTTAAAAAGTGAACGTCACAAGTGGCTGCTACTGGAATTCCTAGTTCTTTACCCAGCCTATAAATGTTAATATTCAATTCTTGCAAGTCTTGCACACTATCTACTTCGCCCTGTTTTATAAGGAACATATTGTTACCCGTCGGCTGAATTTCCAAATAATCATAATAGGAAGCTATCTTGCGGATCTCATGGGCTTCCGCTTTCCTTAACATGGCCCTTATCAGTTCACCCGCTTCGCAAGCTGAACCAACAATAAGTCCCTCTCGATGCTTATCAAGCAGGGAACGGGGAATCCTCGGACGCCGGTAAAAGTATTCCAAGTGCGAATAAGTAACCAACTTATATAAATTTTTAAGTCCCGTCTGATTTTTAGCCAGAAGAATAATATGATAATATCCGCTTTTTTTCAAATTTTTGATTTCCGTATCCGAATCTTCAATTAAATAACCTTCTAAACCATATATTACTTTGATACCGAATTTTTGGGCAGCAGCGGCAGCATCGGGAAAAGCCTGCACCACACCGTGATCTGTTATAGCAATGGCCTCATGTCCCCACTCGGCTGCACACTGAATAAGGCTGGTAGTAGAAGACACGGCATCCATTTCCGACATCTTAGTATGCAGATGAAGTTCAACTCTCTTCTCTTCCGCTCTATCCATCCTAACCTGCCGAGGAACGGCCACGATATCCCGAGCCATAAGCGTCAATTCCATGGTATAACGGTCGAATTGTACCGGCCCTCGCACTTTTAGCCAGTCCCCCGGCTTCAGGTTAACAGGGTCCTTTCCTTCATCCAAAAAAACTTTGCAACTTATTGAATTAGTCTTATCCGTAAGGCCAAAGGTAAGAAGCTGGCGGCCGCTTTTAAGCTGACGAGTTTCAGCTTCACAAACTTCTCCCTGAACAATAATCTGCCTTTCTTCCTCAGTAATGTCTTTAATTTCACATATTGTCCCTTGAAAATCCCTCCCAAGAAGTATGGTAGCTGACTTTTTTTCTTTTTGTTGAGGAGAAACAGCGGTCATAATTTCTTGCAAATATTTTTGTTCCTCCTGCTCTGGGTCAAAACAAGACTCTTCTTGGGCTAACTCATCTATCTCCCAAAACAGTTTTACCTGTAAAGCAAACTTTTGCCAAAAGTAACTCTCAATATTTTCTTGCTTTAAACGGCAGTACTCCCTTGCCATAATATTAGGAACAAACAGCGTAAGCTTATTATCTTCAACTTCATACTTAAGACCGGCCTGAAGCCACCCTTTCAAAGAAGGTATTCTCTCTCCGATATCTTGAACAATTTGCTGCCAAAAATCTGAACAAACTTTTTCCAGAGTATAGACATTCAAATAAGTGGTGTTAATTTCAACTTTAACCTTGGAATTTAATATTTCCTCCAAAGCATCTGCCAAAGTGCCTAAAATGCTATCCTCAACCGGTTCCGATAAAGAAAGGTGGAGTATCCATCTCCTTTCTTCAGGGAGAACCTCCACCCTGTCTAAAAATATTTTTTCCACGAAAGGGCTTAAGCTTGCTCTTGCCTCACTCGGAAGCTTTTTAAAAATGGGCACTTCTTCCATTCTGACACAACTGCTAATCACTTTGCTCCTCCGCCTAGACTTTCATTTATTTTCTTGTTATAGACTTTTATTGATTTAAGGAAGAATCAACGATGCTTTTTACCAGAGAGCTTATTTTGTCCACTTCTACCAATTCAACTGTGCCTGTCTTGCGGTGAAACAATTCTACTTTTCCTTGAGCCAAGGCCTTAGCCCCAATGGTTACCCGCAGAGGATAACCGACTAGATCGGCATCTTTAAACTTTACTCCCGGACGTTCATCCCTGTCATCATAAACCGTTTCCACCCCGATATCTTTTAATTCCCGATATAGCTGTTCAGCAGTAGATACAACTTGCTCGTCCTTAAGGGAAACCGGAACGATTATGCAATGATATGGGGCAATGGCCATAGGCCAGATAATACCGTTTTCATCATAATTTTGTTCTATGGCTGCAGCCATGGTCCTGCTCACTCCGATGCCATAACAGCCCATATGACAGACTTGTTCTTTACCTTTTTCGTCCAAATAAGTAGCTTTTAGCGCTTCACTATATTTCGTGCCAAGGTTGAATACCTGTCCTACTTCTATTCCTCGAGCTTCTTGCAGTTTTGCCCCGCATTGAGGACAGGGATCATTAGGGGTAACCAGACGTAAATCATGAACTACTCGCGGCATAAAATCCTGGCCACACCGAACATTGACCAGATGGTAGTCTTTTTCATTAGCGCCACAAACAGCAGCTTTCATTTCTGGGACTTCCAGGTCTGCTGCAATCAAAATGTCAGAGGGAATTCCCACTGGGCCAACAAAGCCGGGCTGGCAGTTAAGAAGTTCTTCTACTTCCTCAGTTGTGGCCAACCTCAGATTAATAAAGGGTCCCAAAGCATTATTCACTTTGATTTCATTGACCTCTCGATCTCCCCTGACAAGAACAAGAAGGTACTTATCGTCTCCTTTATACATTAAAGTCTTAATTAAAGAAGACTTCTTGACCTTGAGAAAATCCGCCACTTGTTCTATTGTTCTGCATTCCGGGGTATAAACTTTGTTATCCCCCTCAGGCTGACATTTTATTTCTCCTTCAGCTCGAACAGGACGGGGCAGGCATTCCGCCTTCTCGACATTGGCTGCATAACTGCATTCCGAACAGAAAACGACTTCAGCTTCGCCGGAGTCGGCCAGTACCATAAATTCATGTGTCCCTCCGCTGCCGCCAATGGCTCCGGCATCTGCTTCCACCGCCCTAAAGTTAAGCCCGCAGCGAGAGAAAACTCGTTCGTAAGCCTCGTACATTTTCCGATAACTTATTTGGCAACTCTCCGGGTCCCGGTCAAAGGAATACAAATCTTTCATAATAAACTCCCGTCCCCGCATTAAACCAAATCTAGGCCTGCGCTCATCACGATATTTGTTCTGAATTTGATAAAGCAAAAGCGGGAGTTGCTTATAAGAACGCACCTCGGCTCTAACTAAATCAGTAATTAATTCTTCATGGGTAGGCCCCAGGCAAAATTCCCTATTATGTCGATCCTTAAGCCTGAACATTTCAGGCCCGTATACATCCCAGCGGCCGGTTTCCCTCCAAATTTCAGCCGGCTGGATAATGGGCATCATTAGCTCCTGACCACCTCTAGCGTCCATTTCCTCTCGGATAATCTGTTCAATCTTTCTGATTACTCTCCAACCAAGCGGGAGATATGTATAAATACCGCCGGCCACTTTACGGATGAAGCCGGCCCTAAGCATTAGCTGATGGCTTACGACCTCCGCTTCAGCAGGTACTTCCCGTAAAGTTGGATTAAGCAGTTCACTGACTTTCATATTTATTTTTCATCCTTTCGTTGCTTGTCCATATTATTTATCTTACCATTCTTTAGCGGTGGTTAACAATAATAATTCTGGTTTATGTTATCCACCGGCTGCCAAGTTAGGCTACAGTTCCTTAGCTTGTTCTTGGAGATAGGCTTCAATCCTGGCTATTAATTCCGGAAGCAAATCTTTTTCCGGCACTCTGGCAATAATTTCTCCCTTTTGAAAAATTAAGCCTTTGCCTTTACCGCCGGCAATACCAAAGTCCGCTTCTTTTGCTTCTCCCGGCCCGTTTACCTCGCAACCCATAACCGCGATGGAAAGACCTTCGGAAGGATAAGGCATGGTTAGCAAACATTCTTCCACTTGCTGGGCCAGCCGGGCCAAATCTATCTGGGTACGGCCGCAAGTCGGGCAACTTATAAACTCAAAGCCACCTTTTTTTAGTCCCAGTACTCTAAGAATTTCTTTGGCTACAGGAACCTCGGCTACGGGATCGCCGGTTAAAGAAACTCTTATGGTATCCCCGATCCCTTCAGCCAACAAACAACCAATCCCCACCGCCGATTTAACCACTCCGGAGGAAATGGTTCCCGCTTCTGTTACCCCTAGATGGAGAGGATAATCAAGCAGCTCAGAAATGCTTCGATAAGCCTCTATCATTAATGGTACCTTGGAAGCCTTTAAAGATATTTTTATATTGCCATACCCTTCATCTTCCAAAATCCTAATATGCCGCAAAGCACTTTCCACTAGCCCTTGAGCAGTGGGTCCTTGATATTTTTGTAATATATCTTTTTCCAATGAACCCGCGTTAACTCCAATACGAATTGGAATATTCTTTTCCCGGACCGCTCGCACTACTTCTTTAACCTTCCATTTTTCACCTATATTGCCCGGATTAATCCTTAAACCTTGGACTCCATTTTCCACCGCTTGCAAGGCTAATTTGTAGTCAAAGTGGATGTCAGCCACAATCGGGACAGGACTCTGTCTACAGATGTCTCGCAGAGCCTCGGCAGCCTGTTTATCCGGAACTGCAACCCTTACCACTTCACAGCCTGCAATTTTTAAACGTTTTATTTGCTCCAAGGTAGCAGCCGAATCTCTAGTATCAGTATTGGTCATAGACTGGATAACTACAGGGTGCCCACCACCTATTGGAACTGATCCTATTCTGACTTCTCTGGTCAGCCTGCGGTTCAAGCCTGTATCCCCCTTAATTACTTAACTTACTTCATAAGAAGTTTAACAATATCTTTATAAGTGACGGCGATCATGAGAGCCATGAGCAAGGCAAATCCTGTTAGCTGGATCCATCCTTTTTTTTCAGGATTCATAGGCCGCCTTCTTATCCCTTCGTAGGTCAGCACTGCCAACTGCCCCCCGTCCAAAGCCGGAATGGGCAGAAGATTAAGAATCCCAAACTGAATACTGAGGATACCTGTAAGACTTAATAGGTTAGACAAGCCTTGCCTGGCTCCTTCACCGATAACCTGAACAATCTCCACCGGACCAGACAATTCGACCGGCATTTTGCCAGTAATCATCTGTATTATATAAACCAAAACTAGTCGGGTAAATTCTACCGTTTGCTGCAAACCGTATTGAGCTGACTTAAGTACTGGTACTTTTTGATTATAAACTTGCGGTGTAATTCCGATCAGACCCTTTCCTGACTGCTGATCGTATTCCGGTGTAATGTCCAAAGTTATAATTTGTTTAGTGTTTGCCTTCTCAACCTGGAAAGTAATTTTCTGATTAGGCTTGGAATGAATTTGCTCAGTGACGGCCACCCAATCAGGGGTCTGGACCTCATTAACCGCCAAAATCCGGTCCCCTACTTCCAGTCCTGCTTGCGCGGCGGGCTTTTCCGGTATTATATTACCGATTATATTTTCATTAGTAACCGTAGGTACCCCAAACCAAGCGAATAAAACAACAAACAAAAGAGCACCGAGCACAAAATTCATAGCCGGCCCGGCAGCAATAACCAGCATCCTCTTCCAAATAGGTTTGCTTTCAAAACATTTACTGCGTAACTCTTCCCTTTCCGCAGGGTCATATTCCTCCAGTTCTTCCACACTCAGAAAGCGACAAAATCCTCCCAAGGGAAAAATTCTTACGGAATAAAGAGTCTCCTTGCCCTGGATACCAATAAGCTTCGGGCCTATACCGAAAGCAAATTCCAAGACTTTCATGCCAGATTTTCTGGCCACAATGAAATGTCCCCATTCATGAATAAAAACCATTAGTCCAAATACAATAATGACTGCAAATGCCGTAGTCAAACGCTCCACCTCACAACCGTTCTTACAATCCTTTTTGATAGCCAGAAGTGATTACTTCTTTCGAGATATTATCTCCTCTGCATACTCCCGGGCCCAGGCATCTGCTGCCAAGATGGTCTTAAGATTATCGGCTTTTTCAGATTTATGGTCCCTACAAGTTCGCTCTGTTATTTCCAATATCTCATGGTATTTTATGCGGCTATGGAGAAAAGCATGTACACATATTTCGTTAGCGGCATTCATAACTGCCGGCAAGGTTCCGCCTAGTTGTCCGCATTCATAGGCCAATCTTAAAGCTGGAAAAGTTTCCAAATCAGGTTTTTCGAAAGATAAAGCTTTTCCTGCTAGAGAAAACTCGTTAAAACTAGTATCCCAGCGGTCGGGATAACTCAGGGCATACTGAATAGGAAGTCTCATGTCCGGCATTCCCAGCTGGGCGATAATGGAGCCATCCTGATATTCTACCATAGAATGTACTATGCTTTGAGGATGGACCAAAACCTCAATTTCATTATATTCAGCCCCGAAAAGGAAATGGGCTTCGATAACCTCCAGACCTTTATTCATCATGGTCGCCGAGTCAATAGTGATCTTCGAACCCATATTCCAGTTAGGATGCTTTAAGGCCATAGCGGGAGTGACAGTTGCTAATTGTTCTTTCTTCCAGCCCCTAAAAGGTCCCCCGGATGCCGTAAGAATAATCTTAAATTTCGACTCCCGATTTCTGACTCCTAGCTCCCTGTTTTTAGATTCCAGGCATTGGAAGATGGCGGAGTGTTCACTGTCAACCGGAATAATTGAGCACCCATTTTGAGCCGCCAGGTTCATTACTAATTCTCCGGCAGCCACCAGGGTTTCCTTATTGGCCAGAGCAATGTTCTTTCCGGCTTCCAAGGCAGCTAAAGTAGGCTCAAGTCCGATACTGCCGCTTACGGCAGTCACCACCATATCTATTGGTTCATAGGCAGCGGCAGCAACCATACCGTCTAAACCGGCAAGCACTTTCACCGGCAGATCCTTGACCCTAATCCTTAGTTCTCGGGCAGCTTTTTCGTCCATCATCACAACCAATTCAGGCCTGAATTCTCTTGTTTGCTCTTCAAGGAGATCAACTAGGGTATTAGCAGTTAAAGCATATATTTTAATCTTTTGTTCTGCCGATCTTACCACTTCTAAGGTCTGGGTACCAATAGATCCGGTAGAACCCAAAAGCGATATTTTCTTCAAGGTTAAAACTCCTATGCACTTTAATGTTTATATTATGCTCTATTTATGCTCTATGGAAAAATCCTGCCTTCCGCATTGATTCATAAACTATTATTGCTGTCGGTCCCAGAATCAGCCCCCATGCTCCGAATAAAGACAGACCGGCATACATAGACACTAAGGTCGGTAGGGGATGAATTCCGATATTATCAGCTAATATTTTAGGCTCTACAATCCTGCGAACCACAGTTGTCACGGCATAAATCAGCAGAATTTTAATAGCCGGAACAACAGCACCGGTAAAAAGCAATACCAGTCCCCAGGGGATAAAAATAATTGCTGGGCCGATGATTGGCACCAAATCCAATAATCCGGTTAATATTCCTATGGTAAAAGCATACTCATTGCCAATAAGCAGCAGACCTACTGTGGTTATCAGCATGGTTAAAGCAACAAGTAAAAGCTGAGCACGGATAAATCCAACCATAGCCTTTCCCAGATCTGATGCTACCATTTTAGTTTTTAGGACATGTTTGCCTTTGAATTTTTGAAGAAACCATTTTTGCACTGCCGGGTAATTCATGCTGGTTAATAAAGTAGCGATAGCTGTAATCACAGTTACCGTCACTACTCCCGGTAAAGCCCCTAGAAAGGCCAGTAGTCCCATACTTATGTTTTTAAGAATAAACTGGGAAGAGGCAATAATTTCCTGAGTTGAAGATTGAAGTGATTCTTGAATTTGGGGATTTAATTCCAAGTATTTTTGAATTATAC
>JAAYOJ010000181.1 GCA_012520405.1 Peptococcaceae bacterium
TAATCATATTTATTATCTGAAGTCATCAGCTTCATTGTAATTTATTTAAAGTACTAGGAAACAACGCCAACAACAATAAAACTACTATAATAACAAGAATTGAAACACCTAGCCAAACATATGCAATCGGAAATATCGAGGAGATAAACAAATATTCCTGACGGCTACACCATAAAAGAATCGCCACTAAAATAATAGCAAAAGTGCACTGTATCAGGCGTAAAACTCTAAACTCTTTCCATAGAGGCAAAAAGCGACGTTTCCTGTTAAATATACCTAGCACTAGTCCCCATATTAGCCACAACAGAGAAGCCCATAACAGGCCAATCAACAACCACAGGGCATTTTGCGCCCATATAATTCTGTTCATCCCAACAGAACCAAACCCGCTCCACTTAGACCAATCATTTAATATATAGCCAAAAAACGGCCAGCTTCGTTGGCTGTTTGTTAAAATAACAATACCATCGCCTGTCTCCGGAACAGCCTGAAAAAATGACATTACCCCACCGCCCTGGCCACCATTAACAACCGACAGTTTACCATTTGATAAAGTATCAAGGTAATATCCTAACCCATATGAATCAAAAACCAGACCATAGATACCGGGTTTTTTAACCATTGGCGTATAAAGGATGTTGATACTTTCCTTAGTCAAAACTTCTTGCTCTGAATGGTAATAATCTGGCATTCCGGCACTTACAAAGGATGCTATATCATCTACACTTGCAAAAAGGCCACCTGAACCTTTCTCAGGGTAAATATATACCGATATAGGCTTACCTTTTAAGTCATAACCCACAGGAACTTCCGGCTGAAGCTCTTCACTCCAGGTAAAACTTGATTCATACATTTCGAGGGGAAGCAAAACCTCTTCCTCCATGTATTCTGCAAAATCACGGCCAGTAACCTCTTCAATTAACAACTCGAGTAAGTTATATCCAGTATTTGAATATAAAAATGATGCACCGGGTTCCTGTATAAGGATTGCCTGTTTAGACAAACTCTCTCTTAAAGAAGGTATATTATCATTTGGGGAATAACGCTCAAAAATATCTCCTAAAGGCATACCCGAAGTATTGGCAAGTAACTGCCTTACGGTCACTTTCTCCTCTGGAAATTTAGATTCTGGGAAATTCCAATTTTTTATATATTGTTTAATAGGCTTATCCAGATCTATTTTTCCTTGTTCGACTAACTTCATTACTCCCCAGGCAGTGATTGACTTAGAAATAGACTCCACTCGACAATATGTATCCGTAGTCATTTTTCTTCCCTGTTCAAAATCAGCGTAACCATAAGCTTTGGACCAGGTGGTCTCGCCCTTTTGAATTATTGAAATTGCCACTCCCGGAACACTATAGTATTCCATTAGGATAGGAATACGTTTATCAAGATAAGCGCTGAACTCTTGGAGAGAAGCGTTTTTCTTGACTTTCGTTGTTGCGCGGACATCCGAAACTAAAAATACCAGCAGAAAAGAAATAATTAAAGTTACGGATATCCTTAACCACAATTTATTAGTTAGATTTAATAAAATGCCTTCTTTAACAATCATATTGATTTAGCCTCTTAGTCTTTTATGCTTAAAAGTATACTTTAGGGTTTCTGCTACCAATTTCATCTAATGACTCGCTGGTCCCGAAGTCTGGCCACCACATCCATATTATACCATATTTGAGAAATAAGCTGTTAAGTGAAGTTGGTCACCCTTTTCTAAACAGCTCTTTCGGATATATGACTAATTATCATCTAACGCAAACAAAAGTTCTAGATAATAAGGTTATAAAAGGGTTGAGTTAAATTACAGGAAATGGTTATGGGAAGAGTGTTTTTTCTATATTTTGCATATTTCCTACTATAATTTTACCTTAAGGAATAATTCCCGCTTAAGATGGAAAAATATATGTGCTGCATTATTGGTCTTAAGGGGGAGAGAATTCTGATAGCAAGTCCTAATAAAGAAATACTTCATTTAGGAGTTGATGTCGGCTCAACAACTGTTAAGATAGCTATCCTGGATCGCAACGATAAGGTAGTTCACAATCACTATCAAAGGCATTTTTCAGATATCTGGAAAGCGCTGCGGGAAATGATAGAAGTAGTTCATAAGCAATATCAAGGCGCCCGTTTTACCCTGGCAGTAACCGGTTCGGGCGGTCTTTCTGTGTCGGAGAAGCTGGGTTTAACTTTTATTCAGGAAGTTATTGCAGGTAATAAAGCAATCCAGAAATTTATTCCGGAAACAGATGTGGCCATTGAACTTGGCGGAGAAGATGCCAAAATTACTTTTTTCCAAAACGGGCTAGAGCAAAGAATGAACGGCATATGTGCCGGAGGTACAGGCGCTTTTATTGACCAGATGGCTATTCTGCTGCAGACAGATGCCGCCGGTCTTAATTCTCTAGCCGAAAATTATCGTGTAATCTATCCTATTGCCGCCCGCTGTGGAGTTTTTGCTAAAACGGATATCCAGCCATTGTTAAATGAAGGCGCCAGAAAAGAGGATATAGCTGCATCCATTTTCCAAGCTGTTGTTAACCAGACCATTGGTGGGCTGGCTTGCGGTCGCAAAATAAAAGGTAAGGTTGCTTTTCTAGGTGGGCCATTGCACTTTCTGCCTCAATTGCGCCGGCGTTTTCAAGAAACCTTGGGTCTAGAAGAGCAAGATATGCTTGTCCCAGAAAACTCTCAACTTTATGTTGCCCTCGGAGCGGCCTTGGCCTCCCAAACAGATAAAATCATTAGCTGCGATGAACTGTTAAACAAAATAAAAAACAAAAAAAGCGATTTCATGTTTGAAACAGCCAGACTAGAACCCTTGTTTAGCGGGGAAAAAGATTATCAAGAATTTGTCCAAAGACATGGGCGAGCAAGGGTTAAAGAAAAAGCTCTGGCTGCCTATAAAGGCCGCTCCTTTTTGGGTATGGATGTGGGTTCAACTACGACCAAGGCTGTCCTTATTGATGACCAGGGGAATATGCTTTATTCTTTCTATGGCAATAATAACGGCAATCCCTTACAGTCTGCTATAAATTGCCTAAAAGAACTCTATAAACAACTGCCGGCAGAAGTAGAAATAGCTTATGCTTGCGTAACCGGATATGGTGAAAATCTAATAAAAAGCGCCTTGAAATTTGATGACGGTCAGGTTGAGACAGTGGCTCATTTTACAGCAGCCAATCATTTCCTGCCCGGGGTTAACCTTATCTTGGATATCGGTGGCCAGGATATGAAATGTCTGCAAATCAAAGATGGAATAATAGAAAATATAATGCTCAATGAAGCTTGTTCCTCGGGCTGCGGTTCGTTTTTAGAGACTTTTGCCCGCTCCCTGGGAATGGATGTGCAAAACTTTGCCGGTGAAGCAATCAAAGCTAAAGCCCCTGCCGATTTGGGATCACGCTGCACGGTATTTATGAACTCTAAAGTTAAACAAGCCCAAAAAGAAGGGGTATCGGTCGGCGATATTTCGGCCGGTTTATCCTATTCAGTCATAAAAAATGCCTTATATAAGGTTATGAAAATAAAAAGTTCGGATGAACTGGGGGAAAAAGTAATTGTTCAAGGAGGAACTTTACTAAATAATGCCATTGTCCGCTGCCTGGAGAAATCAATAGGCCGTGAAGTGGTCAGGCCTAATATAGCGGGCTTAATGGGGGCTTTTGGGGCAGCTTTGCTAGCTCAAAAAAACTGGCATGAGGGCTTATCTTCCAACTTAATTTCAGCGGAGGAACTAAATACTTTTTCCGTCCAATCTTCCATTAATCGCTGTCCCCAATGCACCAACTCCTGTCTCTTGACCATAAATCGCTTTAGTGACGGTCGAAAGCTAATTACCGGCAATCGCTGCGAAAGAGGGGCCGGGCTGGATAAAACTGAAGACATTCCCAATCTTTATGAATATAAACTGAAGCGTTTGTTTGATTATATTCCTCTCGAACCGGAGAAGGCATTCAGGGGCACGGTCGGTATTCCACGCGTTTTGAATATGTATGAAAACTACCCGTTCTGGTTTACCTTTTTAACAGAGCTAGGGTTTAGAGTAGAGCTGTCATCTGTTTCCAGCCGTAAAATCTATGAACTGGGAATGGAAACCATTTCTTCGGATACGGCCTGTTACCCGGCAAAAATTGCCCACGGCCATATTTTTGATTTAGTAAAGAAAGGTATCAAACATATATTCTATCCCTGCATTCCCAAAGAAATTAGGGAATATAAAGATGCTGACAACTGTTATAATTGTCCTATTGTGACGGGTTATGCGGAAGTGCTACGGGCCAATATAGATCTACTGCACGACCAAGGAGTTAAATTTCATAATCCTTTCTTGCCTTATCACGATTCCAAAAAGCTAATTAAAAGGTTATATGAAGAATTTCAACAGTATTCCGTTTCTTTAGCGGAAGTAGCCAGGGCTGTAGAAAAGGCTTGGGCTGAAGACCGCAAAATCAAGCAGGATATCCGGCAAAAAGGAGAAGAAGTACTTAAATGGCTGAAGGATAGCGGCCGCAGCGGCTTAGTACTTTCAGGCCGACCATACCACCTTGATCCGGAGATAAACCATGGTATTCCCTCCGTTATAACTTCCTTAGGTATGGCTGTGCTGACCGAGGATTCAATAGCTCATCTTGGCCGGGTAGAACGTCCTTTGCGGGTGCTTGATCAGTGGATGTATCATTCCCGTCTGTATCAAGCAGCACATTTTGTAGCGCAGCAAGACAACCTGGAACTAGTTCAGCTAAACTCTTTCGGCTGTGGCCCGGATTCAATTGCTGCTGAACAGGCCCAGGAAATCCTGGCTAGAACGGGCAAGATATTCACTTTAATTAAGATTGATGAGGTCAGTAACTTAGGGGCAGTAAGAATAAGGCTTAGATCGCTGCAAGCCGCTATGAAAGCCAGAAAGGAAAAGGCTATAGTAAAACTTCCTGAGCCAAGCCGTTACCCCAGACCCTTGTTTACGGCCGAAATGCGCAAAACTCATACCATTATTGCTCCCCAAATGGCTCCCCTGCATTTTGAGCTAATACAGGAAGTAGCGCGTTCCGAAGGCTACCGCATTGAAATTTTGCCTAAAGTGGAGAAAGAGGATATTGAAGAAGGCTTGAAATACGTTAATAATGACTCTTGTTACCCTTCGATAATTATTATCGGACAGTTGCTTAGGGCTTTAAAATCAGGCCGCTATGACCTCAATAACACTTCTATTGTGATGAGCCAAACCGGAGGACCGTGCCGGGCCAGTAATTATCTAGGTCTGTTGAAAAAGGCTCTCCACAGCACCGGGCTGCAAAATATCCCCATTCTTTCTCTTAATGTTTCAGGACTGGAAAAAAACCCTGGCTTCAAACTCTCCTTGTCTATGCTCCAGAAGGCAGTTTTGGCTGTACTTTATGGAGATCTGTTGATGAAGGTTCTTTATAGAGTTAGGCCTTATGAAGTGGTAGCGGGTAGCAGTGAGCAACTTTTGAGGCGTTGGTTGGAAAAATGCAAGACCGATGTCAAAAACACGGACCGGAACATTTTTAGGGAAAATGTAAAAAACATTATTCAAGACTTTGAAAACATTGAAATCAGGGGGGAAAGAAGGCCCCGGGTAGGATTGGTAGGGGAAATTCTGGTAAAGTATCATCCTGCTGCCAATAATAATATGGCTGAATTCATCGAAAATGCCGGGGCGGAAATTGTTGTCCCCGGGCTGATCGAATTTTTTCTGTACTGCGGCTATGGCTGGGTATTTGAACATCGTTATCTGGCAGGTGATTTCAAAAGAAAAATCGCCGGCAATCTTTTTGTTAAATATGTGGAAAGTTACCGCCATGATGTGCGCCAGGCCTTAAAGGGAAGCAAACGATTCAATATTCCGCCCACGATCTATGAAATGGCTGAAAGCGTAAAATCTATACTTTCTCTCTGTAATCATTCCGGCGAAGGCTGGCTGCTTACAGCCGAAATGGTGGAATTGATAGAAGAAGGAGCTAACAATATTATTTGCATGCAGCCTTTTGCTTGTTTGCCCAATCATATTACCGGCAAGGGTATGATTAAGACCTTAAAGGACATGTATCCCCAAACCAACATAGTGACGGTGGACTATGATCCGGGGGCCAGCGAAGTTAACCAGATTAACAGGATAAAACTCATGTTGGAAAGAGCATTCAACAACCTTACTGCAGTTCAATAAAATAAATTACAATAAAATTATCATGAATACAATCAAATAATAATGATTAGTAAATAAGAAGAAACCCGGAATCATTTCTTGGGTTTCTTCTTGGAGAGGGATTTATTTATTATATTATTATAGAATTTAAAGCTTAAAAATAAATTAGAAAAAATTAAGACAAATTTTCATGATGTAAGTATCAATTTTAGCAAGGCCAAAGAGATAAAGTTAGGCTGAGGATAAAGTTAGACCAGAATAAAACCGAGCTATTGAATAATTATGCATAAAATAGTATAATAATACAACATCGATTGCTGCAGTATTGCCTTGCGTAAGTTAGAAATCACAAGCATGAAAAACAAAGGAGATAAGAGATGGTAAAATTAAATAAAGAAAGATTTAAAGGCAGAGATTTTATTAGTTTAAATGACTTTACAGCGGAAGAAATTCATGAAATGATTGACCTTGCTCTAGCCTTGAAAGCTGAAAACAAAGCCGGTATTCCCCACCCTGTGCTTCAGGGCAAGACCTTAGGCATGATTTTTACCAAATCTTCTACCCGAACCAGGGTGGCATTTGAAGTAGGAATATATCAGCTGGGAGGATACGGCTTGTTTTTAAGTAACAGGGATATCCAGCTCGGCAGAGGGGAAAGCATTAAAGATACGGCCTGCGTATTGTCTAGAATGGTTGACGGTATCATGATCAGGACCTTCAGTCACCAAGAGGTACTCGATCTGGCCAAATATGCAAGCGTGCCGGTTATTAACGGTTTAAGTGATTATCTGCACCCCACTCAAGTTTTAGCCGACCTCATGACCATTAAAGAATACCGGGGGAGAATAGAAGGACTTAAGCTTGCTTATATCGGAGATGGCAATAATATGGCTAATTCCTTGCTGCTGGGGGGCACCAAAATGGGTATGCAGGTAACCATAGCTTCCCCTAAGGGATATGAGCCGGCTTTGGAAATTAGAAATTTGGCTGAGCAGAATGCTAAGCTTAGCGGCGGTTCGGCCTTGGTGGTTGAGGATCCGCTGGTAGCAGCCGCCAATGCCGATGTGCTATATACCGATGTTTGGGCCAGTATGGGGCAGGAGGAAGAGATTGAAATTAGAAACAAAGCATTCGCTTCTTATCAGATTAACGAAACAGTTCTCCAAGTGGCCCATCCCAAGGCCCTTGTGATGCATTGTCTTCCAGCCCACCGCGGGGAAGAGATTACGGCTGAGGTAATGGAAGGGCCACAATCTGTGGTTTATGAAGAAGCTGAAAACAGACTGCACGCCCATAAAGCCATAATGGCCCTTGTAATGTAGGAAAAAAGGCGAGTATAATAACGTCAGTAGTCAAAAGTAATTCAAAAAAATTATATAATTAAGGATAAAGGAGAAATACATATGTCAAAAGTAGTATTGGCCTATTCAGGTGGCTTGGATACATCCATTATTATTCCTTGGCTGAAAGAAAACTATGGTTACGAAGTTATTGCCATGGCTGCGGATGTCGGACAAGGCGACGAATTGGAGCCCTTAAAGGAAAAAGCCATCAAGACCGGGGCTTCCAAAATTTACATTGAGGATCTCAAGGAAGAGTTTTTAACTGACTATATATTTCCCACTCTTAAAGCCGGAGCGATCTATGAAGGTCGCTACCTGTTAGGAACCTCTTTTGCCCGGCCCTTAATCGCCAAGAGATTAGTAGAAATAGCAGAAAAAGAAGGGGCTGTTGCTATCGCCCACGGAGCTACCGGCAAGGGTAATGACCAGGTGCGGTTCGAACTTGCTATCAAAGCCCTAAATCCTGATTTAAAAATCATAGCGCCTTGGCGGGAGTGGAACATTAAATCCCGGGAGGATGCTATTGACTATGCTAAAGAACGCGGGATACCCGTTCCCGTGACTAAAGACAGACCTTACAGCATGGATCGCAATCTTTGGCACTTAAGCCATGAGGGTGGAGACCTGGAAGATCCCTGGAATGAGCCTCAAGATGATCTTTACCTTTTGGGTGTATCCCCGCAAAAAGCTCCGGATAAATCTACTTATCTGGAAATTGATTTTGTCCAGGGCATCCCGGTGGCCCTTGACGGCCAAAAATTATCCCCGCTGGAAATAATGGAAAGGCTCAATGCTTTAGGTGGCGCTAATGGGGTTGGCATAGTGGATATGGTGGAAAATAGACTGGTAGGAATGAAATCACGCGGTGTATATGAAACACCGGGCGGAACAATTCTCTATACTGCTCACGAGGCCCTTGAGCTTCTGACTTTGGACCGTATAACTTTGCATTATAAACAACAGATTGCGCTACGCTATGCAGAACTGGTGTATGATGGTGTCTGGTTTTCTCCTTTGCGAGAAGCCCTTGATGCTTTTGTCGATGTAACTCAGAAGAATGTCACCGGGACAGTCAGAATGAAATTATATAAGGGTAATTGTACCGCCGTCGGTATTAAGTCCCCCTATTCTCTTTACAACGAAGAATTTGCTACATTCGGTGAAGACGAGGTCTATAATCAGAAAGATGCCGAAGGATTTATCAATCTTTTTGGACTGCCACTTAAAGTAAGGGCTTTAATGGAGAAAAAATCTGGACTGAGATAATGGAAGGAGCTAAACATGAAACTCTGGGGAGGCCGTTTCGAAAAGGATACAGATTCGCTGGTAGAGGATTTTCACTCTTCTATCTCTTTTGACCGCCGTTTATACAAACATGATATTAATGGCAGTATAGCTCATGCTCGCATGTTGGGAAAAATAGGGATATTAACAGAAGCAGAGACCCAGAAAATTATTACTGGATTGGAATCTCTTTTGGCCGATATCCAAGCCGGCAGAGCGGAGTTTGAAATAGGAGCGGAAGATATTCACATGAATATTGAAAAGCTGCTTACCGAGCGCATAGGCGATGCCGGCAAGAAGCTTCATACCGGGCGTAGCCGCAATGACCAGGTTGCTCTGGACCTTCGTCTTTTCCTAAGGGAGGAGATCGACAATACTGTCGATTTATTAGCTACTTTGGTAGATACCTTGCTCAACCTGGCCTCGAACCATTTGGAAACCTGGATGCCCGGTTATACCCACCTTCAAAAGGCCCAACCTATTACGCTGGCGCACCATCTCCTGGCTTATGTCCAAATGTTCTTACGTGACTTGGGGCGTTTTCAGGACACTAGGAAGAGGCTGAACGTTTCTCCTTTAGGGTCCGGAGCTCTGGCTGGGACTACTTATCCTCTGCGCCGGGAAGATGTAGCTGCAGAATTAGGCTTTCAAGGGATAACTCTTAACAGCCTAGATGGAGTTAGTGACCGAGATTTTGCCCTGGAATTTCTAGCGGATGCTTCTATTCTAATGATGCACTTAAGCAGGCTTTGTGAAGAGCTCATTCTTTGGTCCAGCGGCGAATTCTCCTTTATTGTGCTTGATGATGCTTATTCGACAGGTTCCAGCATCATGCCTCAGAAAAAAAACCCGGACGTAGCTGAATTAGTTAGGGGAAAAACAGGAAGGGTTTATGGGGATTTAATAACACTCCTGACCGTCATGAAAGGCTTGCCACTTGCTTATAATAAGGATATGCAAGAGGATAAGGAGTGTGTTTTTGATGCTGTGGATACAATTCAGAAATCCTTACTGGTTATGGAACCAATGCTTAGAACCATGAAAGTCAACGCTTCAGTCATGGCCAGTGAGGCTAAAAAAGGCTTTACCAATGCCACGGATCTCGCTGATTATCTGGCTAAAAAAGATATTCCTTTTAGAGAGGCTCATGCGATCGTCGGCAAGCTGGTACTGGAATGTTCCAAGAAAAACTGCGGGCTTGAAGACTTGACCCTAGCAGAACTTAAAAAAGCTTCTCCGGTTTTTGAGCAGGACATTTACCAAGCTATATCCCTGGAGAAATGTGTGCAAGCGAGGAATCTTCCAGGAGGACCGGCACCCGCTGCGGTCAGAGAAACCCTCGAACAAAGCAGAGAATTATTGCGACAGTTGTCAAATAAGCGCTAAATTAGTAAGTATAAAGAAAATAAAAAAGAATTTTAGCAAAAAAATAAATAATTGATAAAATTATTACCCAAAAATTAAAAAAGTGTCAAAAAAGTTAAATTTAGTTGCTAATATATGTGGTTGTTTTCAGGGTTTGCTGGCATATTGAGACAGGTATTTAAAAAATGTGGATAATCATGTGGATAATGTGGATTTAGGTGTTAAAAAATTCATTAGATCTTCAAAGAAATAATCAGTAGCTAGTTTTTGCTTAAAAATCTTTAATTTTTTAAGACATTTTTGTTAAAATGTCAAAAAAATTGAAAGGCAGGATTGTAATTGGCGTTAAAAATTGGACTGGACATTGATGGTGTGTTAGCTGACAGTTTTCCGGTATTTAGAACAGAGTTAAACAAATACTATGGCAAAAATGTTTTAAAGATTGACGACTATGATATTGCCAAAGTTTATGATGTAGATTGGGAGGATCTTGAAATCTTTTTTAACGAGAAGGTTGAATACTTATTTTCTGCACCTAAAATCATGGATGGTGCCCTGGAGACAATTAATCAGTGGCTGGCATCCGGTCATGAAATTATTATAGTGACTGCCAGAAGAAAAGGATTGGAAGAGAAAATAACCCTGGAATGGCTTCAAAAAAACAGTGTTCCTCATGATAAAATAGTGTTTGCCGGAGGAGCTAGTAAGACCATTGCAGTTAGGGAATACCAGATCGATGTATTTGTTGATGATTTTATGTCTAATGCCTTGGAGATTGCGGCGCTGGACGTTCCGGTGCTTTTGCTCGATGCTCCTTATAATCAAGGAAAACTTCCCGAGGGAGTAGTGCGCTGCTATGACTGGGAGGATATAAAATGCCAAATAGAGAAAAGATTTTTCTCCTAGACAGATTAAAACCCGGCATCACCTTAAGTTGTTGCCGGGCTTTTTATTTTACAGATATGGGCTCTGGATTTTTAAGTTCTTGCTAGATTGCAAAAAACAGGTATTCTTCATAAGTTAAATTATTTTCGTACAAAATTTTCGCCAGGTCTTTGCCTACATAACGCAAATGCCAAGGTTCAAAGATATAACCGGTTATAATCTCTTTGCCTTGGGGATAACGAATAATAAACCCATAATGGTGAGCATTATCC
This sequence comes from Peptococcaceae bacterium, assembly GCA_012520405.1. GTDB lineage: Bacteria > Bacillota > Desulfitobacteriia > Desulfitobacteriales > Syntrophobotulaceae > JAAYMU01. The sequence continues at coordinate 11,316 of JAAYOJ010000181.1, forward strand.
TTTAGCCAAGAGTACTCCGCGGTATCGGCAAAGTAGGTTACTAAACTGTAGGCTACAGATTGAGAAGTAACATCCATTACCAAGCCGGTCTGATGTTCACTCTCTCCCGGTCGGGCACTAATCTTATTGGCTTTTGTCTCATCTCCATATTTGCGAACATTGTTGTTGAAAATTGCCTTTTGAGTTTGGTAAGACCGATAGCCGGAAACGCCATACAGAATCAAGCCGTTTTTCTCAGCTTCGGCAAACAGGGCCTCCAGATTCTCGGCGGCTTCTTGGCGAAGAAGTTTTTGTTCGGAACCTACATAGCTGGCGAATGGGATATTAGTTTCTACCAGATCAGTCGGCACATAATCTGCCGGAAGTTTATTTTGTTTATTGACCAGAACGGCCATACTGTTAATATCGTGATAATCTACAGTCCCCTGGACCGCGACTCCTAGTTGCAGGGTAAAGATATCGGGCTCAACAGCGGAAATTGGGATTCCTTGAAGTGGATTGTTGTCTTGAGAATTAGTCTCAGAACCAGGAACGGTCTGGGAACCTACAGCATTAGAACAGCCACCAACTATTAAAAGTAAAGCGAGTATAAAAGTTAAAAATTTAATCTGCATTTTTATCCCCATTATTTCTTTGATTAATATTAATTAAGATATATATAGCTTACCATATATATCTTAATTATAATACTTGTTTTAATTTGTTTAAATATTTATATTTTTTGTTTAAATCAGCAATGCTTAATGCTCGTTTAAGACACCAGGATAAGTCCAACCTTATACACATCTCCTGCGCCTAGGGTTATTACCAGGTCATCTTCGGTAAGAGTATTATTTAGATACGAGCTTATTTCCTCCAGGGTTGGAAAAAATTCGGCTTTTATGCCCTTTTCCTTAATCAAATCAGCTAATTTGGCTGAAGAAATCGGAGAGCTGTAGCCAGATTTCTTTTCTCGGGCGGAAGAAAATATCTCGGCCAAAACGACTTCATCAGCCTCAGCGAAAGCTTCGGAAAATTCGTACAAGAGTTTTTCCGTACGGCTAAAAGTATGAGGTTGAAATACAGCTCGTATTCTTCTGCCCGGATAAGAACGCCTTGCTCCCTCCAATGTGGTTTGGATTTCAGTCGGGTGGTGAGCATAATCGTCGAATATTACGGCCCCATTATAAGTTCCTAAACGTTCAAACCTTCTTTTTGTTCCGTTAAAATTTTGAAGAGCTTCTAAAATGGTATCCCCAGGCAGACCAAGTCGGTAAGTGAGCGCAATGGCCGCTAAAGCGTCAAGAATATTATGCCGGCCCGATACAGCGAGGGAAAGACGTCCTAGGTTTTGGCCTTCCACAATAACATCGAAATCACAGCCCATATTATCGTAATTGATATTGTCGGCCCGGATGTCAGCCTCAGAGCTTAAACCGAAGGTTGTTATTCTTGCTTTGGTTTTAATGTTCGTCCTGTTAGGCTCTTCCTGCCAGATTATCAGGTTACCATGTTCGGGCAACTTGGCTGCCAGTTCGCTAAAAGCGGCCAAAACATCACTTAAGTCTTTAAAATAGTCGGGATGGTCAAGTTCCATATTGGTTATTATTAAATGTTCAGGGGAATAA
>JAAYOJ010000085.1 GCA_012520405.1 Peptococcaceae bacterium
AAATAAAGTCAAAAGTAAGGCGGAAGGGCGTAAGTAAGAATATGTTATTAGAACTGGGTAAACGTTTAGAAGCAATTCAATACGACCAACTACCGGAAAAGACAATTGAAAAAGCCAAGACCGCAATTTTGAACTTTTTCGGCGGATGCCTGGCAGGTGCCGATGATGCCCTGACCATGGCGGAAAAAGCAGTCTGGGAAAGTCAAAATTGCAGCGGAGATTGTGTTATCTTAGGGCATAAAGGGAAAACCTCCCCGATGGCGGCGGCTTCTGTAAACTCACTTATGGGACAAATATTTTTGCTGGAAGACTGTCATGAAAATACCATAAGCCATCCCGGTGTTGTTGTCATTCCTATTGTTATGGCTTTAGGGCAAAGCTTGAATGCCAGCGGCAAGCAAATTGTCGAAGCTATTGTGGTTGGTTATGAGAGTATTGGCCGGATCGGGAAGGTGCTTATTGCTCCGAGTTTTCCGACTTTTGGCTTACGGCCGGCCAGTACGATGGCTCCTTTTGGCGGAGCTGCGGCAGCAGCAAAAATCATGGGCTTAAAGGCAGAGGGAATAAGCGCTGCTCTATCAATTGCAGGAAATACGGCATCGGGGGTTATGGAATTTGTCAATTCCGGAACGGTAGATATCTGTCTTCAGAATTGTTTTGCTGCTAAAAATTCTATCATGGCGGCGATGTTAGCCGCCAATGAGATTCAAGCCGCGCCAACAATTTTGGATGGACAGTTTGGTTTGGGCCGAGCCTTAAACCAGAAAGAATTAGATTGGAGTCCGGCTCTGGCTGAACAGCCAGGCCACTACATGATTGATGAATCCTTTATTAAACGTTTTCCTGGCTGCGGTCATGTATTGGCCACAGCTCAGGCGGCAACTTCATTAGTAAAACGATATAGAATTGATCCGGAGAAGGTGGAAAAAGTAACCGTGGGCGTTTCCCGAGGAGCCAAAGAATTTCCGGGGGTAGACTATGCCGGGCCGTACTCGGGAACAATATCAGCAATGATGAGTCATCAGTTTATGGTTTCTTCGACCTTGGTTCACGGAGAAATAAGCGTGGATACAGTAAAAATGTATGATCATCCTGGAGTTGCCAAAATGGCAAAGAAGGTCTTCGTGGAGATTGATGAGAGTGTGGATAAAGCATTTCCTCATAAAACAGGCGCTCGTCTAACTGTCCAGCTGAAAAACGGCGAAACATTAACAGATTTCCAAGAGGATTTGAATCCTTTGAACAGGGACGAAATAATTTTACGTTTTAAAAATTATGCTCAAGCTTTTATAGGAGCTGGGCGGGTAGATGAAGTAATCCATAAAACATTAAATATTGAGTCCCTGGAATCAATCAATAGTCTAATGAATCTGTTGGAGTCTAATATATAGGAGTCTATAGCCAGCCGGGATCGGCGGAAATGCGCATACTTATTTTATTATTAACATTGGAGGGTAAAAAAAATGGACAGACTCAAAGGAAAGATCGCAATTATTACAGGTGCGGGCTCAGGCATGGGCCGAGCTACGGCAATCAAATTTGCCCAAGAAGGTGCTAAAGTCGTTGTTGCCGATATCGCAGTTGATAAGGCCGAGGCTGTTGTCGCCGAAATAAAAGCAGCTGGTGGAGAAGCTGTAGCCTGCCAGGCCGATATTGCTAAGAGCGAAGATTGTCAGAAGATGGTGGACACTGCTGTTAAAGCTTTCGGGGGACTGAATGTTCTCTACAACAATGCAGCTCTTCCTCAGAAAGAAATCGAGTTTCAAAATTGCTCCGACGAAGAATTTGAACGCATTATGCGAGTTAATGTTCAGGGCGCTTTTATGGCCTGCAAAGCTGCCTATCCTGAATTTCTCAAAGCCGGCGGCGGCGTTTTCCTGGCTACGGCATCTCTGGGAGCTATTATGCCCCGCGGCAAGAGCATTGCCTATTCTCCTTCAAAGGCTGCTATTATCTGCATGTACAAGGTTCTGGCCAGCGAACTGGCTAAGGACAATATCCGGGCCAATGTAATCCTGCCTGGTCCGACTGCCAGCCCGATGCTCAAGCAGTTTATGGCCGGTGACCGCGCAACCATGTCGGATGAGGAAATTGCTAATGCGGTCAGCGCTTCCATGCCTTTCGGCCGTTGTGTTGAACCGACGGATGTTGCTGATGCCGCCGTATTCCTGGCTTCTGATGAAGCTAGAATGATCACAGGCGAGACCCTCCTGGTAGACGGCGGACGTAGTGTAGCCCGTGGCAGAGACTAGTTCCGGAAGAACATAACCATCCTAACTGGATACCTCGCTGTCTTTTTGGCAGCTAAAAATTAAATTCAATAGCAAAAGAAGATGTTTTCAAGGATGAAGACATCTTCTTTAATATTTCGATATTTGGTTTACTATTATGAAATTAAGTTTAGGTGCTTTCCCGGATAACCAATTCCGGAGTGACGGTAAGCAACCTGGTAGTCTCTTTTTTTTCCAATACTGTTTGAAGGAGTTTGACGGAAAGGTTACCCATAATATCTGTTTTATTATCGACAGTGGTAAGCTGTGGATCACAGCATATAGAGGCCGGAGAGTTATTGTAACCTACAATGGCAACATCCTCGGGTACCCTATATCCTGCCTTCTTCAAAGCAAACAGTCCTCCGGCCGCAGTAATATCATCTCCAAAAATAATAGCCGAGAACTTGGAACCGGAGGCAAGAATTTCTTTAACGACTGCAATCCCTCCCTCAAAGCTGCGGTAGGTGTTAAATATAGTTTTGTCGTTTATTGGCAGGTCTAACCGTACCATGTTTTCCCGAAAGGCGGATTTTTTTCTTTCGCCGCTATAAGTATCTGCGTCCTTTACATAGAGAATATCCTGATGCCCTTTTTCCAACAGGTGTTCAACACAGAGACGTATACCATGCTTTTCGTTAATGACAACTGAATAGGTATTATCCGCCGGAATTTGGCAGTGACTGAGTACAAAGGGGATGTGGGAAAATTCTGATAGCATCAGTGTTTCCTGAAGAGTGTTTTTAAAGACGGAACCGATACAGATAATGCCACAAACACCTTGGTTGACCAACATTTGAAGATAAGCCTTATTATTTTCTATACTGCCGCCGGTATTGCACAGAATTGCGTTGTAACCAATATGAAAAAGTTCTCTTTCCATGGCACAGGCAGTTCTTGCATAGTTAGGAGACGTGATATCGGTTGCGAGGATACCAACAGTTTTAGTATGTTTCAAAACCAGGCCTCTGGCTATAGCACTAGGGCGGTAATTAAGCTTCTTAATAGCCTCTTGAACTTTATGCCTGGTTTCTGGTGAAACATTAGACTTATTATTGAGTACGCGTGAAACAGTGGCTGTTGATACGTTAGCGATGCGCGCTACATCATAAATATTGATCTTCATTTTCATTATCACTACATTTTTTATTTTATTTATTATTTTTTTAATTTATTTAATTTTATAATTATTTTGAATTATCAGCTGTTTAATACCAAGCTACATTATAGTTATGCCATTATAACGGGCATGACACTGTAATTATAGGAGCTAGTGGTTTTCTTGTCAACGTTTACTCTCATTATGTTATTAGAAGGCGTGATAAACAATCAATTTATGGGCGTAATAAACAAACAATTGACATATTTTCCGTATAAGTGTAGTATGAATGTAAGAGAGAGGAAACGCTTACATAAAAGTATCATAATGGTTTTAAGGGCTTTTTAAAAGGGCCTATTGTACTATTTTTTACTTTTTCATAAGCGTTATACAAATCTACTTCTGGGGATACGGAATTTTAATTCCATAAAAAATAATTGGGAGGCAGAAACAAGATGAGTAAACAAACACAAGAAATCTTTATTGAGAAGCCGATTGCACAGCAAATTGCTGAAATCAGCACCAAACTCAAACTAGAAGACATTGACCAGAGAACTATTGATAACGCGAAAATCTTTTTGTTGGACTGCTTAGGCTGTATCCTTTCAGGAAGTCAGGTAGACTCCGCTAAGTCAGTCAGAGCAGCTGTAGCCAATATTGACAGCGACGGCGAATGTACTGTTATCGGTACAAACCAGAAAACAAACCCGATGCTGGCGGCTCTAATTAACGGAACTACAGGCCACAGTCAGGATTACGACGACGATCATCGCGAGGGAACTCAGCACTCCTCTGTAGTGGTTCTGCCGGCTGTTTTGGCTTTGGCTGAAAAATACGGTAAGAGCGGAAAAGATGCTCTTTTAGCTTACATTATTGGTTCTGATGTGACAATACGTGCCGGAGAAGCCTTTAACGGTACATCCTATTATGCTGGTTGGCATCTCACCGGTACTTGTGGTGTTTTCGGTTCAGCTGCCGGCGCCGCAAAATTAATGGGTCTAAATGCAGAACAGATGGTCAATGCGCTCGGTGTAGCCGGCAGTGCCTCAGCCGGTTTGGGTGAGTTTAACTCCTGCGGTGCATGGACTAAGAGATTCCATGCCGGACGTGCCTCTATGGACGGAGTACTTGCCGCTTATATGGGTAAAAACGGTTATTATGCACCACCGACAGTATTCGAGGGTAAGGAAGGATTCCTCGTCTGCTTCTCCTTTAAGGGCACACCGGAAAATCCGAATCCTAACGGGGATTACGATGCCAGCAAACTAATTAAGGACTTTGGCAAGGTATGGGAAATGGCAGATAACAGCATTAAGCTGCATGCTTGCTGCCGCTTTACCAACAACTTCTGCGACTGCGCTATCGATATCCACAATCAGGGTTGTGATATATCTAAAATTAAATCTATCCACGCTGAATGTAACAAGTTTACAGACACCAAGCTGTGTCGTCCTGTGGACATCAAGCGTCATCCGAAAAATGTTGTCAATGCTCAATTCTCACTGTTCTATGAAATTGCCTGTGGTTTGGTTAGAGGCAGTGTTCTTCCGGATTCATTTACTGAGGAAGCGATTAAGGATCCAGAGATCCATCGTTTGAGCGACCTAATTACCTGGGAAATCAATCCTGAGTTTGAGGCCGTTTATCCTCAAAAATATCCTGCTCGCGTGACAGTAACCATGGAAGACGGTACCAAGTATGTTAGCGAAGTAGAGTATCCGAAGGGAGACCCCGAGTATCCTGCTACTAAGGAAGAAGTTCTTACCAAGTTCCGCGCTAACGCCGCCAATACCATTGGTAAAGTTAAGGCTGAACGCATTATCGAATTAGTAGATAAATTTGAAACGCTGGAAAACTTAGATGAATTATTTGAGTGCTTGAAATAGTTGTATTCCATTTCTTTAGAGACTGGGATCTGAAATTCGACTTCGTTTGCGATTTTAGCATGAAAAGTTTCAATAAGCTGGGAGATGAAAAGAAATGGGAATGACGATGTCGGAAAAGATCCTGGCGCGCCACGCAGGAGTGCCCGCCGTAAAGGCGGGCGACATCCTGACGTGCCAGGTGGACGTGGCTGCATGTCACGATATGTTCTTCACGGTTGCCGGGCAGATTGATTTCGAGAAGGTAAACAAGATTGCGGATCCCGATAAGTGTGTTGTTCTTCTCGACCATGCGGTCCCGGCTCCTACGGCGAAGGATGCCCACGGCGCTGTTAAAGCCAGGGCTTTTGTCAAAAAACATGGGATCAAAAATTTTTATGATGTGGGAGAGCATGGCGTTATTCATCAGCTGCTTGTAGAAAAAGGCTTTGCAGCGCCAGGAAGACTCATCGCCGCCGGTGACTCTCATACCTGTGCTGCCGGTGCCATGAATGCAGCGGCTCGTGGATTCGGGCCGGCCGAAATGATGTATGTCTGGTGCAAGGGTGAGACCTGGTATCAGGTAAGTCCCACAATACTTTACAGATTGCATGGCAAATTTGCCAGCCAGGCCGTGACCGGCAAGGATTTATTTTTGTACATTGCCGGAGTCTACGGTGACGCGACCAATATGAATGTGGAATTCGGTGGCGAAGGCGTGGGAAATATGACCATTCCCCAGAGGCAGAGCGTGGCTACCATGTGTGCCGAAATTAACGCCGAATTCGCAATTTTCCCTTGTGATGACCTGTTGCGCGACTTTTTGAAAGAACGCGGCGATCAGACAATCGACGCCGTTGACCCTGATCCGGATGCCGTCTATCATGACGTGCGGGACATAGATCTGGGGAAACTTACCCCATATGTTGCCCTGCCGCACTATATACCGAAGAATTGCTGTCCGGTCACGGATGTTGAAGGGACCGAGATCCATCAGGTTCTTGTGGGCTCTTGCTCTAACGGCCGCCTGGAAGATATTGCCTTGGCGGCATCAATTGTCAAAGGAAAACGTGTAGCTAAAAATGTTCGCTTTATTGTGACTCCGGCCTCGCAAAAAGTATATCTTGAGGCTCTCAAAGCGGGTTACCTTGAAACTTTGGTTGAAGCGGGTGCTGTGGTAACTAATGCCACCTGTGGTGCTTGCTACGGCGGACATATGGGGCTCCTAGGTCCCGGGGAACGTTGCCTTTCGACCACCACAAGAAACTTCAAAGCGCGGATGGGAGACGTAGACAGTGAAGTGTTACTCTGCGCCCCGGCTACTGCTGCCGCCTCTGCTTTGACAGGAAAAATTACCGATCCCAGAGAGTTTTTGGGGGGTTGACTATGAAAATAAAAGGTAGAGTATGGGTCTTTGGGGATGAAATCAATACTGATCTTATTTTTCCCCACAGCGCTTTCCGGGTTTCTCCCGAAGAGCAAATCAAATTGGTGTTCAGCGATAACAGGCCGGGATGGTCTTCGCTCGTAGAAAAGGGTGATATTTTAATCGCCGGCAAGAACTTCGGTACGGGTTCCAGCCGACCGGGCGCAGTGCTGCTGCGGAGACTGGGGCTGGCCTGTATGGTTGCTGATAGTATTAATGGGTTGTTTTACCGTAACTCAATTAGCTACGGTTTCCCTGCGCTGCAGTGCCCTGGCGTCAGCTCCATGTTTGAAGAGGGCGACATGGCAGAAATCGACATGCTAGAGGGAACAGTCACCAACTTAAGGACAGGTGAAACCCTTAAGGGAAGCGGACTTTCACAATCAATGGCTGATATTATAGCTGCCGGCGGCATTGAGGAGCTGTTGATTAAGGAAGGATATATGGATAAGTAAAAAAGGAGACGTTCAAATGCTTAAGAACCCAGGAAAAGAACTGCGAAAACTATTAAACGAGCCTGGCATTGTAACGGCGCCGGGCATTTACGATGGTATATCAGCTCGGGTCACTGAACAAGCAGGCTTTAAGCTAGGCTACTTGTCCGGAGCCGGTGTTGCCGTCAGTAGAATTGGCGAACCGGATATCGGGCTGACCACCATGACCGATGTTGTAGATCTTGCCCGTGCTTTGACGGTTAAAGCAAATATTCCTTATATGTGCGATGCGGATACCGGCTACGGTAATGCACTTAATGTTATCCGGACAGTGCATGAATTGGAAGCTGCAGGCATAGCATGCATTCAGTTTGAGGATCAGGTTGCCCCTAAGCGCTGCGGACATTTGGCCGGTAAGTCTTGTGTTCCTGCTGAGGAGTTTGTACAGAAAATTCGGGCTGCCAGCAGGGAAAAACTCTATGAAGATACCATGATTATGGCCCGGACGGATGCACGAGCCGTCTACAACCTTGAGGAAGCTATTGAGCGCGGTAAAATGTATATGGAGGCGGGTGCTGATATCCTCTTTATCGAAGCCCCTCAGACCATTGATGAGGTCGAAAAGATCGGTAAAATCTTCGGGCATCAGATACCGCTGTTGGCCAATCAGGTAATTGGCGGAAGAACACCACGTTTAACTGCCAAAGAACTGGAACAGTTAGGTTATAAAATTTTGATATTCCCGGATGTCCTACCCTTTGCGGCCAGTGTGCTGCTCAGGAGAATTCTCGATAAGGTTCTCGCTGAAGGTTGCAGCTGGGATGCTATCCCGGATGCCCCGGACAGCCGTGAGTTGTTCAATACCATGGGTATGCAGGCCTGGAGGGAAATCGAACAGCTTTACAAAGAAGGCAGCAGATAAGTCTTAAGTTCCGGAGGAGGAATACTATGTCGTTGTATAAGATAAAACCACTTCATCTGGGAGACATAACTCGGCCGAAAGCAAACATGATTTACGGTTACAAGGGCACGGAAGTTCAGGACTTCCCCCTGATAGCCTATTACTTGGAAGGTGAACACAAGATCCTTGTTGATACCGGGGGCAGCCATCCTGAAAGTACCCAGGGAAAGAATGCCGCTCCTTACAAAAGAAGCCCGGAGCAGGAACTGGATGTGGCGCTTCAAAAAATCGGCGTTGACCCTGCAGACATCGACTATGTGATATTTACGCATTTACACTGGGACCATGCGGCTAATAATCATTTCTTTCCCAAGGCCAAGCTACTGTGCCAAAAAAAAGAGTTCGAAAGCTTAAATGATCCTAATTATTCCAACAAGGGATATGAAATGGAAAATATCATGCAATATAAGTACGAACTGCTCGACGGCGACGTGCAGGTTGTTGACGGCATCTCCGTGGTGCTGACGCCCGGTCATACGCCGGGAATGCAGTCTGTTGTGGTCGATACCGAGATAGGTAAAGTAATTTGCACAGGAGATCTTGTCACCTTAAGAGAAAGCCTCACCTACAATCCACCTAGATTCAATGCTTTGCTATATGATGATTCCGCTCGGGATGAGATGCAGGAAAGCCTGAACAAGATTCTGGCCATTTCCCGGAATGTGCTTCCCGGTCATGACCCGGAAGTTTTTACTCCGGGAATGGGTTTGGGATTATAATGGACGACTTATCCGGTGCCGCGCGGCACCTTTAGCGAAAGCGAAACTTCTGGAGGAGAATACTGCCATGAAAGAAAAAAAACAAGGAATTAAGGAACGGCCGGCAGAGGAATTGGGGAGACATATTATTCAATGGGATCCTGACATTTCTCTCTGTGCAGGCTGCGGTGCCTGTGAAATAGTTTGCAGTTTAATTCACGAAGGGGTCAGCGGCTCGCGTTCGCGCCGGATCTTTTTTGAGCACGACAGCATCCAGCTCATGCACAAGGTTTATACTTGCCAGCAGTGCTTGGATCATCCGTGTTATAATGCCTGTCCCCTCAAGGATAAGGCCATGTTGATCGACCCCGAAACAAACATTGTTTATGTCGATGAAAAAGAGTGTATCGGCTGCGCCCGATGCGTTAAAGCTTGCCCCTTTGAGCCTAAACGAATCCAAATTAATCGAAATAAAAAAGCGATTAAATGCGACCTCTGCCGTGGAAGGGAAAATGGCCCGGCTTGTATTGAATACTGTCAGTGCCTTGCGATCGGCATGAGTGATGACTCACCGCCTGTTCCCGGCGTCGTTGTAAAGGTATAAGGAGGGATTGCCGTATGTCAGAACAGACTCAATTACCGCAATACGGTTATGTGGGAAAAATCGCTTGGATTGACCTGACCGACCAATCAGTAAAAATAATACCGACCAGCAACTACGCACCGAAATTTATCGGCGGCCGTGCGATCGCTACTAAGATCTATTGGGATGTTACCAAGCCCGGCATGAAGGCTTTAGATCCCGAAAACCCGTTGATGTTTATGTCGGGCCCCACCACTGCTACGGGTATTCCGACCGGCGGAAGGACTTCGGTCTGCGCCATGGCGCCCAATAATTTACCAGAGCAATTTTGCTGGGGTAATATCGGCGGTTGGTTTGGTGCCAAATTGAAATTTGCGGGCTTTGATGGGGTTGTTATAGTCGGTCGCGCAGAAATTCCCGTCTACCTTAAGATCGATGACGGAGAAATTACCTTCCATGATGCTAGAAATCTCTGGGGAACACTCACTCATGATTGTCAAGAAAAACTAAGCTTAATTCATGGTAAGGAAGCTGTTAGTGTCGTAATCGGTCCGGCCGGAGAAAATCTCTGCCGCAATGCGAGCATTAATACCAGTAATGATAATGTTGCTGCCAAAGCAGGCTTTGGCGCAGTGATGGGCTCTAAAAACTTAAAAGCGATCGTTGTCAAAGGGACGGGAGATGTCCGGCCTTATGATGTAGACATGGTTCTTAAATTGCGTAAAACTATGGGTAATCCCCAGCGCAAAGCCAATCCTGTTGAACATCTGGATCGCTGTGCCTTTAGAGCTCATATTAATTTCGAAACGGAACCCGGTGCCGTCAAAAAGACTAATGTATCGTGCAGCCACGGCTGCAACATGCGTTGTAACTTGTTTGTCTTGGATACTAAGTCTGCATTTCCACGTAAAGTAACAAATCAGGTGCATAAATGTATAGGCGTTTATGCCTTTCAGATGACAGAGGACTGCGGTATGTCTCCGGGTATGTTTTTCCATACGGAAAAAAACCATAACCAGGCTTGTCTTGGTCAGGGGGCCCAGGTACCTCCACCCCCGGATACTTCGGATCCTTACTTGGAAGAACTCATGACGCGCCGCCCAGGCAGTACCATGAACTTCTGGGACGGTGATTATGATAGGGGAAACGTCATCAACGATTTATGCACACAGTATGGTATAGATAAATGGGATGTTATCGTCTGGCTCATGACCTGGCTGGTGATGGGTAAGCGAACGGGGGTTCTTGAGAATATGGACCTTGGCATGGAAATTGACCCGGGCAGCGAAGAGTTCATGAAGCACTTGCTGGATATGATCACTTATCGCAAGGGATACTGGGGCAATTTGTTCGCAGAGGGTATGGCCCGCACCATTCGTACTCTTGGAAAGCAAAAGTACGGCGAGACGATTTACAAGGGCATTATTTCCAATGTTGTTCCGGGATTGCAGCTGGATATTCCCATCAGCTTTGAATCTTCATGGGGCCATTGTTTTCATTGGCAAGGGCGCGGTTTCCAGGGCAGCCCACCACCGGGCTACTATTTGTCATCAACCTTAATGCTTATGACCAATACGCGCGATGCCCAGACAAATTCCCATGTCCACGGAACGCTTGACTATATGAAAGAAACCATGGACGCCCATAAGGCCTGCCTAAACCGCAAGGTAGCTGAAAACGCTTTTATGGGCGAAATCAAAGCAGAAATGAAAGAATGTGTAACTTGTTGTGACCTTCAGAGTCCACAGATTTTCTGGCCGGACATGGAATGCCAGATGCTGGAAGCAGCGACCGGCATTAAAATGACGGAGGAAGAGCTCTACCTGGCTTGTGAACGTTCTAAAAATCTTTTCCGGGCGATTTTGATGCGGGATTCTGACCGCTGCAGGGCTCAAGAAGAACCTGAAGCTTACAGGCCGCTTCAATATCCCGACTGCGAGGGACAGACAGTTGCCCCGGAAGAGTTCGCTAAACTGGTGGACCTATACTATGATGTCTGGGGATGGGACAGGGAAACAGGCTGGCCTACCCGGGAGACTTGGATTAGATGTGGGCTGGAAGATGTAATGGAAGAAATGGAAAGGCTCGGGAAACTTCCACCGGACAAAAGTTCAAAGGAACAATGACAAGAATATTGCAAAAAAGACGTCCTTAATAGAGTCTTCGGTAGAAAGGAAGCAAAGGGATAAGATAATGATATTACTTCATGTTCAATACAAACTGAAACCAAATGTGCGTGACGAGTTTATTGCCAAACTCCGGGAACATGATTTGGCAGGTCAGTATCGCCAACAGCTCGGAAATATAACTTACGAATACTTGGTTCCAATCGCTGAAGAAGACGTTTTGTGGGTGATCGATGCCTGGGAAGATGAGGCTGCTTGTGAAGCTCATTTAACAAGTCCGGCGTCTGAAATTCTAGGTCCACTCAAACAAAAGTATGTTCTGGAGACAAACGTCACGAAATTCGAAATTTCATAAGTGAGGTGGAGATAATAATGGGAGATTTGAGTTATAGCCAAAAAATTGCCCAATTTTATGTGGATGCGGACATCGAGGCCATTCCGCAAAGGGTTTTTGAACACACTAAAAATGTAATCGTTGACTGGGCAGGATGCGGGATCGGCGGTGCCAATATTGACTCTACGAAAATGATCAAAGAAGTCTTTCTATCAGAATCCGGCAATCATGATTGCACTGTGTTCTGCGGGCAAAAGGCTTCGGAAAGTCATGCGGCATTTATTAATGGTGCTGCCAGTCATGGACTGGAAATGGACGACGCCAGTTATGATGCCGGAGGTCACCCGGCTGTTGTTATCTTGCCTGCCGCGATGGCAGTGGCGGAGACCGTAAATGCCAAAGGAAAAGATTTTCTCTTGTCCGTTATCTGGGGTTACGATATGATGACCAGAGTAGGACGCGGTGTGGTGCCGGATAACTGCTTTGATCGCGGCTGGCATCCGACTGCCGTCTGTGGGATTTTTGGGGCAACTGCCGCTGCGGCCTGGCTTTTAAAGCTGGACGCTCCTAAGATCGCTAATGCTCTTGGTATCGCCGGTGGTTTTGCCTCCGGTAACCTAGAATGCTATGCTGACGGTTCATTGACCAAACGCTTGAATCCGGCCAATGCTGCTATGAGTGCAATTTATGCTGCCCGTCTGGCAGCCGTCGGGTATACCGGACCAAAATGGGTATTTGAAGGGAAACACGGATTTTTCCGCTCCTATACAGATAATCCAACCCCTGAGCGTATGCTGGAAAATTTAGACTATAGCGAATATCCCATAGAAATTGCTTCTTTCAAACCTTATGCTTGTTGCCGTTATAATCACTCTCCGATTGACTCTATCTTAAAAATTATGGCTGATCATAAGCTAAAGGCGGATGACATTGAAAAAATTGTTATTGATATCTGCAACATGGCCATCCGGGCTGTTGTGGAGCCGAAATCCATCAAGTATAACCCGCCTAATACGGCAGCAGCTCAGTTTAGTTTGCCGTACACAGCGACTTGTGCAGCCCTGTTCGGAGATGTGTCGGTTAGTCAGTTTACGGAAGAAAAACTGCATGATCCTGAAATCAGGAATTTTATTAATAAGATCGAAATGGTTCACACCGGGGAGATGGATCAATACCTGCCGGATATCTTTGCCGCTTTAGTTACCATTCATACTAAAGATGGCCGAGAGCTTAAACAGCTGACGAAATTCAGCAAGGGCGATCCTGAAAACCCGATGACTACAAAGGAAATCAAAGACAAGTTTATGGCCTTGAGCCAAATGACCATTAGTGCCAACAGAGCTAGAAAAATTTATGATGCTATTATGGATCTGGAAAACTTCTCCACAATCAAGGATCTGACAAAACTATTTTAGAAAAATAGTATTATATTATCACGGAAAGGATCTGTTACTATGGCTAGACTGGATAACAAAGTTGCATTGATCACCGGTGCAGGTTCCGGTATGGGCCGCGCCGCCTCACTCCTTTTTGCCCAGGAGGGGGCCAAAGTTGTGGTTGCCGACTTTAACGAGGAAAACGGTAAAAAGGTTGTTGAAGAAATTAAGGCCCAAGGTGGACAGGCAGCTTTTGTTTTTGCGGACGTCTCTAAAGCAGAGTATTGTAAAGGCGCCGTAGATTTTACTATCGAGACTTATGGCAAAATTGATGTTGTGTTCTGCTGCGCGGGCATAGCACAGAAGGCAGGAATGATTTGGGAACTTGATGAGAGTGAATTTGACAAAGTAATGGCAGTTAATACCAAGTCAAGTTGGCTTATGGCTAAGTATTCTGCTTTGGAGCTGAAGAAAAATCACGGCTCACTGATTTTAATTGGCTCTACTGCCGCCATAAGACCCAGAGCGACCCAAGGCTTGTACGGGGCTTGTAAAGCTGCGAACAATAACCTGGCTATCGGCCTGGCTGCTGAGCTGGCTCCCGAAGCACGCTGTAACTGCATTAACCCGGGTCCTACCGCCACCCCCATGCTACCGACCTTTGTTCAAGCTTATAACGATCAAGTGGCTGACGAAATTGCGGGCGGTACCTTGCTTAAGCGTCTTGTAGACCCTATGGATATTGCTAATGCAGCCCTGTTTTTTGCCAGCGATGAGTCCCGTAGTATCACAGGTGTTTCCATCCTGGTAGATGCCGGTGCTGATAAAGCGCGGGGGAAAAACTAAAGTCTTTCGAATTAAATAATGTCCGAAAGGAGCGCGTACTATGACAACTAAAAAGTACCCGCATCTGTATGAACCCATTTCGGTAGCAGGTTGCCTTTTTAGCAATAGGATTATCGCTTCTGCTACCGGCTATCTGGACACCGTCGGCAACCGTGAAGATGGTTTTTACCATACGCCATATGCAGCCGCATATTATGAGCGCTTAGCAATCGGCGGAGCCGGCATGGTCACAGTGGGTAGCTGCTACATTGATAAAAAGTACGGTGATTTTGGCAACTACCACGTTTTTTTGGACGATCCTCAGTCGATTCATTCCTTCTATCACATTGCCAACTCCATTACTCGTCACGGTAAAGTCGCTTCCGCGGAGATTATTCACTGCGGCCTGTACTCCAACCGGGCAACCGGTGAACCATCCTATGGGCCTATAGCCATGGAAGACAACGGACGGCCGATCTATGAAATGAACGAAGAATATATCCTTTCGTTGATTGAAAGGTTTGCCAATGCCGCTGCCTTTGCCAAAAAGTGTGGTTTCAACATGGTCACTATTCATGGAGGCCATGGCTGGCTGATTTCTCAGTTTGTCAATCCTAAGCTCAACACCCGTAAGGACCGGTGGGGCGGTGCACCCATTGAAAACCGCGCCCGGCTAGCAGTTGAAATATGTAAGGCTATTCGCAAAAAGGTGGGGCCTAAGTTCCCCATCGAGATTCGCATTAGCGGTTCGGAGTGTTACGAAGGGGGCTACGGAATAGACGAAGGTATTGCCTTAGCTCAGCAATTGGACGGCTATGCCGATCTCATCCATGTTTCAGCAGGAAGCCATGAGCGGGACGAAGTATTTACCATAACCCACCCCAGCATGTTCCTGGACGAAGGTTGCAATTCAGTTTATGCTGCCGAGATTAAGAAACATGTTTCCCAAGCCAAAGTCGTTACTGTGGGAGGATTCAGTGACCCTGGGCTCATGGAGGAAATTATCGCTTCCGGAAAAGCCGACTTCGTTGCCATGGCTCGTTCTCTTATCGCTGATCCCGACCTTCCTAACAAGATCCGTACCGGTCGGGAGAACGATATCATAAAGTGCATGCGTTGTCTGTCCTGTTTTTCTACCGTGCAGACCTATGGCAAATTCTATTGCGCCATTAATCCCAAAACCGGTCACGAATACGAAGAAAAGTTCGATATACCCGCTGCTATAAAGAAAAAGGTATTGGTCGTTGGTGGGGGTATCGGCGGAATGCAGGCTGCACTGACCTGCGCAGAGCGTGGGCACGAAGTTATTCTTTGCGAAAAGCAGTCCCGTTTGGGCGGTGTACTTCGCTGTGAAGAAAAAGTCTCGTTTAAAAAGAATCTTGATCGCTATCTGAATGCCCAAGAACGAGCGGTCCAAGAAAACCCCGCAATTACGCTGCACCTTAACACCACCGTCACCCCGGAACTGGCCAAGAGCATGAAGGCTGATGTGATTATTGCGGCGCTGGGTGCTCATCCCGTAAAACCGCCTATAAAAGGCATTGACGGTAAAAATGTTATGGCTGCAGAATACGCTTACGAGAACCCCGAAGAGACCGGCAGTTCTGTCGCTATTCTTGGCGGCGGCCTGGTAGGCGTTGAGTTAGGAATTTTCCTGGCCCAGCTGGGCAAAAAGATTACCATTATCGAAATGTTGGATGAGCTTAATCATGGCGGAAATCATCTGCACGCTAAGGGACTGGCCGTAGAGATCCAAAAATACGGAATAAACGTTAACCTTGAGACCAAGGCTCTGGAGATCACTGATAAAGGCGTTATCGCTGAAAACAATGACGGTCAGAAACTATTTGAAGCTGACACAGTGATTTACGCTGTGGGTCAAAGTCCGCGACAGGAAGAGGCTATGGCTCTTCATGACTGTGCACCTGAGTTTTACGTTCTTGGGGATTGTGTGAGCCCTAAAAACATAACTAACGCAACGAGTGCAGCTTATGAAATAGCCCGAACCATTGGCAGATATGGCATCTAAAGCACAATCATGCTAACCTAAATCGATTTTAATCAGAAAAGTAAATTATTAACGATAAAATTAGATTTATTTTGCCGCTAGAAGTGTAATAAACTGATTGACATCTTTCGTTACAGAGTGTAGTATGATTGTGAAAAGAAAACGCTTACAATTATTTATCATAAACATTCTTTATGCCTTTACCTGTGATTTTGCATACAACCCAAAGAATTCAGAATTAAACAATTAAAGAAAATAATCCGAAGAATTTACAAAGCTAGAACAGTTAATAATTGTGAAAAACGGTATATATTGAACAAGGTATTTTATTTCAGGTGGTATAATTAAGCCTTCAATTAAGAGAGGGCCTAATTATATAAATAGTAACCAAAAAATGAAGGGGAGAAAACAAAACAATGGAGAGGAGAAAACAGATGAGAAAACTATTTAGTATCATGCTAGCTTTGGCTCTTGTATTCACCCTATTCGCTGGTTGCGGCGGCCAAAACAATGAGGGGAACAACGAAGGGGAGGGCATGGGCCCCAAAGTGAATCTATCATTTGCTATGTATTTGCCTGACTTTGACGCAACTACCCAAGACTGTGTTCGTTACCTGGAAATGATTAAAGAAGCTACCGAAGGAACAGTTGACTTCACCGTTTATGCCGGTGGTACTCTCTGTCCCGCGCCTGAAGAACTTGACGCCGTAAGAAAGGGTCTAGCTGACATTACATTCTTCCCTGTTGCTTACGGTTCGGGTAACTTGCCGGAGAGCTTCATGCTCGAGTATCCTGGCGTTAATTTCGTCAATGGTAAGGCTGCTTCCTATACCGTAAATGACTGGTTTAATCAGGTTCAGCCCGAGGAAATTGCTGACCTTAAACTGCTCTATGCTTTGGGTCAAGGAAATGGCTGTGTTATGACCACCTTCCCGGTTGAAAAGTTTGAGGATTTAGCCGGTCGTCAAATTCGTTGCGGCGATTCCCAGGCTCCGATTATCAAAGCTTATGGTGCAACTCCGACTGTTATGGTCTTCTCCGAAGTTTATGAAGGCTTAAGAACCGGTGTTGTTGAAGGTTTCTATGGTCTGGCTCATGCCGGCAACAGCGTCAAACTTTATGAAGTTACCGAGACTGTTGTAAAAGATCCTTTCTATATCGGAACTTATGTTATGGTTATGAACCAGGGCGTTTGGGATTCTCTCAGCGAAGCCCAGCAAAAAGCTATTACAGAGACCACAGAGAAAGCATTTGATGAGTTCCTCGCCCAAGGCAGAGATGCTGATGCTCAGGTAGCTTACGACAACTTTGAAGCTAACGGATTAAAAGTTGTTGAGTTTGATCAGGCCAACCTTGACAAGATGATTGGTGCTTCCGGTGTACTACAAAAAGAATATGCTAAAGATCTTGACGGCAAAGGTTATGAAGGAACCAAAAATCTTGATCTCTTCTTCGAATTGGCAGAAAAGTATAACGCTCAATTCGCCAACTAATTATTACCAGACTGAATTGTAAGACGCCAAATAAATGCTCACCGGAGCGTCTCGGCGGCCGGTGAGCTTTGGCAAATTAGCATCTCTTTTAATGCGACACGCAATAATATTTGCCTTTTCAACATTTGGTAAGCTATATCTCAAATTAAGGCGAGAAAGGTTGCGGCAAAGAAATGAAAAAATTTATTGATTCATTTTCCACAATGGCCCAATGGCTGGCCAAATTATCGGGAATTTTACTCCTTCTGATGAGTATTCTCGTATGCTGCCATGTTATCCTGCGAGGAGTCTTCGGCTCAGGTATACTTGGGACTTATGAATTAGTGCAGTACGGTATGCTTGTTATTGTTTCTCTGACGCTTGCCGAAAACGAGCTGTCGGGCGGCAATATTATAGTCAACTTCTTACTTGATAAAATGAGACCCCGTGTTGCAAATATTTTCAGCATAGTTATGTACTTTATTACCATTGTATTTATGGGCTATGTTCTTTACAATCAGGCCGGAATGATAGGGACAAAATTAGCTGACGGCTCGGTAACCGGTACGCTGGGTATACCCCACTGGATACTTGTCTCCTTTATCTGCATCGGTCTGTTCTTTTTTGTCATTGCTTTTATTATTAGGGTTTATAATATGATTTCCAACCATAGAAATCTCGATGACAGAAAGCGTACCCTCGAAGAGATTGCAGCTGAACAAGAAATTACATCTGAATTTTAGGAAAGGGAGGTAAAAAAAATGGATCCTGTTCTAATTGGGATATTAGCACTTATCGGTTTTGTCATTTTTATGTTCCTAGGCCTCCCGGTACCGATCTCAATGCTGCTCTTTGGGGTTGTGGGAATGATCGCTCTGAGATCGCCCGATGCGGCATTTCAGGCGGTTGCCTCGGACATCTTTACTAATTTTGCATCCTATACCCTTACTGTTGCGCCGATATTCGGACTTATGGGCTTTTTAGCCAGTTATTCGGGTATTGGGGAAAGTCTGTTTAATGCTGCCGATAAATTTATCGGTCATAGACGAGGCGGTATTGCTTCCTCTGTTCAGGTAGCCAGTGCAATTTTCGGTGCTATTTGTGGGTCTATCCCCGCTACCATGGGTACTATGACCACGGTTGCCCTTCCTGAAATGGAAAAACGCAACTACAAAGCCAGTCTATCTACAGCATCTATTGCTGCCGGGTCTTCTTTGGCCGTCCTAATTCCACCCAGTGCGACCATGATTATTTACGGCGTCACGGCAGAAGAATCTATTGGCCGCTTATTCATGGCCGGACTTATTCCTGGTATACTGTTAATGGTTCTCCAGGTAATAGCAATTTGGATTGTCGTTAAAAGAAATCCCTCTTATGCGCCTATGTCAGAAAAAGCCAGCTGGTCTGAGCGTTGGGCTGCTGTTAAGCGGGGCGGATTAATAGAGGTTATTATTATCTTCCTTTTGGCCATCGGCGGTATGTTTATTGGTTGGTTTACACCTACTGAGGCTGCTTCTGTTGGTGCCATGGGTATGTTGGCTATTGGCCTGATTGAGAGAAAAATTAATTTCGAAAAACTGATGATTTGTCTTGTCGCTTCTGCCAAGCTGGCCGCCATGGTTTTCTTTATAATAACCTGCGGTACGCTCTTTGGACGCATGTTTACCTTGTCTACCATACCGACGGCCTTGGCTACTTTTGTCGCCGGGCTGGACGTGCCAACATGGGCACTCATGGGTATTATTATATTCCTCTATTTCTTACTTGGTATGTTTATAGACGGCATAGCCATTATCTTGATTACAGTTCCCATCTTTACTCCAATCCTTGCCAATCTCGGCTACGATGGCGTCTGGTACGGAGTCTTGATAGTTCTGGTTCTTTGCCTCGGTGGTCTTACTCCACCTGTTGGTCTAAACTGCTTCTATATGAAGGGATTTGCCAAACATGTGCCTCTGTCGACAATATTCTCCGGTGTAATTCCTTTTGTTTTTGCAATCATTGTCGCTATGATCCTGATTATGATATTCCCGGGTCTGGCCACCTGGCTGCCGACCACTCTGTATGGCAATTAACCTAAATTTGTAAACTAAAAGAAGTAGCAAAAAATGAACTAAAAATTTACCAGTTAATGAGAACCGCAAGAAGCACAAAATATGGAATGGATGAAGTAAGAAACGAAGCAATAATCTTTATATCTATAATAAGCCTGGGAGTTCTAAAAGCTCCCAGGCTTATTACTACTCAGAAATGCTTTTTATAGAAAGACGTTTACGGATGCTATTTACGATGCTAGGTGTTACGAAACTTGTTCCGGATGAATATCCTTGATGATAAAGTCCAGGCCGCCCAATTTTTCTATGAATTCTTTGGGAGGTACAGCAGTTTCCACATCCCAGCCCAAATAGCTGTAGAAATTGTCGGCTAGTTTTTCGTTATCGACAGTAACGCCTTTGAGCGGACCCGCCTCAAGGGGTGGTTTGCCTACCGCCCGACCATCTATTTTAAAGTCTCGGCGACGAAAGCCTTCTCGGAGATTAAAGGCATGCCGTAGGGTAAAGGAGCGGTAAGAGAATAACACCCAATCTTCGTCCGTATAATCAAAGCCGGTGATGGCATTTACCATTTTTTTAGCAATCCAAGGAGCAAGCAAGAAATTACCGAAGCCGCAAACGCCGGAACAGTCCGTTAATTCCCATTCCAGAAGTCCCTCAGCATCTTCCTTTCCGGTATTTTCATAATTATATTTTACTTCCGGTGGCCGGTGGCCGTAGGGCACACCTCTTCCTCCTTTGATATGTCTGCCCGGCGAAGGGTCATACTGGAAAATGCGAGCCAGTCCCGGATTAAAGCGCGCCCCGTGCATAGGGATTTCTATACCGCTGGCGGTGACCAGGCATTCGCTGCCTTTTCCTAAAGCCCGAGCTGCTCCTCGGGAAGCGAGGTTTAAGGGGACTCCAATACCTTCATAGTGGCAAATTTTCTCCGCAATTTCGACAATTGCATCGGGATCTCCCCATTTAAGATCTATACCGTCCAGCTCTTCTCTGGTAAATATTCCCTTTTCATAACATTCCATTAACCAGGCAATTGTGCCGCCAAAAGATAAGGTGTCGTAGCCGTACTGGTTGCAGAGATAGTTTAAGGTAATCGCTGTTTCAGCATCCCCGTTTAGAAGCATACTGCCAAAGGCGCCCAGCGATTCATATTCGGGACGGGAAGCATTGTCGGTCTTATATTTGTCCGTGTCTAGTTTATACCTTGCGCCGCACTTAATATAACAGTTAGTGCAGCCATCTCTGCCGATTTTAAATTTAGGATCCATCTCCATGCCTGTTAGAGCCCTAGCCTGCTCTTCGGTCATATCATCCGGAACGCCGGCAAAATTCTTAATGGGCGCATCTGCCAGCATGACGCAGGAATCATACTCGGCCGAAGTTCCTGTACTCTTAAATTGAGCGACTACTGCTTCGCCCATACCGCCTTCGGATCCATGGGCGATACATTCTTTATTGCAGGCCACAAGGGCAGCTTCGTCTTTAACTGTGACTTTAGCATTGCCACGGCAGGCCACTGCTTTTAAATTTTTAGAGCCCATGATTGCCCCGGAACCGCCTCGTCCGAAAGCACGATGTTCGTTAATAATTGCCGCCATGTAGGATAAGTGTTCCCCGCCGGGGCCGATCATTGCTATGCCTGTATCTTGGCCCACCTCAGCTTTGATGGCCTGGGAAGTTTCGGAAGTAGTCTTACCCCAGAGTTGGGAGGCATCACGGAATTCTACTTTACCGTCGTCCACTAGAAGATAAACGGGTTTATCCGCTTTACCTTTGATAAAAATCGCATCGTAGCCGGATTTGCGCAAATTGGGACCAAAGGTGCCACCGCAGCTGGAGTCATTCCAGCCGCCAGTTACAGGGGATTTACACACTACTGTACTTCTGGCGCCTAAAAGGGCCTTGGTGCCGTTTAAAGGTCCGGAAACAAAGCCAATAACGCTTTCTGGGGCAAATACGTGCGTTTTTGGTGGCATTAGTTCATAAAGATATCTGGCTCCCAGAGTGGCTCCGCCGATAAAATCGCGCGCCCATTCCGGGTCTAAGTCTCTCACCTCATGGGTGTAATCACTTAAGTTGACAAGCAGAATTTTACCTATATACCCGTACAAAATTTTCTCCACCTTTCTTTGTTTTGTCTTTTCTTTTCTTTCTCTTTCTTTGTCTTTCTATTTCTTCCTGTGTTTTCTCTCTTTCTTTCTTTCTCTCCTCTTATTTTATTGGTTTTCTTGCTTACTAAATATCTGTATATTATTAGAAATTTTATTTACTCATTATAACATAATTAGCATTTGTTCTATATGTAATTTATTCTAAAATTTCCCTCCCAATACTGTAATTTTATACGTAGCAAAAATTAGCACATATAACTTTTATGAATTACCTTATAACTTTCAGTCAAGAATACGAAGACAAATCTTGACAAAAGCTTATATTTAATTTTAAAATGTCTATGGATCTGAATTCAGAGATTAGTGAAAGTTTTCCGTAATAAAAACATAATCGGACTCCAAGAGCGGTGGACGAGCCTCTCTTCGCAACCGGAAACATAGGTTATAATATGTCATGATATGTCATAATATGCATTTATGACTGGTATCATGGGATTTATATGACTTGACAGTTTTTCTGGCTTGGGGAGAGTTTTTTTATGTTCAATTTAAGATTTTTTAATAACTAAAATTATTTAATATAAGGATTTTTAAGGAGGATAATTATGAAAATCTCAAAACACCCACTACTTTCAGTACTATTGTGTCTTGTACTTATTATTGGTTTAGCAGTAGGTTGTACATCCGCGAAGCCGGATGATCAGGCCGGCCAGCCCGATCAAAATTCAACCCCCGAACCGGCTAATCCTAATGTGGTTTTAGCCACTACTACCAGTACTCAAGACAGCGGCCTGCTTGATGTTCTTCTTCCTGTTTTTGAACAAGAAACCGGTTATAAGGTTAAAACCATAGCCGTGGGTACAGGTGCTGCCCTGGAAATGGGTAAGAAAGGGGAAGCCGACGTTTTATTAGTTCATGCTCCTTCTTCGGAAAAAGCACTGGTGGACGAAGGCATAGGTATTAACTACCAGCTGGTTATGCATAATGACTTTATTATTGTGGGGCCACCTTCCGATCAGGCCAACCTGAAAAATATTAAGGATTTAAATGAAGCTTTTCAGGCTATCGCCGATACTGAATCTATTTTTATTTCCCGGGGAGATGATTCCGGTACTCATAAAAAGGAATTACAATTGTGGAAAGATGCCGGTGTTACCCCGGAAGGAACCTGGTATCAGGAAAGCGGCACAGGAATGGGACAAACTCTAATTATTGCTTCGGAAAAAGAGGGTTATACCTTGACCGACCGTGCTACCTATTTGGCCAACAAGGGAAATCTCAATCTGGAAATTGTGTTGCAGGGCAACAAAGAACTCTTGAACATTTACCATGTTATGCAAGTTAATCCGGATAAATTCCCCGATCTTAGCGTTCCCATTAATGCTGAGGGAGGAAAAGCTTTTGTCGAGTTTATGATTAATGCAGATACCCAAAAGATTATCGGTGAATTTGGCGTAGATAAATATGGCGAACCTCTCTTTACCCCGGATGCCGGCAAGTCAATGGACGACTTAGGTAATTAGGGATGAAAGATATCAAATTAGATAAGATACAAATAATAAGGATAATTAAGATCTAAAAGACAAAAAAATAATTAGTGTTTTTCCAGGTGAGGTTTAAGCCTCACCTGGAAGCATAGGAGTCATTTATGGAACTTATCTGGCAAGGAATAATTGAAGCTTTTCGCTTGATATTTTCCGGCGATCCGGAAGTCTTCGGTATTACCCTCTTAACCCTTAGGGTATCGGGCATGGCAACCCTGATCAGTCTCCTTTTAGGGCTACCCCTGGGGACTATAATCGGCCTTTGCCATTTTCCGGGTAGAAAATTTATCTTAAGTATTAT
The DNA here is from genome assembly GCA_012520405.1 of Peptococcaceae bacterium. Taxonomy (GTDB): domain Bacteria; phylum Bacillota; class Desulfitobacteriia; order Desulfitobacteriales; family Syntrophobotulaceae; genus JAAYMU01. The sequence continues at coordinate 23,488 of JAAYOJ010000085.1, forward strand.
TAATTCCAGTATGGGGCTTCCGCCGGTTGTCGTTGGACTTTGGGTCTCAATTTTCCTTTGGCGCTCGGGCCCTTTTGGTTTTTTAAACATTATGTATACTCCTACAGCCATTATTATTGCCCAGTCCGTCATTGCTTGTCCTATTATTATTGGTTTAAGTGCAGCCGCATTACAGCAGACCAGCGAGAAAATTCGGCTGCAGATAAGGGCTTTAGGTGCTAATAAATTCCAGTACTTGCTACTCTTGCTGGGTGAAATCAAATTGTCCTTGATGGCGGCAGTGATAGCCGGTTTTGGAGCGGTTATTTCCGAAGTCGGTGCTTCCATGGCTGTTGGGGGGAACATTAAAGGCTATTCGCGGGTGTTGACCACAGCTACCGTGTTGGAAGTTTCCAAAGGGCAATTCGACGTGGCCATTGCTTTGAGTATTATTCTATGCGTACTGGCTTTTACAGTAACTGCCATTTTAACCATGTTGCAACAAAAACGCCAGGGAGGATAAAATGAAGGACAGATTGCTTGGGGATAGGGATATAGTCCTGCGTGCCGAAGGCATAAATGTGGTTAAAAATAAAAAAACAATTCTTCGGGATGTAAACGTTGCTATTAGAAGAGGGGAATGCCTAGGCCTGGTAGGACCCAATGGATCCGGCAAAAGCACTTTGCTGAAAATAATATCTATGTTGGAACAACCTACCGGCGGTCGAATTTATTGGGAAGGACAATTATTACCTACTCAGATTCCTATGTCTATTCGTCACCAAATAGCTATTGTCTTTCAGGAACCTCTTCTCCTTAATAAAAACGTCTATCAAAATGTGGCCTTAGGACTTAAATTCCGCCGGTTACCGAAAAAAGAAATTAAATCAAGGGTTGAATACTGGCTGGAGACCTTTGGCATATCCCACCTTGCCAAACAGCATGCTCATTCTTTATCGGGCGGTGAAGCACAGCGAACCAGTCTGGCGAGGGCTTTTGCCTTAAACCCTCAAATTTTGTTTCTGGATGAACCTTTTTCTGCTCTGGATGCCCCAACCATCGAAGAATTGCTGGGAGATTTAAAAAAGGTATTTGAGTCTACCGGGGTTACTACTCTGATCGTCAGCCATAATTTTAGGGATATTAACCGTCTCGCCAATAGAATGCTTGTTTTGCTGGGTGGTCAAATCAAGGCCTCCGGCACCAAGGAAGATATATTTTCCCAAGAGCATGATCCCGAAACAAATTTATTTTTGAACCAATTAGCACTAGTATAAGGCCTTCCCAGGCTTAGCTGTAAATGGCTTGCTTTCCATATTTTCCTATGCTATCCTTAAAAAGTGAACAATTTAATTAGGAATGGCAGGTTGATTGTATGGACGGATATGCTGGAAAAGTAGCAATTATTGATCTCACGAACAAGGCTTACGAGATTAAGGATTTAAACCCGCAGTGGGCCAAATTGTTTGTTGGCGGTGCAGCTCTCGGAGCTAGATATTTGTATGACCTTATGCCTGCTCATACACCGGTATTTGCCCCTGAAAGCGTTGTGGGTTTTGTCTCCGGGCCTACTAACCTGACAAAAACTTTTCTGGGCGGTAGATATACAGTAGTCAGCAAATCGCCGGTTACCGGGGGCTTTAATGATGCCAGTGCAGGAGGCAATCTTGGACCATTTATGCGCAAAGCCGGTTTTGACGCCGTGTTTGTCAAGGGAATCTCAGAAAAACCGGTTTATATTCTTTTAGATGACGGTAAGATTGAAATTCGTGATGCGCAAGCTTTGTGGGGCAAAACAGTATCTGAGGCCGATGCCTTAATTAAGGAAGAACTGGGAGACAGTAAAGTCTCAACAGCTTTAATTGGTCCGGGCGGCGAGCACCTTTCCAATATGGCCGGCGTGATAACCGACTGCCATCGGGCAGCGGCCAGAGGTGGCTCAGGTGCGGTAATGGGTTCCAAGAAGCTTAAAGGCCTTGTCTGCCGCGGCAACCAGATCGTACCGCTAAAGGACGACGCAGGAGTGGCAGCCATTAATAAAGAATGGAACGACCATGCCAAGGGCAGGGGTGCTGTACCGGTAGGCAAGTTCAAAACCACCGGCACAACTTCCGATTATGATTCCAGTGTTTATTTAGCCGATGCCGGTATTAAAAACTGGGCCGGTGCACCGGAAGATTTAACTGAAGAACAAATTAAGAACCTGACAGGCGCAGTGATGGACCCCAAATATAAATATGGTAAATTGGGCTGTCATGCTTGTCCTGTTCAATGTGGGGCTAAATACCATATTAAAAATGATAAGTACGATATTAAAACCAGCCGCCCCGAGTATGAGTCTCTGGGTGCTTTCGGCAGTATGTTGTTGAACGGAGACTCGGACTGCGCCAATATTTGCAATTGGTATTGCAATGAATACGGTTATGACACCCTTTCTTTGGGCGGGACGTTGGCTTGGCTCATGGAATGTTATGAAAACGGCTTATTTACTATTGAAGAGCTGGACGGTATAGATCTGAAATGGGGGAATACCGAGGCTATTCTGGCAATGGTTAAGAAAATTTGCGATTATGAAGGAATCGGGATACCGTTAAACGGGGCTTCACGGGCGGCCGCGCAGCATTTTGGCAGAGGGTTTGAGTATCTAACCACGGCCAGCGGCATTGAAATCCCCATGCACGGTGCCCGCTATAATCCCGGCCTGGCCAGAACCTTCCAATACGACCCGACCCCGGGAAGACATGTTAAAGGAGGGCTGGGTGTACCTTACGGACATCAGCCGCCGGAAGTAAAATATAACTATGAGGATACAGGGGAAAGGGATAAAGCGGGTATTGAGTCTTGGGAATTTTTTAATATATCCGGCTTCTGTAATTTTAGCGGTTTCTTGCTTGCTCCCGGCGTCCACTACAGGTATATGGAAGCTATAGGGGGATACAGTTTTAAGCCTGAGGACTGGACCAATCTCGCTCTTCGTTCCTTTACTATCCGGGACGCTTTTAACAAACGAGAAGGCCTAAGAAGAAAAGACTTTGATATTTCACCGCGAAATGTAGGTAAACCGCCGCTGGAAAAAGGTCCTCTGGCCGGAATAACGGTTGACAACGAAAAACTGGGTGACAATTTCTACGCCGCTATGGGCTGGGACATAGAAACCGGAATGCCATCTAAAGAATTTTTAGAGAATATCGGCGGCTTAGAGTGCGTGATTGAAGATCTTTATCCAGAAGGAAAATTGCTATGAAAATAGAATTAAAATTAAATTGCCGGGATTTAACAGGGGACTTACGCGAAGGCTTTTATGATCTGCCGGAGGGAATTACCGCCAACGGCGCTTTGGAGGCCGCCTTTCAGGAGGCAGGGAAAACGCTGACTGAGAGTATAGCCAGGAGTTTAGTTTTTATGGTCAACGGCAGGGCAGCAGAGGAAGAAACCGTCTTGCAGGACGGTGATACTCTCCGGGTTTTATTTAGAATTCTAGGTGGCTAAGGATATAACAAAGGAGCCGGTTTCTAGGCTCCTTTCCTTACAGGGAGGATGACTCATGACAGGGAGAATGATCATGGGAAGATATGAGCGTAATATGCCGGCCATTTCCCCGGAGGAACAGGCTGAATTAGCCGGCAAGCGGGTAGTAATTATTGGCTGTGGAGGGCTGGGTGGTTATATTATAGAACTGTTGGCCAGGATTGGTGTGGGGCATCTTACCGTGGTGGACGGGGACGTATTTGCCGAATCCAATTTGAACCGGCAGCTTTTTTCTACCGAAGAAAATTTAGGACAACCCAAGCCGCTCTCAGCTGTACGCCGCCTTAGTATAGTGAATAGCGAGGTAAGTGTAAGGCCCATATGTGAGAAACTTACGGAGCAGAACGCGGAACAGATTTTAACGGGGCATGATGTGGCCGTTGATGCTCTGGATAACGGACCCTCACGCCTACTTTTGGCCGCCGCCTGTCGTAAAGTAGGAATACCACTGGTAAGTGGTTCTATCGGGGGCTGGTACGGCCGGGTGTTTGTCCTGGAGCCTGAGCATAGAGCGGATTTTTTATGGGAGGATGGGAACGGGCAAATTACTTTCGGTAATTTAAGCTGCACGGCGGCATGTGTGGCCTCTGTTCAGGTGGCTGAAACAGTCAAAGTTTTGCTAGGCCGTGGCCGTTTACTAAAAAGCCGCCTTTTAGAACTGAATTTGCTGCAAGCCAGATGGGAAGAAATCCCGCTGGATTTAAGCTAATATTTACATTTAAAGCTAATATTATTATCGTACTGCTACTACAGGGTCTTTGCGACCACATATAGTACCTTCCCAGCCTTGGGAGCTAGGGGTAAGCTTACAGGTTTTTGGGCAGGCAATACAAAATATATGTTGTGTTTTGTCTTGAGGAATGTCAGCTTTTTCAGGGTCCTCTTCAGGGGCTTGTTCTTGATGTGCTCCCTGAACATCTCCTTCTAACATACCGCTACCTGCTTGCTTATAATCTTTGCCTACTTGCTTTAAAGTCTTGACAAACTCGGCGGCTTTACGGCCTACATGTTCTGCTTCGCTGGTCACATCATCCACTAAATCATGAACATAACAGGCGTTGCCGCAGAGAAAAAGCCAAGGGGGAATTGCGCCACCGTCTACGGCTTCTTCGGCCAGCTCTTGTTCTGGTATTAGGCCGACGGAAGTAATCAGGGTATTACATTCTATATATTTTTCCCTGCCATCTTCCAGATTTTGAACTGTAACAGCGGAGATTCGTTCTTGGCCATGGATGCGGCTAATAGTACAACGGGTCCAAAGAGGAATGCCATAGTGTTCCAGACACTGGATTTGGTTGCGGAGTAAGCCCCCGCAAACTGCTTCTTTTTCAATGACAGCGATTACCTCTTTACCCAAAAGAACCATGCGCCTGGCCACTATCATACCGACATCGCCTGAACCCAGGATTATTATCTTGGAGCCGATATTGTAGCCACCAAGATTAACCATTTTTTGGGCCATACCGGCTGTGAAAATACCTGCGGGCCGCGTACCGGTTACCGGCAGGCTACCTATGGGACGTTCGCGACAGCCGGAAGCAAGAATTACCGCTTGGGCCTTGATTTCCAGAAGGCCGCAGCTGCCGGACAAGATTACTCTGCCATCCCCTTGCAGGCTAACAGCCGTTGTAGATGTAAGCACCTTAAGGTCGGATTGTTCTATTCTTTTAATAAAACGGGCTGCATACTGCGGCCCGTTAAGCTCTTCCCCGAAATAAGTAAGACCGAAGCCCGCATGGAGACATTGGTTAAGAATACCGCCAAGCACCTCCGCCCGTTCGACCAGAAGTACCCGGGATATTCCGCTATTTCTGGCACTTAGGGCTGCCGCCATACCGGCAGGGCCACCTCCAATAACCACGATCTCATATTCTAACATTGCGAGCCACCTTCTTTGCAGATCAGATAGGAACCCTTATTATCCTTATGTATCTCAGCCGGTGAACAGCCGTGTTCCCTGGCCAGAATTTCTATAATCTTTTGGGTACAAAAACTGCCCTGGCAACGTCCTGTTCCGGACCCAGTGCGGCGTTTAACCCCGTCCACGGTTACAGCGCCTGGTTGGCGGCGAATGCTGTCTATAATCTCACCTTCGGATATTTTACGGCAGCGGCAGACGATTTGCCCGTAGAGTGGATTTCTTTTAATTATTTTAGCCCTTTCAGCCCAAGAAAGATCGTTGAGCCTTAAGGGTGCAGGACGTTGAGGATTAAAATCAGGATTAGAGGGAATATTGCCCAGAAGAGCCGCCATTTTTTCCGCCACATAGCTTCCGAGCTCGTTGGCGCAGGTAAGTCCCGGGGTCTTAATTCCGATTAGACTCAAAAAAGGGCGGGGGGTTGATTCCAGTATGGTAAAGCTGCTGATGCCTTTATCTTCGGGCACATAGCGGCCGCTTAAGGGATCTTGATGAACCCAAAAAGGATTGGGGCGGACGGCGCCAAAGGAGCGGATAAGATGTTCCAGCGGCAAAGAAGGGATTACTTCCGAGACCAGAGATCTGAGTGCGGTAAGGCCTTCACCGGTGGTAGCAAAGAAGTTTTTTTCCTCAACCGGGACCTCCGAAGGGCCAATCAGGATATTGCCGTCTACAGTTGGCACCAGGGTTAAACCTTTGTCTTTATGTTCCGGCTCATGAAAAATAACGTGGCTGATGTGCCCGCCGGCTTTAGTGTCCAAGATTAGGTAATCGCCCCCGGAAGGGTAAATTCGTACCTTAGGGCTGGAGACTTTCTCCAGAATTTCAGCGGCGAAGAGTCCCGCACAGTTGATAATGCCCCGGGTCTCAAAAGTTTGCGAGCCGCAGTTTATTTGAAAGCCATTTTCCAAGGGGACAATATCCCTGACTTCCGTGTTCAGCAGAATATCGGCACCGTTTTGCAGTGCGTTTTCCGCCGCTGCAATTCCCAGTTCCCAGGGAATTACCGTGCCCGTGTCGGGTGTGTAGAGACCTAGAACCACCTGGGGACTAATATTTGGTTCCAGTTGAAGAACCTCTTGGGGGCTCAGAAGCTTAATACCACGTACCCCGCTTTCTAAGCCTTGCTCATACTTTTGGCGCAGGGTTTGAGCACCCCTTGGTCCGAAACAAACCATAATGGAGCCGCAAGGGGAATACCTTACTCCCAGTTCAGCACACAGAGTACCGAACTCTTGAGCTGCTTTGACACACATTTTAGCTTTAAGGGTACCTGGTTTCATATCATAACCGCTGTAGACAATTGCCGTGTTGGCCCGACTGATTCCGGTGCACAAATCCTCTCGGCGCTCCAGCAGCGCTGTTTTAAGCTTGTACCGCATTAAATTACGAGCAGCAAAACAGCCCAAAAGGCCTCCGCCGATGACAATGACATCATAGCAGTTCATGCTTAAAACCTCTCCCGGACAGTACCGGGGTTTTTCAGCGTATAGCCGCCTAAGGCCTCAAGTCTTTGTCGAAAACTCTCACTTTTGAGGACTTGAAGCAAGCGCTGTACCATAGTGGTATCCCAGGCATAATCGGGAATAAGCAGATCATATTGTTCCTCGCAGATAGGCACAAAGTCCAAATCATATAATTTAGCCGCTGAATATATTCCCAGACCAACGTCGGCGGTATCGGAGGCTATCAGGGCGGCCACGGCAGTATGGGTGAATTCTTCCCGGTTATAACCATAGATTTTACTGGTATCGATTCCTTCCTGGCGGCAAAGGTAATCACAAAGAACTCTGGTTCCCGAGCCTTTTTGCCGGTTGATATAGCGAATTCCTTCTTTGGTAAGATCCTTGATGCCGAGTATATTTTTCGGATTTCCCTTGCGTATCATCAAGCCCTGAGTACGGTTTACGCATTCTACCAGCCGTACTCCGCCTGAGGGGAAATATTTTTTAATAAAGGCCGTATTATATTGGCCTGTTTTTTCATCCAGCAGATGAGTTCCGGCCACATGAGCTTCGCCGCGGCGGATAGCCATAATCCCCCCCATACTTCCGACATGAGAGGAGCTCATTGAAATATCCCCCCAGGTCCTGCGCATAAGATCTGAGATCTCGTCCAGGAGAGGGTCATGGCTGCCGGTAGCCACCAGATTGCGCCTAAGTTCCTGAGTTGGACGGAGAAGGTGAACTTTAACCGTTGCTCCGCTTTCATAGCCTTCTACTCCTTGGGGTACTTCCACGATTCCATCTGCTTTCATAAAGGAACTGACAACTCCGCTGCCCCGATTGAGAGGGGAAGCAATGAGACGGCCCTGAACATAGCCCATTCTGACTCGGACGAATTCCCGATATTTTAGGGTGGATACTATAGCCTTGGAAAGCACGGCTTCTTCGCATAGCTTTTCAGCTGTTAAACGGTTTCCCAGGTATTCAACAATGGGACGCAGGATTTCCTCAATCACAATTATTCCGGATACCGGATAGCCGGGAACCCCTAAAATTGCTTTGCCACCGGAGTAACCCAGAATTGCCGGTTTACCGGGTTTAATAGCCAGGCCATGATATAGTACTTGTCCAACCTCGGAGATGGCTTGAGCACTGTAATCCTCTCTGCCCGCCGAGGAACCGGCATTTACGATAAGCAAGTCACACTCGGCCAAGGCGTCCCGGATAGCTTGCTTAATTTGTTCCAGATTGTCTTTAACAATAGGAAAAGTCACAGGTTCAGCACCCCAAAGCCTAAGCATGGAAGAAAAAATTGCAGAGTTAAATTCGAGGATATCACCTTCCTGGGGGTTCGTAGTAGGAAGAATAATCTCATCCCCTGTAGGGATAATTCCTACCACCGGTTTTTTAGTAACTTCAACTTCCAGAACACCGGCGGCGATCATGGCCCCGATAGAGGAGGGTGTGATTTCTGTATAAGAGGGGAGCAGCATTTCACCGGCGCAGATATCCTCACCAATTTGACGGATATGCTGCCAGGGAGTTGCTGCTTGGAATAAACGGATTCCACCTTCGGTGGCAATAACATCCTCAATCATGATTACTGCGTCACAGCCTTGAGGAAGAGGGTCCCCAGTGTCTACCGGAACATATTGTTCAGCTGTTAAAAAGACAGGGGTTGTTTCTGTGGCGCCGAATGTTAATCCGGCCTTCAAGGCAATACCGTCCATAGCGCAGGCGTTATAATGGGGTGCGCTGATAAGGGCGTACACAGGTCCGGCCGTGATGCGTCCGGCGGCATCATATACTTTGATTTTTTCCGTGCTCGGTGTCATTCCGTTAGCCTTGAGCAGCTTCAGATATTCTTTCTTAGCCTTTTCCAGAGGTATATTTGTAAGATATTGAAATGCCATGTCCCTAATATCCTCCCTTATTACAAAACAAGTATTTTTAAATTCTTAAAACTCTTAATTGCGAAATTATTAATTATGGATATAATCAGTATTTCCACAGATTAACCGAGACCCTGGTCCCTTGGGTCAATCCCTCGCAGTCCCGTGGAATACAAATGTAACCGTCGGATGCAGCTAAACTGGTAATTAAGCCGGATTTACCGCGGATAGGATGAGCAAGTAATTCATTGTCCACGGACTCTAAGAGGACACCGACAAATTCAGCTCGGCCGTGATTAGAGGAAATCGCCTCGCTCATTCTGGCCGTTACAGTGTATTGTTTTATGTTAGATCCCATTAGTTTGGCCATTAGCGGGCACACGTAAAGCCGAGCCGTTAAATAAGCCGCGACTGGGTGACCCGGTAGACCGAAGACAGGTTTGTTATCTATCAGGCCGAGGATGGTAGGTTTTCCTGGTTTCATGGCAATACCGTGCAAGATAATGCTGCCGCTTTCTTCAATCACTTTAGCGGTGGCATCTCTCATTCCTACAGAACTTCCTCCGGAAATAATTACAATATCGCACTCGCTTACAGCCTTGGCCACATAACATGCCAGAACGTGCTCGTCGTCCCGAATAATACCGTAGGATCTGGGCTTTCCACCGGCTTGCTTGATCATGGCTTCCAACACATGTGAGTTAACGTTGCGAACTTGTCCCGCTTTTGGTTTTTCATGAATTTCTACAAGTTCATCCCCGGTAGAAATAATTCCTACGATCGGCTTAGCGCTGACTTTTACTGATGTGATTCCCATAGCTGCCAGAGAACCGATGTCATGAGGCTCTAGAATATGTCCTGCCGGTATAATGATTTTCCCGGGCGCCACATCATCCCCTTTAAAGATAAGGTTGTTGCCCGGAGCTGCGGGTTTTAAAATACCGATAGTACCATCACCGTAATCTTCAGTAAATTCCAGCATGACAACTGCGTCAGCACCTTCCGGTACAGCTCCTCCCGTAGCAACGGCAACGCAGGTACCTGCTTGAAGGGGGCTATTAGCGGCTTGGCCCATAAGTATTTCCCCGGCCAGAGGAAGCAGGGCGGGGATGCTATCTGAGCAGCCAAAAGTATCGGCGGCCCGAACAGCATAGCCGTCTACGGTGGAACGGTTGAATTCCGGAACATATTCCCTACCAATAATGTTTTCTTTACATGTTCTGCCGCAGGCTTCCGCTAAGGGGATAAGCTTCTCCGTTTCGAGGGTTGAGAAATTACTGTTGATTATTTCCAGAACTTCCTCCGGTGTTTTTACATGAAACAAGCTATACACCTTCTTACTTACAGAGCAATATTTATGGCACAAATCATATAGTAAAAATTATTTAACAATCCAATATATTCTATCATTTTTAAGCAGTTTATATCAAATTGCAAATCCCTTGTGATTATTATGCTGTATGCAGTATTCTTGGCCGCTAAAGGGCTTGAATACTGCATACAGCATAATAATCACAAGGGATTTGCAATTTGATATAAACTGCTTA
>JAAYOJ010000223.1 GCA_012520405.1 Peptococcaceae bacterium
GGGAAAAGGAGAATAGTGTCGCTAATAAACTGTCAGAATTGAGGGAGCAGTTCAAGGAGTACGTAAGCTGTACGGCCATAAAGGTGATATAAAATGAAATGGGTCACTTACAAAAGTTGATTTGGGAGTTATGCCAAAAAAGAAGAAGGTTTGTTTTGTAGTCTCTTCGCTCGTTAATGAAGGGCCGGTAAAGGTGATGCTGAATATTATTAAATACATTGATTATAGCAGATTCGAAATATCGGTAGTCACATTAAAAGAGGAAGGTTCAGAATCTCTGATTTCAGATTTTGAAGACTTACCGATTCGGATTGTTAAGTTAAACATTAAAAGTAAGATTTCGAATATTCCTTTGTTGTTTCTTCGTTTAAGATGCGTGTTGAAGTCCATTAACCCTGATATCGTCCATAGCCATTGTCCTCGATCTTTGTTTCTAGTGTCTATTATTAATGGAAAATTTAAGAAGTATCATACAGTTCATAATTTTCCGGGTCTAGTAGATCGTGCTTTATATGGAAACGTGAAAGGTGCGATTGTCGAGAACATTATGAAATTTACTTTGAAACGGATTGATAAACCCATCTCATGTGGCCATAATTTACAGGGACTGATGCAGGAGAAATTAAGAATTCCTACCATTGCTATCAATAATGGAGTTGATTTTGAGGTGTTTGTAAATTCTGATGATAAAAGATTAAAAATGAAAGAGTCCCTTGGCCTTTTAGGTTCCAGGAAGTGCTTTGTATTTGTGGGTAGATTCTCAAAAGAGAAAAATCCTTTGTTCTTGGTTGACGCTTTTAGTTCTGGTGAACTGAAGGATTTTGATTTATTGATGGTTGGCGATGGGCCCCTTTTAGCCGAAGCAAAAAACAGAGCCTCCTCAAATATAAAGATTGTGGGCTTTCGACGTAATGTGCGGGACTATTTGATAGCGTCTGACTTTTTCGTATCTTCGTCTATAACGGAAGGAATGCCAAATTCTGTTTTGGAGGCTATGTCAGTTGGTCTCCCTCTTCTTTTGTCTGATATTCCTTCGCATCGCGAAATTTTTTCATACAATAGCAACGATATACCTCTTGGATTTCTGTATCAGGAAAACTCCATCAAGGATTTTGAGCAAAAGTTAAAATTATTAGTTGAACACGCTGGAGATTCTGAGTTTTCTGACGTAGTTGCAGGTTGTTTTGATCGTTGTTTTACGGCCCGACGAATGTCGTTAAAATATCAAAAGGCATACACTGCTAGCTGATTTTTTATCAATTGATGCAAAGAGAGGTTTATTATATCCTGGTTATAAAAAGAGAGAAGTGATAAAAGTTTTAATCACCGGTGGTTCCGGGTTTATAGGCACTAACTTGATTAGGTTTTTGCTAGAACGAGGTAGTTACAAAGTGAAAAGTGTCGATCTTGCTACACCTAAGATAGAATCTCATAAAGCTGTTTGGGAATGTGTGGATATTAGAGATAACGGAGCCTTAGCGATTCTTTTTGAAGTATTTAGTCCCGATATGGTCGTTCATTTAGCTGCTCGCACTGATTTGAGAGGCAGTGCTTTGGAGGATTATGACTCAAATACCCTAGGTGTTGAGAATTTGATAGCAGTTATAAAGAAGACGCCCTCTGTTAAGCGGGTACTTTTTGCATCATCAATGTATGTTTGTCGTCCCGGCTATCAGCCTGCTGATATGGATGACTATGATCCGCATACAGTTTATGGTGAAAGCAAGATGCTAACTGAGAGAATCATTAAGGGAGCTGAATTGAGTGTTCCGTGGGTTATTTTTCGACCAACTTCTATCTGGGGGCCATGGTTTAGTGAACCCTATATCGACTTCTTTAAAATAGTTTTAGGAAGAAAGTATTTTCATTTAGGGAAAAGAGCATGTAGTAAAACTTACGGTTATATAGAAAATTCCGTAAGGCAGATAGAAGTGTTGCTCGAAGCTGATATTGATAGGGTAAATGGGCGACTATTTTATATCGGTGACTGGCCGGCCTACAATATTTCTGAATGGGCAGAAGAGAGTGTTCTTAACCAGACATATAGGAATGTGAATGTAATCGTAGTTGATGATAATTGCAATGGTGATGAGTATAGAAAGATGACAGAGTCCGTGATGGACAGCTATTTTAATAATAATCGGGTCA
>JAAYOJ010000157.1 GCA_012520405.1 Peptococcaceae bacterium
CAAGCAGGCTATGTTCCTCTGAAGGAACTGAACTGAAGGAGTGCGCAAATTTTTTTAAGTTATTTAATATTCGTTATTTAATATCTGCTCTTATGTATTCTGTGGCTTTAACGATATCCTGAAACCAAATCGGTCTTTGGGGATCATTTACTTTTTTAAAATTTAGCGGCCCATGCAAAACCCCTTTGGGAATAGTTATGCAGGCCGCCTTTGTGAAGACGAGCTTTTCAGCTTCCTTACCGGGTTCACAGATTGTTAATTCTACCTCGCCGCCTAAATCAAGCATATCATCAGGATTACTGCCCCAAAAGGTGAGTATTTGGTCAAATTCATGCTTATGTGGATGTTTTATCATTACGTTCGGGCTTTTAATCGGCAGGACTGTTAACATCATATCTTGATTAATTACTCCCTCGGAATTTCTGATTTTTATTCCCGGAACACCTTCCAGACTGACATAATCCAAGTGCTCAGAGCTGCGAATTAAATTTTCATAGTTACTCATTTTCCTTCTCCTTTTTTTAACAAAATTCTTATATACAGTATAGTATATCTTCCTCTGGGTATTCAATGTTAACCAAAACATTGAAGAAAGAAACTATATTTAGTACCCTATGTAGTATAAAAAGATATAGAGAAGATATAGAAGAAATAAACAAAAACTGCAGCACTAAAATGAGGAGGAGAAATGCTGGAGATAATAGGTAAATATGCGACCGCCAAAATATTTACAGATGTTCTGGAAGAAGGAGCGGCGGCCCAGATTGAAAATCTGTGTAATCAGGAATTTGTTAAAGACAGCAGAATTCGAGTTATGCCGGATGTTCATGCCGGGGCCGGCTGTACAATAGGCACTACCATGACGATTAAAGATAAAGTCGTACCTAATTTAGTCGGGGTGGACATCGGCTGCGGTATTGAAACTGTCCGCATTAGCAATAAACGTTTGGAACTCCAAAAGCTGGATAAGTTCATCCAAGAAAACATACCTTCTGGTTTTGCAATTAGAAAGATGCCGCACCGCTATCATGAACAAATTGACCTCACTGAACTTCGCTGTCGCCAAGCTGTTAACCTGGACCGAGCTCAAAAGAGCATCGGCACCTTAGGCGGTGGCAATCATTTTATAGAAGTGAATCGGGATGAGGAAGGCTGTTTATATCTAGTGGTGCACACCGGCAGCCGCCACTTAGGCCTTCAGGTAGCAAAATATTATCAAGGAACCGGCTATCAGCAATTATTGAACTGCAACCCTAAAGAAAGCTAGCCAACCGGCAAAAAATCAAAAAAACGGGCGTCGACGACTATACCGCCTGCGCTGGCTTATGTAACCGGAGGCCTTTTAGGCGATTATATTCATGATATGAAACTTGTCCAGCGTTTTGCGGATCTCAATCGTAAAGCCATAGTTATGGAAATTGTAAAAGGCATGAAACTTGAGGTGACGGAGCAATTCACCACCACTCATAACTGTATCGATATCGAGACCATGATTTTGCGGAAAGGAGCAGTCTCTGCCAGGGCGGGGGAAAAGCTGTTAATCCCGATTAATATGAGAGACGGCAGCTTAATCTGCCTTGGCAAAGGAAATCAGGACTGGAATTATTCCGCGCCGCACGGTGCCGGCAGGCTAATGAGCCGGGCTAAAGCCAGACAGAGTTTTACTGTATCCGAGTTTAAAAAGCAGATGATAGACGTTTATACCACATGCGTGAACAAAGATACTTTGGACGAATGTCCGATGGCCTATAAAAATCAGGATGATATTATCCGTCATATAGGACCCACGGCAGAGATTATAAAAGCGATTAAACCAATTTATAACTTCAAAGCCGGCCAAGACTAAGTTTGTTGCATGATTCTTAGCTAATTCTATTAATAGGGTTAAATGTTCTGGGAAATTATGATATAATACAAAAAAACATTTGGTATTAAAACTTAATAGCTTGTAAATATTAACTACAAAGGGGAGCTGTAGCAACGGCTGAGAGGGAAATGCTTTTCCGACCCTATAACCTGAACTAGGTAATGCTAGCGGAGGGAACATATTTTTATTTGTTTTTTATGAAATAAAGCCTTCTGTACATTTACCGGACAGAAGGCTTTAAATATATAGGCAAGGAGATTAGCCAACATGATTAATGCCAGTGTAGCCATTCAAGTATTGCCTAAGGTTGAGGATAAGGAAGTGCTGCGCATAGTGGATGAAGTGATTGCCTACCTTAAATCGACCGGACTCAATGTTTGCGTGGGGCCTTTTGAAACCACGATCGAGGGAGATTTTGAGCAGCTTATGGAGATTGTAAAACGCTGCCAGCTCATTTGTATTGAGCAAGGGGCACCTAGTGTTATGTCCTATATTAAAATAAGCTATGCTCCGGAAGGCGGGATTTGGACTATAGATGAGAAAATCACCAAGCATCAATCATAAATTTTATCCTTTATTTGTATTAATCGGCCTATTACTTATTTGGCACCTAATCACCACGATCGGCCTGGTGCCAGGCTTTATGCTGCCTTCGCCGCTCGATGTTTTAAGAGCCTTTGCCAATTCCTTTCCGGAGCTCATGGGTCATGCCGGAGTTTCTCTGACTGAGGCTTTTACCGGGTTAGCTCTAAGTATTATGCTGGCTTTTGTGATTGCCCTTATTATGGATTGCTTTGAGGGGATTTATAAAGCTTTTCACCCCCTGATAGTTATCAGCCAGACTATACCAACCGTAGCTATCGCTCCTTTACTGGTTCTGTGGTTAGGTTATAACATGACGCCCAAGATCACCCTTGTAGTCCTAACCTGTTTTTTTCCTATGACCATAGCTTTGTTGGGAGGCTTTAAGACTTCCGATGCGGATGCTGTCAATCTGATGCGAGCCATGGGAGCCCGTAAATGGCAAATATACCGTTATATTAAACTGCCCAACGCCTTGCCGGGATTTTTCTCGGGCTTAAGAATATCCGTCTCATATGCCATAGTAGGTGCGGTTATCGCCGAATGGTTGGGCGGTAACAGTGGCTTGGGAGTTTATATGACCCGCGTGCGCAAATCTTACGCCTTTGATAAAATGTTTGCCGTTATCTTTCTCATAGCTCTATTAAGCTTGCTCCTGATCAAAGTGGTTGATCTTCTGGAGCGTAAAAGCATGCCCTGGATTTACAGGCTCCGGGAAGAGGAAAAGCTGGAATAAGGGCAATAATATACATACTATTTTGAAGAGGGGTTAATTTCTTATGAAAAAAAGTACCATTGCTTTAATTACAGTTTTCCTGCTTATTATTGGCCTGGCAGGCTGCACCCAGCAGTCCGCCCCAACTGACCAAAGGGGCCAAGAAAAAATTTCTTTTGTATTGGACTGGACACCCAATACTAATCATACGGGAGTATATGTAGCCCTGGATCAGGGTTATTTTGAAGAAGAGGGGCTTGCTGTAGATATTGTCCAGCCGCCCGAAGGGGGAGCCTTGCCTCTGGTTGCGGCAGGGAAAGCTCAATTTTGTGTCAGTTTCCAAGAAGAGATTGCGGCTGCCCTTACATCCAACAATCCCTTGGATGTAGTGGCGGTGGGAACGATTTTGCAGCATAATACCTCAGTCATTATTTCTTTAAAAGAAAATAATATACTTAGCCCTAAAGACATGGAAAACAAAATCTATGCCACTTGGGATACTCCCATCGAGAAAGCCATCTTAAAGCAGGTTATTACTAAAGACGGCGGGGATTTCGCTAAAGTTAAAATGGTACCCAACACAGTTACGGATGTGATCTCCGCCCTCCAGAGCGATATTGATACTGTCTGGATTTATTACGGCTGGGATGGTATTGCTACGGAAGTTAAAGGCTTAAGTACCAATTTTTTTGCCTTTAAAGACATCGATCCTGTGCTGGATTTTTATACCCCGGTAATAGCTGCCAACCCTTCTTACCTGCAGAATAACGAAGAGACAGCCCGCAAGTTCCTTAAAGCTGTGGCTAAAGGCTATGAATACGCCATTGAAAATTGGGAACAGGCAGCAGAAATTCTTGTTAAATATGCTCCGGAAGTGGATCTGGAAATTGCTAAAGCCAGCCAGGAATATTTAAGTAAACAATATAAAGCCGAAGTGGAGCAGTGGGGCTACATTGATGCCACTCGTTGGGATAATTTTTATGCCTGGATGTATGATAAGGGGCTAATACCTAAAAAACTGCCCGCCGGCACAGGCTTTACTAACGCTTATTTGCCTCAACAATAAAAAATAGAGTAGTATAGGTATTGAGCCGGCTTACAGACAAAGGATAAAAAAATGAAAAAAATTAGGCTTCAAACTAAGAATATCGGCAAAACTTATGCCGGGGAATTAATTATCAAGAATATAAATATTACTTTAAGAGAAAAAGAGCTGGTGAGCTTACTGGGAGTCAGCGGTATTGGGAAAAGCACACTCTTCAATGTGATTGCGGGGGTTACGGCCCCGGATATAGGCCAGGTTCTGCTCGATGGCTTTGATATTACCGGACAAGCCGGAAAAGTCAGCTATATGCAGCAAAAAGACCTTCTTCAGCCCCATCTTAAGGTTCTGGATAATGTTGCTTTGCCTCTTTTTATCCGCAGGCTGAACAAGAGTCAAGCCCGAACGGAGGCTCTCAAGTATTTTGAAGACTTCGGCATTGCGGGAACTCAGGATAAGTATCCGTCCCAACTTTCAGGAGGGATGCGCCAGCGTGCCGCTCTCTTACGCACCTATCTATTTTCTAAGGACGTAGCTCTTTTCGATGAACCCTTTTCAGCCTTAGACGCCATCACTAAAAGAGCTATGCACCGTTGGTATTTAGCACTTATGGAACGTATTAACATGGCCGCTCTGTTCATCACCCATGATATTGATGAGGCCATCTTGCTCTCAGACCGAATCTATATTATGACCGGGCCGCCGGGGGTTATTACGGCGGAAATTACTATTAACCCGCCTCGTCCTCGCGCCGACGAATTCTTGGTATCGGAAAACTTTCTTAATTATAAGCGCCAAATCATGAAGCTGCTTGCCCTTTAGTAATAGAAAAGAAATGGAGAACATAATGGATATTCTTTACTTATTAGCGGGACCTCTCATCGGGTCTTTAATTGGCTATTCTACAAACTACCTAGCAGTAAGAATGCTTTTCCGTCCCTTGCGCCCGATAAAAATCGGGAATTTTAGACTGCCCTTTACTCCGGGAATTATTCCCAAAAGAAAAGGCCAGCTCGCCAGAGCTTTAGGATCAGCAGTTAGTAATAATCTGCTGACCTCTGATGATATAGAAAAAATGTTGCTGGATGAAGCCCTGAAGGACCTAATTGTTAGCCGCTTAGCTGATTTTTTATGTGCTGAGGAAGAACATACCCTGAAAACAATGCTGACGGACTATTGTACCGAAGAGCATTATTTTCGCGGCAAAGCGCATTTAGAAAAAGTAATTGGCGATAAAATTATTTCCGGAATTACACAGTTGGATTTAGGCGAAATTATAGCCACCGAAAGCAAACGGGTTATTAAACAAAAAATCGAAGGCACAATGCTGGCCTTTATGGCTAATGAAAAAATGATTAATTCCTTGACCGCCCCAATAGGAGCAATGGTGGAAACTTATATTAAAGAAAACGGAAAGGATGTTATAGGACCTATAATTAAACTGGAGATAGCAAAACTGGAAAACCAGCCGATTGGCAAAATCCTTACGGATATCGGTGTGGAGAAAAACCAGGTGCCGAACTTGGTGGACAAAATATATAGCCAATTCGTTAGAACCAAAGCAACTGAATTTATTAAGGCCCTCGATATCGCAGGTGTAGTAGAACAAAAGATTAATGCTATGGAAGCCCTGGAAATCGAAAAACTAGTACTTTCCGTAATGAAAAACGAATTAAGAGCTATTGTTAATTTAGGAGCCTTACTCGGATTACTGATCGGTGCCCTAAATATCTTGATCTAAAAAAGATATTTAATTGCTTGTCATAAAAATCACTTTTAGGGACTACTATAAACTATAGACTATAGACTAGTAACGAGGGGTATCGGCATGGGGATTTCTCGTACAGGGATGAAGGAAAAACTTAATAAATTTTTCCACAACAGCCTGGAACAAAAAACACCTTCGGAAACCGAGACCTTAAATATGGAAATGCACCTTTTAATCGACAAGCTAAACCGTTCATGGAATAACTTTTTATATGCAAGCGATAAGTTCGTAGATATTGCTGTTATGGAAATACATCATAATGAAATAGAACACAGTATTCTCTACCATAAAATATTAGAGTTGAACAACAAAAGGGGAAAAGACCGAAACTGCGCTATCTCCACTCGGAGCTACTTACCCTGGCTTCAAACTAATTCCGCTGGGAATACAGCTAATGCCGCTAGTAACACACCCAATTTCAAGGAGGAAATAAGTAATTCTAACAGGGAAGTAAATAGTTCTAGCGGGGAAATAAATAATCTCGACCAAGAAACAGATAAGCCCGGTAGAGAGGCGGACATTTTCGACAAGGTGATCTGAGAATGAAAAAACTCCTCCTTGTAATAAACAGTTTATTGTTTTTGTCTACTACAAGGGGAGTTTATTAAAGGTTTATAATCGGTTTAAAAATTATCGTCAATATGAGCCGGATAAGTGAGAATAATTCTTTCCACCCGGTCCTCAGGCTTGATATCTTCAGGATTCACGATACCATCTTCAGTATTAAAGTCAAAAATAAGAGCCGCTCCATCTTCAACCTTAAAGACCCCGATTAGCTTACCGCCATGAATACTTTCCGGTTCTGTATATTTGTCCCGGTAGGTCTCAAATATTTTTTCCGCACTATCGCCAACTTTTACTTCCAGATTAGTAGCAACTCCTTGAGCGGTAGAGCGGATTTCTAACACTTTACCGGAGTCTTTTCCAATATAGACTACGGTACCGTTATTATATTGCCAAGTATAGAATTGTTCCGGGAAATGGCCTGCTTCCTCGTAGGCCTTTTCTTGATAGTCACTGCCTAGTTTTTCTTCTACGGTCTCTTTAGTGTCCCCCAGTCTAATACCGGCTAAACTTGGTTTATCAAGGATATTGTCATTTAGATGTTCCTCAAGATTTTCAACCCCATCCTTTAAACCTTTTTCAATATCCTCTTCGATTTTTTCCTCCGTGTTTCCTGAAGTGCAGCCCATGAAGGACAGAGATAAGCATAAGAAAACTATAAATATCATGAGCAGGCTTTTTTTCATATTTCCATGACCTCGCTTTCTTAATATGCTCAAATATAAACTGGTCTAATAGCTTTTATTAGTATTCTCAAGAGCCTTCGGATTTATAAGTACCGCTGCCGTAAGTTCTCCATAACACTCTAACCTTTATGGTTTCAAAAGATAAGATAAATCCTGATAATCCTTGTATAGAGCTTCAAGTTTTTGATTTAAGGCCTGATAATTAACAGTGGAAACAGGCTCATCAGTGAGATTGTATTCCATTTTTAATTTTAGAATTCTAAACAGACTTTGCTCTAGACGCTCAACTGAAATATCGCCGTTTTCAACTGCTTGCTTAAGGGCTTGTAAAACAGCTTTTTCCTTTTGAAAATCGTGACATACCAGTACTTGATCACTGCCGGCCTTTATAGCTTGAACTGCGGCTTCCTGGATATCGTAGTTGTCAATAACCGCAGCCATGGTCAGATCATCGGTAATTACAAGACCATCAAATCCTAAATCCTGCCTTAAAATTTTAGAAATAGTATTTGAAGAAAAAGAAGCGGGATTATGGGGATCAATGTTAGGTAAAAGAATATGAGCTGTCATAATCGCCTCAGCCTTGTTTTCTATAGCACAAGCAAAGGGTATGAGTTCTAAACTATACAATCTATTTATATCGTGATCAACTACCGGCAGGCCAAGATGGGAATCAACCAAAGTATCCCCGTGGCCGGGGAAATGCTTAACTACAGAAATAATATCCTGAGAGCGCAGGCCATTCATAGTTTGAATTCCCTGTGTACACACCTGATCCGGATCATGACTGAAAGAACGGTCCCCGATAACAGGATTATTAGGATTGCTGTTAACGTCCAAAACCGGAGCAAAATTCATATTCAAACCACAAGCTTTAAGCTGTTGGCCAACAATACTGGCCAGTCTAAAGGAAAGCTCGCTATCGTTAATTTCTCCTATCTTTTGACTGGCCGGTGTCTTTAGAAACTCATCAGGCAGCCGGGAGACTCTGCCGCCTTCTTCATCAATAGCTAAAAAGAGCGGTATGGGATTAACGGAGTTCGATTCTTTCAGAGAATTAATCAACTCCAGCATCTGGTTAAGATCTTTAATATTTCTTTTAAATAAAATAATGCCACCAATTTTGTATTCTTCGATCAGGGTTTGGGCCTGAAGATCATTTTCATAGCCATCCACACCTGCAATAACTAATTGTCCTATCTTTTCTTCTATGCTCATAGCATTTATTTGAGTCCGTACATAATCATTAAGCTGGCTTTGTTGATCCTCTTCTTCTAGCTGTTGGTTGGAACCGTTCTGGCCGGACAGCAATGCACAACCCCCTAAAAGGAAGATTAGCCCAATAATAAACAACAAGATTATATTCCTTTTATGCATTATGGCTTAAAACCCCTTACCTTAGAACTTGTTACTATTCTATATTACCTAAAACTCCTTGATATTGGTATGGGCAATCGCTATAATATTTTAATATAGTAATAACAACGACAACACTTATTGAAATATATTGGCGCACTCGCCAACAAAAAGATAAAATTTCCTGCATGGTTTGCAGGTTTTATTTTTGGGAAAGAAGGAGCTGTTTATGAAAATATTAAAGAAATTTATTCAGTATTATAAGCCATACCGTCTGCTGTTCTTCACCGATATGTTATGCGCGGTGCTGGTTTCAGCAGTAGATCTGACTTTTCCCCAAATCCTGCATTATCTGACTAATAATATATACTTGCTGGACAAGCAGACCATTTTGCAGGCCGCTATCTATGCCGGATGCGGACTGCTAGGGCTATATATTATAAAATACTTCTGCCAATATTTCATTACCTGTTGGGGGCATATCATGGGAGCCCGCATGGAAGCTGATATGCGTCGGGATTTGTTTGATCATTTCCAGCGGCTTTCTTTTTCCTATTATGATAAAAACAATACCGGAGAAATGATGTCCCGGCTGGTTAACGACCTTTTTGATATTTCTGAACTGGCCCATCATGGGCCGGAAAACATATTTATTTCCGTCCTCAAAATCACAGGCTCGTTTATTCTTTTAATGTTGCTCGATGTCCAAATGACCTTGATTTTGCTGGGCGTCACTGTAATTATGCTGATCTTCAGCATCCGGCGCAATTTGAAAATGAAAGCTGTCTTTATGGACAACAGGGTGAAAATTGCCCGAGTTAATTCCAGCCTGCAGGACAGCCTGGCCGGTATTCGGGTGGTAAAATCCTTTGCTAACGAAGGTTTGGAAAAAGAAAAATTCACTGCCAGCAACAAGGCTTTTCTGGCCTCCAAATCCAGTAGCTACCGGATGATGGGGGGCTACCATGCCTGGAATTCCTTGTTTACCGGTTTATTATATATTGTGGTTATTGTTGCAGGTGGATTTTCCATTGCCAACGGAAGCTTAAGGGTTACCGACCTGGCAATATATCTTCTTTATATCAATATTTTTGTTCAACCGCTAGAGGTTCTAATTAACTTCACTGAACAATTTCAAAAGGGTTATGCCGGTTTTAAGCGCTTTACGGAGATTCTGGATGTTACCCCGGAAATAGTGGATAAAGCGGATGCCACACCCCTTACAAACGTCCGAGGCGAAATTAAATATCACAATGTCTCCTTTCGCTATAACAATGATTATAATGTCTTGGATGAGGTCAGTCTCCACATCCCGGCAGGTAAAACCATAGCTCTGGTCGGGCCTTCGGGTGGCGGCAAAACAACTTTATGCTCACTTTTGCCGCGTTTTTATGATGTTACTGCGGGGAAAATCACCATTGATGGGCAGGATATCCGAGATTTGACCCTTAATTCCCTACGCAAGGCCATTGGCATTGTCCAGCAGGATGTTTATCTGTTCAGCGGTACAATTAAAGAAAACATTGCCTATGGAAAAGCCGTAGCCACAGACCAAGAAATTATGAAAGCAGCTAAAAATGCAAATATTCATGATTATATTCTCTCCCTAGAGCAAGGTTATGACACCTATGTTGGGGAAAGGGGCGTCCGTTTATCCGGTGGGCAAAAGCAAAGACTTTCTATAGCTCGGGTCTTTTTGAAAAACCCGCCCATTCTGATCCTCGATGAAGCAACCTCAGCCCTTGATAATGAAAGCGAAAGATACATTCAACAATCTTTGGAACGTCTCTCCCATAACAGGACAACCATTGTCATCGCTCACCGGCTTAGTACCATCAAAAATGCTGACGAGATAATTGTGATTACCGATGAGGGGATTCGGGAAAGAGGAACCCACCGGCAACTCATCGCTCAAAACGGTATCTATGCCCATTACTATAACATGCAGTTTGAGGGTTTGGAGGAAGATGATTTCCTCAATCTGGAATTATGATATACTAATATTTAGATCAAAGTTAGCCCGTCAGATATGAGGAGGAGACTGCGTGCGTCACAGTTCGGACCAACACTTAATAACGATCGGTGAATTTGCTAAAATCTGTGGAGTAAGCAAGCATACGCTCTACCATTATGATGACATTGGAATCTTAAAACCTGATATTATTAACGAAAACGGATACCGTTATTATTCCTTAAAACAATTTGCGACTTTCGATCTGATCTCAACTTTAAAAGATGCGGGGACCTCTCTAAAAGATATTAAAAACTATCTCGAAAACCAAGGTACGGCTGATTTCCTTAAAATAATGACTGCCAAGAAGAAACAACTGGATAAGGAACGGCAGAGAATTGAACGGATGCAGCGCCTCTTACAGAGTGCTATCGAGGTTACAAGCAGAGCGATCAATACCCTACACGGGCAGCCCCGACTAGTGGATTGTGAAGAAGAATACTTTATCACTGTTGAGCTGACCAAAGAGGATAGCGCCCAAGACCGGGTTTGCAAAATAAATAAGCAATTTCTGTATTGTATGGAAAACTGCCTTCTGGACATCTTTCCGTCAGGTTTTATTATTAACCGGTATAATGTGGAAAAAGGCCTGTATCATGAAGCAGAATACTTTTTTTGTAAGTTAATGAAAAAGTATAACGCCCCTTGGTTATATGTCAAACCACAAGGGAAATACGCAGTGCTTGCCCACAAAGGCTCTTACGACACTATCCCGGCTTCCTATCAAAAACTAAAAGACTTTATTGCCGGCCAAAACTTGATAATAGCCGGTAAAGCCTATGAATATGAATTACTAGGTTATTATGCCGCTCAGGACCCGGAAGACTATGTCATCGAAATAGCTATAGAAGTACAGTAGTTGTTATTCGCTGACACCGCCGGCTGTGCTGAGCGGTTTTTGACGCTTGGCATAATAAACAGTCAACAGCACATAAGCGGCGGCCATCGCTGCCAAAAGAATATACATAGTTTGATAGGAAGTGGCCTGCACGATAAAGCCTAAAAGAAAGGAACCGCCGCCGGCCCCGAGATCAAAAGAGTTCAAAAAAGAACTCATGGCCGACTCTCGGTTCTCGGTTTCAACCATACTTATAGTCCAGGCCAACAGCGCGGAAAAAACAGAACTCTGTCCAATGCCATAGAAAACGCCGGCTATATTTAGCACCAACAGCGATGGGCTGAAGGCAATGAGCAACATCCCAAACATTAAGCATAAACCGGTAGGCACTAGCACAAAAACCGGGCCTTTCAAGTCGTAATACTTACCACATACAATTCTGACCACAACGCCGACAATTGCTGAGATGAAGAAAAACCAGGCCACATTGGAGATTCCTTGCTGTTTGGCGAAAATAGGGATAAAAGTAATTACCCCCCCAAAAATTATTCCATTGATTAACATTAAAACGGATTGCGGCAGTACTTTTTTCTCTATAATTTTCAAGGAAATTGACCGGGATTGATGTTTTGCCTGGCCCTTATCCTGGCCTGGCTTAGACCTTAAGGCCAAGATCAACAGGGCAGCCAGCAAACTAATAAAAGCACTGGCCATAAACAAGCCCTTAAAATCAAACATATTCAGCATAGCTATCCCTAGAACAGGCCCTATCGATAAACAAACCGATTCGCCGATACCGAAGTAACCCATGCCTTCACCCAGCCGTTTGGGCGGCAAATTCTCCGCTGCCACAGTAGCATAAAAAACCGTAGCAGCCCCAAAACCCAAACCATGTACTACCCGGAAAATAAACAATAAAATCAAGCCGGTAGAACATATGTAGTTACCTGTAGCCAGCATGCAGACTAACATACTGATAATCAAGATGTGTTTTTTGTTCAGAAAATTTGTCAGACTGCCGGTAAACAGCCGGACAACCATGGCTGCGATGGTTAGGATCCCAATGATTAGACCGATTTGCGCGGGAGAGCCACCCATACCCTCAACGTATAAAGGTAGGGTAGGGGTCAGCATTTCAAAAGCCAGCCATAACATGGCGTTAGATAGTAACAATAAAACAAAATTCTTGCTCCAGATGAAATTGTTATTAGTCACCATAAATCCTCCTGCTTATTTAGTTATTTCATATCCTAAACTATAGGGAAACCCTATAGTCAAGTTTTGGAAGAACTAGAAACTATCTGGTATTATCCAGAGGGCGGCCTGGTTTATTTTGGTAGGAAAGATAGTCACGAAATGTTATAATTATTTCCGGATCACCCTAATTAAAGGAGGCTGATAGATATGTTTAAGAATTCCGAAGGTAAATATGGTAAGTATATTATTCAAGATCTACACGACCCTAATCTTGGATCGCCTGAGTTTCAAGCTATGTATAAAAAGTTTTCCAAAAGGGTTCTGTGGATCGATAACAATGTAGTGGAAGGCTCCATCCAGATGAATACAGCCTGGTATGTGGCCGTGCCGGAAAAGGATCCTGTTTTCGAAGAACATACCCATGACTTTGCAGAATTAATCGGTTTTTATGGCAGCAACCCCGATGATCCTTATGATCTGGGTGCGGAAATCGAAATCGGTATTAATGGGGAAATGCACCTTTTAACCCGTACATCCCTGATCTTTATTCCATCCGGCATGAAACATAACCCACTCCGTATTAAAAGAGTTGACCGACCGGTGTTCCATTTTTCCATCTCTCTGAATCCTGAATACTCCGGCGATGGTGCTTACAAGTAAAATAATACCATAACGCTAACTCCCGGGAATTTCCCGGGAGTTTTTAATTTTTAACATACATAGACAAATTATTAACAATCTTATAGAAGTTATTAAACAAATACCTAAGAATTTAAAATAATTTTGTTAATAGTTTTTAATATTTGGCAATTGATCAAATTAACTTTTTATATTTTAGAAGTAAGTTTTAAAATACATATTGATTTTTTTACTAAATAATTTAAATCATCGGGAAAAAATAAACTATTATTGACTTGAATTTTTAAGAATCTTATACTTTATTTATTAAATTGCAGATTTAAAAATTAAAGAAGAAATTCAACTAGGGGGGTTGACACTGTGCTTGATGTGAAAAGTAGTATATGCAGTTGCGAGCAAGAAACCGATGAGCAAAAGTACACCAAATTGGCGGAGTTAATGAAACAATATAAAAATAGAGAAGGCAGGCTGATACAAGTACTTCATATGGCTCAAGCAATTTTTGGCTATTTACCTCTCGAACTCCAGCGGTATATTGCCCAAAGCATGGAAAAACCGCTTTCCGAGGTTTCCGGGGTTGTTACTTTTTACTCCTTTTTTGCCACTCAGCCCCGGGGAAAACATGTCATAAGAGTTTGCTTGGGAACCGCTTGTTATGTACGAGGTGGAAAGAAAATTATAAGTCGTTTACAAGAAATGCTTGGCGTTGAAGTGGGCGGAACAACTAAAGACGGCCTTTTCACTTTTGAAGTAGCCCGCTGTATTGGAGCCTGTGGATTGGCACCGGCCATAATGATTGATGATGTGGTTTATAAGCAAGTAAACCCTGATAAATTGGAAAACATTTTGGCCAAGTACAAATAGATAATAAACAGAAACAGGGAAGTGATAATATGAAAATAGCCGGTCTGGAAGATCTAGTTAAAATAAAAAATGAATATAATAATAAACTGTCTAAATATAATTACCAGATACTGGTGTGCGGTGGAGGAGGATGTATATCCTCTATGTGCCATGAAGTTAAAGATGTTTTAGTGAGTTGTCTTGAAAAATATGGCTTAAGTGATAAAGTCGCCGTCATTGTAACCGGCTGCATGGGCATCTGCGCCTTAGGGCCGGTGGTTCTCATCAGGCCTGACCAAACCTTTTATACTGAAGTTACGCCCGAAAAAATTGTGGAGATTGTCAAATCCCATATTATCAACGGTACTGTCTTAGAAAAGTACACCTATTACGATAAAGCACGGCAATTACATATCCCTAAGATTCATGATATTCCTTTTTTTAAAGATCAAGTTAAAATTGCTTTGCGCAATTGTGGGCAAATAGAACATTCATCCATTGAAGCCTATATTGCTCAAGACGGATATTTTGCCACGGCTAAAGCCTTAAGCAATATGAGCCGGCAAGAAGTTGTGGAGGAAATCAAAAAATCAGGACTTAGGGGACGGGGCGGAGCAGGCTTTCCGACAGGCTTAAAATGGGAAGCGGGATTAAAAGCCGTAAACGAACAAAAATATTTAGTCTGTAATGCCGATGAGGGAGATCCAGGGGCCTTTATGGATCGCAGCATCCTGGAAGGGGACCCCCATACTATTATTGAGGGCATGATCCTCGGTGGCTATGCTATCGGCGCCAATATAGGCTATATATATGTTCGCGCCGAATACCCGATTGCCGTTGAGCGTTTAAGTGTTGCGATCGAAGAAGCACGTCGCCTCGGCTTGCTAGGCGGGAAAATCCTTAATACGGACTTTGAGTTTAATTTGGAGATTCGCATCGGAGCCGGTGCCTTCGTGTGCGGCGAAGAAACCTCACTTCTGGCTTCCATTGAAGGACGGCGAGGAGAACCCAGACAAAAGCCCCCCTTTCCTTTCGAACGCGGCTTATTTGGTAAGCCCACGATTATCAATAACGTAGAAACTCTGGCTAATATTCCACCTATTATCCATAAAGGGGCCCATTGGTTTTCTCAGTTTGGAACAGAAAACAGCAAAGGGACCAAAGTTTTTGCTCTGGCCGGTGAAATTGCCAATACAGGCCTGGTCGAGGTACCCATGGGCATTAGTCTGGGAAATATCCTATTTAAAATTGGGGACGGGATCCCACAGGGCAAAACTTTCAAAGCCGCTCAAGCCGGTGGCCCTTCCGGGGGATGTATTACCAAAGAATACCTAAATACCCCGGTGGATTATGAAAATATTATCAAAATAGGTGCCATTATGGGCTCCGGCGGACTAATCGTTATGAACGAAGATACCTGCATGGTGGACACAGCCAAATATTTCATGGAATTTGTACAGGAGGAATCCTGTGGTCAGTGTGTGCCTTGTCGAATTGGAGTTAAACGGATGCTGGAAATTTTAGAACGCATCACCCAAGGACAGGGCAGGGATGGAGATATTGAACTTTTAGAAGAATTGGGCACTTATATCAAAGAAACCGCCATGTGCGGCTTAGGCCAGACTGCGCCTAACCCTGTTCTGAGCACGATCAAATATTTTCGGGAAGAGTATGAAGAACATATTAAGAATAAATACTGCCGGGCAGGGGTTTGTTCCGATTTATTCCTTTCCCCTTGCGAAAACGCTTGTCCGGCCAAAGTCAACGTACCTGGGTATATGGCCTTAGTTTCGGCCGGCCGCTATCTGGATGCCTATAATTTAATCCGACAAGAAAATCCCTTTCCTGCAGTTTGCGGCAGAATCTGTACCCATCCCTGTGAGCGCAAATGCCGCCGAGCCCAGCTGGACGAAGCGGTGGCCATTAAAGATATCAAAAGATTCGTGGCCGACTATGCCTTTAAACATGAAAAAGGGTTTACTAAAGATATTGTCTTTCCCAAGAATGGGAAAAGTGTCGGCATTATTGGTGCTGGCCCCTCAGGCTTAACCTGCGGTTATTATCTGGCCAGACTAGGCTATGATGTTGATGTTTATGAAGCTCAACCTATTGCCGGAGGAGTACTCGCCTTTGGCATTCCGGAATACAGGCTGCCTAATGACATCTTAGCCCACGAAATAGAACTTATCCAACAGGTGGGAGTCAAAATCCATTTAAACACTAAAGTAGGCAAAGATATCTCATTCGAAGAAATACAGCAAAGTCATGATTCAATCTATGTTGCTACCGGAACTCAACTTTCCAATAAAATCAATATTCCGGGAGAAGACTTGCAGGGTGTAATTCATGGTTTGGATTTTCTGCGCCTGGTAAATTTAGGACATGACATTAATGTTGGAAAGAATGTAGTGGTGATTGGCGGCGGCAACACTGCCATTGATGCCGCCAGAACAGCTGTCAGACTAGGGGCCAAGAATACTAAAATTCTGTATCGCCGAACAATCGAAGATATGCCGGCTGATGCCAGAGAGGTTAAGGATGCCCGGGAAGAAGGGATTGAAATTTTGCCGCTTGTTAGCCCCCTTAGTTTTCTGGGTGAAGACAAAATCAGCGCCATTGAATGTATTCAACTAGAACCAAACGGCTTTGATGCCGACGGTCGTAAGAAACCGAAAATTAAA
Organism: Peptococcaceae bacterium; assembly: GCA_012520405.1. Lineage (GTDB taxonomy): Bacteria > Bacillota > Desulfitobacteriia > Desulfitobacteriales > Syntrophobotulaceae > JAAYMU01. Next base: position 16,790 of record JAAYOJ010000157.1, read on the forward strand.
GAAGGATCTAACTTTACGCTTACGGCTGATCTGGTAATTCCCGCCGTCAGTCAATCCTCTGATTTTCCTTTTGTCCAGATGGACGAAGTTGAAGTTACAGAATGGGGAACCTTTGTCACGGAGAGGGATTCCCTCATGACCACCATGAAGGGGGTCTTCGCCGGGGGAGACGTGGCTAAAGGATCCGATGTGGTTATTACAGCTATAGCTGATGGTAAAAAAGCAGCAGCTTCCATCGACCTCTATCTCGGCGGCCGGGGCCTGCTCAATAAAGGGGAGGCGATCGAAATCCCGACTCCTAAGGATGAAGACGAGATCGTGGAACATGAAAGATTTCCAATGCGGGTTATGGATCCCCAAAAAAGGAAAAACAGCTTTGGTGAAGTTTCTTTAGGCTATCATAAACTGAATGCAACGGCAGAATCGATGCGCTGTTTACGCTGTGACAGGAGGTAAATGAATAAATGGTAAATTTAACAATCAACGGCAAAAATGTTTCCGCTTCGGAAGGTACGACCATCCTGGATGCTGCGAAACAGAACGGCATCTACATTCCAAATTTATGCTACCTGGAAGGAGTGCATAAAATTGGCTCCTGCAGGCTGTGCGTAGTAGAAGTAGAGGGAGCTAAAAATTTGCAGCCTTCATGCATGGTTAGCGTAAGAGAAGGTATGGTGGTTAAAACTAATACCAGCCGAGTACGTCAGGCCAGAAAAATTCTTTATGAACTTATATTATCTGATCATCCCCAAGATTGTTTGAATTGCGAACGTAATCAAAGCTGCGAACTGCAGGCCATGGGACAGCGTCTGGGGGTAAAAGAAGCTCGCTTTGCAGGCGAACGCTCTGAGGGTGGTCATGATGTTTCTCCGTCTATTACCAGGGATATGTCCAAATGCATTCTCTGCCGCCGCTGTCTAACTGTCTGTAACGAGATTCAGCAGGTTGGCGTCCTCAGCGCTCAGCAACGAGGGTTCAAAACTGTAATCGGCCCAGCCATAGGCCTTCCCCTGAATACCGTAAGCTGTGCCTATTGCGGGCAATGTACCCTGGTTTGTCCGGTCGGTGCTCTCCAAGAAACCGATGCTATTCAAGAGGTGTGGCAGGCCCTAAACCACCCCCAAAAAAGGACCATTGTCCAGACTGCTCCGGCCATCAGAGCAGCAATTGGCGAAGAATTCGGCCTGGAACCCGGGACCCTGGTAACCGGGAAACTGGTCACGGCTTTAAAAGAACTGGGCTTTGATGAGGTCTTTGATACCAATTTCGCTGCCGACCTGACCATAGTCGAAGAAGGTACGGAATTATTGTCCAGACTGACCAAAGCCTTTTCAGGCGGAGAAGCGGCTTTGCCTATGATTACCAGCTGCAGTCCGGGTTGGATTAAATATGTGGAGCATTTCTTCCCGCAAGAGCTGGATCATCTCTCAACATGTAAATCACCCCATACCATGCTCGGGGCCCTGGCTAAATCCTATTATGCCTCTAAAATCGAAACTGACCCCCAGGACATGTATGTGGTCTCTGTAATGCCTTGTACGGCAAAAAAATTTGAAATATCCCGTCCGGAGATGCGGAACAACAACCTTCCCAATGTGGATGCAGTTCTGACCACCAGAGAACTGGCCAAAATGATTAAAGAAGCGGGGATTGACTTCTGCAACCTTGAAGATAGCCGCTTTGACAATCCTCTTGGCCTATCTTCCGGGGCGGCAGATATTTTCGGGGTTACGGGCGGAGTGATGGAAGCTGCTCTGCGTACAGTCTATGAATTAGTCACCGGCAGGGAATTACCCTTTGCCAAACTTCATGTCACTCCCATCGTGGGCTTAGAACAAATTAAGACCGCCGAAATTCTAATCGAAAACACCCTGGAAGCCTATAAATTTTTAGAGGGAGTGAAGGTCAAAATCGCAGTGACCAGCGGCCTGGCCGGAGCCAAAATTCTTTTGGACCAAGTGGCTAAAGGAGAATCTCCTTATCACTTTATTGAAGTCATGGCTTGTCCGGGCGGCTGTATTGGTGGCGGCGGCCAGCCCAGACCAACTAGCTCTGAAATCCGACAAAAACGGATGAATGCTATTTACAGGGAAGACGAAGGTAAGACCCTTAGAAAATCTCATGAAAATGAATATATTAAACAACTTTACTCAGAATTTCTTCAGGAGCCTAACGGTCATAAATCCCACGAATTACTCCATACCCACTATACGCCTCGCGGTAAAAATAATGAACTGATGCGTTAAAAACAATGAACCCCATGAAAAAACCATGGGGTTCGTCTATAAGCATAGCCTAGCCAAACAGTTTCACAGCTTCTTTTAAAGATTCTATAATGTTAAGCTGTTGAGGGCAAACGTCTTCACAATTGCCGCAGGCAATACATTGGCTAGGATCTTGGCTGCCAAATCTCATAGCATTTTTATATTCATACTGAGCACCCTTAAAATCATCGTAAATCAGATTGCGGTTCAAGGCTAAAAAGAATGTCGGAATATGAATTTGCTGCGGGCAATCCTTGACACAATACTGGCATGAGGTGCAGGGAATAGAAGGGATCTCTTTTAATGCTTCCTGAGCTCGCTGGATCACGGCCCGTTCCTTATCGTCGAGCGGCCGGAAATTTTCCATATAGGATAGATTATCTTGCATTTGCTCCAAAGTGGACATTCCGCTTAAAACCGTAATGACCTTATCTAAGGAAGCAGCGAAACGGATAGCCCAAGATGCCAAGGAAGCTTGAGGATCGGCCTCTTGGAATATTTGACGTATTTTAGGGCTCGGGTTGGCCAGAACACCGCCTTTAACAGGTTCCATGATAATAACCGGTTTGTTATGTTTCAGAGCTACCTCATAACACTTGCGCGACTCTACAAAATCATTTTCCCAGTCAGCATAGTTAATCTGGAGCTGCACAAACTCCACATCCGGTATTTCGGTTAAAATGCTATCCAACAAAGCTGCTTTGTCATGGTAGGAAAATCCAATATGTCTTACTAAACCTTTTTGTTTTAGCTCTCTTAGGTAATCCCAAATCTTATACTTATCAAAAGTTTTTTTTCTCTTTTCATTGATGTTGTGCATGAGGTAAAAATCAAAATAACCGGCTCCGGTACGTCGGAGTGAGGTCTTGAACATTTCCTTAGCCTCTTCCGCCGAATTGGCATTCCAGGCCGGCAACTTAGTAGCAAGCTGAAAACTTTCCCGGGGATAGCGGTCAACAAGAGCAATTTTAGCCGCTTCCTCTGATTTACCGTTGTTATAACCATAAGCAGTGTCAAAGTAAGTAAAGCCTTTGGCCAGGAACAGATCCACCATTTGCTTGGTTTGTTCAATGTCGATTTCTTCCCCGATCAGTGGTAGACGCATAAGGCCAAAGCCAAGTTTAGGTATATTCTTGCCCAAATACTCCATATTTTACCTCCGTTTACAGCACATATTCTGTTTTATTTCGTGATATTCTTTTTCGTGATGCTATGTATCTATGTATGTATGCCTTTAGTTTAAGCATAAAGTAGATAGATTTCGCCGTCAAGACACACAAGCTGAGATTGCGTCCCAAATATTGAATCGCCATTAGAAATAGGTATATACTGAGTATATACCTACTATTTCCAAAGATAAGAGCATAATTAGACTGTCGAATAATCAAATTCCACATAACGACTAAGAAAGTTAGTGACTACATTCTCATATAAATCCGGATTAACAACATAAGCCATACCATGGCTGGCACCCTCAACCAAATAAATTTCTTTTTCGGCCCGACAAGCCTTATATAATTGCCAAACCATATTGGTGGGTACTAAGCTATCGTTCATTCCGTGTATAAAGAGAGTGGGGGTTTGGTTTTTAGTAAGCTGTTTGATAGCGGATGCCTCATAAAAGCTATAGCCGGCTCTAAGCTGAGTAAGCATGCTGGCAGCTTCAATAAAGGGAAAACCGGATATGGAAAATCTTCTTTGGAACTGATAGGTAAATTCCTCGTAAACAGAGGAGTAGCCACAATCTTCTACAATGGCTTTAACCTGTTGGGGTAAAGCTTCGCCGCTAACCATCATAACGGTAGCGCCGCCCATAGAAATGCCGTGCAGCACAATTTGAGCCTGATCACCGCTTCGGTCAATAACTTTCTGAATCCAGAGAAGATAATCTTTGCGGTCCGGCCAGCCAAATCCGATATAATCACCTTCACTGGCACCGTGTCCTCTGGCATCCGGGAGCAGCACATTAAAGCCTAGCTTTTCGGAATAAAATCTGGCAAAATTGTCCATATCCATTCCCTGACCCAGATAGCCATGAGCAATAATAGCAGTCTTATCCGTTTCTTGAGCTGCCGGGATGTAATATCCCATAAGTTTTAAACCGTCATCCGAAATAACAGACCAAGATTCATAAAACTTGTTTTCCAGCCATTTTTCGTTGGCGAAAACATCCTGAGCAGCGAGATTAAAATCTGCGGACAAATTATTATTTTCTTCAAAGGCATTGACGGCCGTTGTCTCTAGAATTAAAGGTACATTCTGCTGATTGTTAAAAGTTTGGCTTGCTTGACGCATAATTACAAGATTATAAATAAAAAAGCTACTGGTTACGATCAACAAAAAGATAACAGCGGTAGCAACAAGAAATCCAGATAAAATTATGGTCTTTCTCTTCATAGACTGTCACCCTTTCTGATAATGATTTTATCAGAAAGTTCAGAGAAGACTAGCGTTCCTGGCAAAAAACCTTATGGTAAATTCCAGCACCTTGCGAATTGGAATTAAACATCTATTTTAGGAAAATAATAACTGTAGGCATATATTCAAAATCTCATGCGGCTAACGAAAACTGGCAAACGAAAACTATTGAAAAACAGTAAACTTTAAAGACAAACTAATAAACTATATTGGAGGTAAACTATGGATGAAGCAACCATGCTGCAACAAAGGATCTGGGCTGTAGTTGGTGCTACTCAGGATCCGGAAAAATTCGGGTACAAATTGTACAAAAAACTTAAGAGCAAAGAGTACCGTGTTTATGCCGTTAACCCCTTATACGACCAGATAGACGGTGACAAATGTTATCAGGACTTATCCTCTTTACCGGAAATTCCTCAAGTAGTTAATATGGTGGTTTCGCCCAAAAGAGGAAAAGCAGTAATTGAAGAAGCAGCCCGTCTCGGGATAAAGTATGTATGGTTTCAACCCGGAACCGTAGATGATGAATTGCTAAAATTAACAAAAAACCTTGGACTTGAATCAGTACAAGGTTGTGTTCTGGTATCAGCTTAATGGCCTGGACCGATTTGCTCTTCTTTATTCTCCAAGATATAGGCACGGTTGCTTTTGCTCTCAGCGGAGCCATGGCTGCTATTCAGAGGGAACTGGATGTACTCGGGATAGTGATTTTAGGTGTAATTACAGCTTTAGGGGGTGGGGTAGTGCGCGATATCCTTCTGGGCATAACCCCACCTTTAATGTTTGAAAATTATCACTTTTTAGCAGTGGCCCTGGTTACCTCTTTGCTTGTTTATGCCTTAGAATCCCTGAGCAGCAAATATCTTGACAAGTACCGGCATAGTTACCTGCCCCTTATTAATCTGGCTGACGCAGTGGGTTTGGGCGTTTTTACCGTGGTTGGGGTAAATACTGCCTTTCTCTATGGGTACGGCAGCAACTGGTTCTTAGTTATTTTTGTCGGTACCACAACAGGTGTAACCGGCGGTATGTTGAGAGATGTCTTAGCAGGACAAGTCCCTATGGTCCTGCACAAACAGATTTATGTCCTGGCATCAATCACCGGGGCTATTATTTATTATCTTCTTTACCAGACGAATTTGGAGGCAACCATTGCCCTATATACCAGTGTCTTGACTATAATTCTAATCCGTATCCTAGCCATTTATTTCAAATGGAATCTGCCTAAAGTACCCCGCAATCGGTAACGGCAGACACACCTTAAAATAATTCCAAAACAACTACTTCCATATCCTGAGGCAGAGAGGCAGGGGAGATATCTAAAGTCTTAGCTCTTTTGCTTTTGTCAAAGTACCCCAAAAATCTATCAATGCCTTCGATAGGGTAAGAGTTACGATCATCCAGTTTATAATGCATTGGCAAAACAAGCTTGGGCTTTAACAGCTGAACCACCTGGTAAGCTTGCTGGGCATCAATGGTATAAAATCCTCCGATCGGAACACAGACCAGGTCAACCCGGCCAATTTGAGCCAGTAAATCGGCAGATAAAAGATGCCCCAAATCTCCTAAATGAATTACCCGCACCCCGTCCATGGTAAAAGCAAAAAGAGTATTATTACCCCGCTTGGCACCTTGTACTTCATCATGAAAAGTAGGAAACCCCTGGATTTCCAAGCCGGATATATTATGCAGGCCTTCGGTATCGACGATTTGGGGTTTACCAGGAAGCACCTGCACGGAATCGTGGTCATGATGGTGGTGACTAACCGTGACAATATCTGTTTCTTTACGGGGAACAGGATAACCGACGCTGTCGTCATAGGGGTCAGTTAGAACTCGGAGCCCATTTTGGGCCGTAAATAAAAAACAGGAATGACCAAGCCAGCGTATGTTCATATTATCACCTCTTATAAATATTCCAAATACTAACAGAGTTTTCAAGTTAATATTAGCCGCCTGTATACATCCTGTCAACTTTAGGCTAAACCCACAGCCTATAATAGCTTTGTGCTATTATATAATTATAAGTTGATTTTTTTGTACTTTTTGCTGAAGGGAAATACACAATATACCATGAAATTACTAAAAGTTGAACATAAAGCAAAGCTATGGACCAAAGAATTTAGTCTTATTATTAGCTTAAATCTTTTGGCTTACATCGTAACCTATATTCTAATGACTACCATGCCCTTATTTATCCAGAATCTTGGCGGCAATAAATTAATGGCCGGCCTTACTTCCAGCTTATTTACCCTAGGAGGCTTTATGGCCCGTCCTTGGATAGGCAGCCTGCTGGATAGCAAAGGCCGAAAGAAAATATTGCTTCTGGGCAATTTTCTGTTGTTTATGCCCATTATTGGCTACTGTTTAGTTAATTCCCCTCATCTTCTTTTAGCCCTGAGAGCAATTCAGGGCCTTGCTTTTAGTGCGGTAAGCACTGCAACTCTAACTATTGCCGCTGACTTGATTCCGCCTGTACGGAGATATGAAGGAATCGGATATTTCGGAGTATCCAATGCTGCCGCTATGGCTATCGGTCCTGCCATAGGCTTATATTATATTGAGTATTTTGATTACCGCAGCCTTTATACTATGAGCGCTTTGTTGGTAATAGTCATTGTTGGAATGGGCTTTTTGGTTAGAAATGACCGAGGCATTAAAAAACATTTGCCGGCTAAAAGTAAACCGGTTGTTTTTGAAAAAACAGCTCTTTGGCCTTCCACCATTTATTTTCTGATTTCCCTTACTGCGGCCGTAATTGTAACCTTCATTCCCTCTTATCAAATCTCCAAGGGAATTGAGAACATCGGCCTGTTTTATGTGGTTTATGCCCTTTTGCTGCTTATAACCAGGCCCACTACCGGCAAAATAGCAGACAGAATGGGGCCTACGAAAGTAATTCTGCCCGGTATGCTATTTATAACTGCAGCTTTTCTTATCTTATTTCAAGCTTCTTCTTTGTCTATGTTTTTGTGGGCCGCGGCTTTATACGGCCTTGGTATGGGATCAGTTCTCCCGGCTTTAAATACCTTAGTTATAATTTTTGCTCCGTCGGAAAGAAGGGGGGCTGCCAATGCTACTTTTCTGGCCGCCAATGATATCGGTTCAGCTTTGGGAGCCATGATGTGGGGGATAGTAGCCCAGAGTATGGGATTTGGCTATATCTATTTATTTTCACCGGTATTCATAATTCTCGCCACACTGGTATACCTGTTTACATTATTGCGTAAAGAAAAGGAAAAGCAGACTCTCGTGTAGAATGTTAATATTTTGGTAATTTTAGAATAATAAGGAATGATTGCTGTTGACTAAACCAAAGCTTTGGACTAAGAATTTTATTTTGCTTGCTGTCACTAATTTCTTCGTAGCCTTAAACTTTTACATCACTATGGTTATTGTTTCTTCCTATGCCATGGAGCAGTTTGGCGCCAGTCCGAGTGCAGGGGGGCTGGCCGTCAGTATTTTTGTTATTGGGGGTTTTATTGCCCGTTTGTTTGTTGGCAAATGGATGGAACAAATAGGCCGCAAAAAAATGCTTTTTATTGGTCTGAGTTTAAACTTGATTATGTCCCTGGCCTACCTAGTATCGAATAACCTTCTTGTTCTGATTATTGTTCGTTTCTTACACGGAGTATCCTTTGGTATTAATTCCACAGTGATAGGGGCCATAGTGGCTAATATTATCCCCCAGGAAAGATTCGGGGAAGGGATAGCTTACTCCATGCTTACAGTTTCTTTAGCCACAGCCCTGGGGCCCTTTATCAGTATGCTTTTATACCAATATGGCAGTTTTACCATGGTCTTTGTATGTTGCTCCGGCGTAGCTCTGTTAGGCCTTGTTTGTCCCATATTCTTAACCACTCCAGAAATTAAACTGACCGACCAGCAGTTAAACAGTTTACGGGGCTTTAAAATAAGCAATTTTCTTGAAATCAAGGCTGTACGGATTTCCCTGGTTTGCGGGCTTATTTATCTATGCTATTCCAGTATTATTTCTTTCCTTACCCCTTATGCTAAAGCAATCGATCTATCTATGGCCGCTAGTTTCTTCTTCATTATTTATTCGGGTATTGTGCTTATTTCCCGACCTTTTATCGGCAAATTATTTGACCTGCGGGGCGAAAACTATGTCATGTATCCGAGTATGGTTTCTTTTATAGTTGGAATGTTTATGCTGAGCCAAGCTCATAACGCCTTTCTTCTGCTCTGCTCCGCACTCTTTATCGGTTTTGGTACCGGCGCAATTCAATCCTGCAGTATGGCTATCGCCCTTAAAGATGCTCCGGCCCACCGCAAAGGCATTGCTAATGCCACTTTTATGATGTTTACGGACTTCCTATCGGGAATTGGGCCCTTTGTTTTTGGAATTATTATCCCATTTATCGGCTACAGAGGATTGTACTCTGTAGTAGCGGTTTTGGCCTTCTGTTTCCTAGTTCTATACTTTTTTTTACATGGCAAAAATGCCGGCCGCAGTAAGGGAATCGATGCTTCACTGGGAAATTAAAATTTGCGCCAGACAAAGAGGATCAGGTATAAAATTAAGGCAACTAAATTTAAACCGGCCGAGGCAATGAAAATAACAGTAAACCCGGTATACTGTAAAACAGCCCCCAACAAAATGGAACCGATCCCATAACCTAAATCTATAGAGGAAAAGAAAGTTGAATTAGCCGCTCCAATGTGTTCCGGATGGGCAAGCTTAATAGCCAGTCCGTTTAGGATAGGATAAAGCGCCCCTTGGCCTAAACCATAAAGCACACTGTTGAGCAGGAAGGAATAAAGAGTTGTGGAGTAGGCTAGGTGGATAAGACATAAGGTAAAGACCGCTAGGGCCGGAATAAGGATTTTCGTTGGTCCGATACGATCGGAGAGTTTTCCCAGCATGGGCCTTGTTACCAGTAAAACTATGGCATACACAGTAAAATACAAGCCGATATTTTGGATGCCCCGAGAAAGAGCATAGGTTGGCAAAAAAACCGTGATACTGATTTGAGCCATAGAGGTAAAGAACATAACCAAAGAAGGCGGAATAGCTCTTTTCTCCAAAAAGACGTTCTTCTTCTTGGCATTTTCGTCCCTTTCTTTTTCTGACTTATTTCCTTTAGCTGTCTTATTTTCTTTAGCTGTCTTATTTTCATCAGCTGTCTTATTTTCATCAGCAGTTGTTTTATCTTCATAATTAATAAAAAAGGACAAAATAAGCCCTATAACCGCCACGCCAAAAAGAATTTTGAACAAATTACTATAACCGGTGATATGAATCAGATATAATCCTATAGCCGGACCAATAGCCGTCGCCAGGGTATTGGACATTCCCGAAAAACCTATGCCTTCCATTAACCTGGACTGGGGTACTATATCAGCAATAATAGTCCCGGAAGAAGTGGAATAAGCGCTAAAACTGGCTCCATGAATAAACCTTAAAAATACCAAGAGCCAAACAACATAAGCATAGCTATAGAGAATGGAAACGGCTGCAAAACAAACTATTCCCGTTACTAAAACAAATTTTCTTCCTTTGCGATCACATAGGTTACCCACTAAGGGGCGGAACAACAAAGCCGAGATTGTAAAGGCCCCCAACATTAATCCAGCCGCCATTTTATTCCCGCCGATATACTGAGCGTACAAAGGCAGAATACTTAGTTGGGTATGATAACATATTGCCAGGGAGAAGGTAACTAACATGGCTTTGATAGAATGTGATGTCCATAATTTTTCACTTCTGTTGCGTACTTTATTCATCTGTTACCTCGTTAAGCTTTTTAATAATTGTCCGGTCAAATCTCTTATACCCGGGACTTCATGAATATATCCCCTAAGCCAAAAGTCTGATAATGGTTCTTAGGGGATATTTTAATTGTTGTACTCTATATCTATCTTATTGTATGCACTGCTAAGTATTTTCAAAATTATTTTAACCTGGATAGCTGGCGGTTTCTAAAATAGATAATAGCTACACCCAAAATAATCGCTGCCAAGCTGACCACTTGCGCGACCTTCAAAGGCCCCAGCATAAGGCTGTCTGTTCGCAGTCCTTCAATAAAGATGCGACCGATAGAGTAAAGAATCAAGTAAGAAGCGGTAACCGTCCCCTCACCTAAAGACCGGCGCTTAAACAACCAGAGCAGGACAATAAAAACCAAAGCGTTCCATACCGACTCATATAAAAAAGTAGGGTGGTAGTAACTGCCATCAATCAGCATGCCCTGCTGGATAAAATGGGGGAATCTGCTAATAAACTCCTCCGAGACTTGCCCGCCGTGAGCCTCCTGGTTAATAAAATTTCCCCATCTGCCAATGGCCTGTCCCAGAATCAGGCTGGGAGCCACAATATCAGTACAAGTCCAGAGTTTCAGATCATTGGACCGGTGAATATACCAAAGACCTGCTATTACTCCTCCGATAACACCACCGTGAATAGCAAGCCCTCCATGCCAAACGGCGACTATTTCCAGGGGATTGGCAGCATAGTATTTCCAGCTGAAAATTACATAATAAAGCCTGGCTCCGACAATAGCAGCTGGGATGACTATAATTACTAAATTATTAAATTTATCCATATCTATTTTGCGCTGAGCGGCATGGTAACAGGCAAGCA
>JAAYOJ010000081.1 GCA_012520405.1 Peptococcaceae bacterium
GGTTTTATAAGAGTTTTAACTCTAGTAGATGGAAATGATGTTAAAACTGATGCTTTCCAAAATGAATTTTCAGCTGGAGATTTAACTGTTACCAAAGAAATTGCAGGTAACTACGCAGATCCAGATGATGAGTTTGAAATCATAGTTACCCTAACACCGGTAGAAGGCAAGGTATTAAATTCTAGCGCAATTGAATATGATGGTGGAACAATAAGTGTACTAAATGAACAAACTGGAGCAATTAAAATTGCTTATTCTGGTATTAAAGGTGGAGATTCTTTTACTATTCAAAACATCCCATATGATGTGAATTATCTTGTAGAAGAGGTAACAAATGAAGAGGGATTTGCCAATGGATATACAGTGAATTATGATGAATTAAGAAAAGGTTTAATGAATTATAAGGCAATATTCACTACCATCACTAACACCAGAATTACTGAAGTCCCAACAGGTGTTAACCTTGACAATCTACCTTATGTCCTAATCTTAGGTGCTGCATCTGTAGGATTAGTAGCCTTCACACTCAAGAGAAGATTCTCTGATGACAGATAGTCTTACTAATAAATGCAGGGGTTTGGTGGTAATACTACTATCAAACCCTGCAGATGATTGGAGTGGCCGACATGAGGGCATACAGTATTATTCTTAAGCTGATAAACACACTTATAAGTTCTGTAGTTGTAATATCCTTGTGCATCTCAGGATTTTATGCGGGATATGCACTATGGGATAACAGCCTCGTCTATGCCGCAGTAGATGATGTTCAAGCTGATATGTTGAAGCTAAAGCCAGATATGCATGAACCTAGCTTCCATGAACTACTAGCTATTAACTCTGATATAGTAGGCTGGGTTACTATAGATAATACCAATATGGATTATCCTATAGTCCAAGGTTAGACTAACCTATCCTATATCAATAAGGATATCTATGGAGAATTCGCCCTTGCAGGAAGTATATTCCTAGATTCCAGGAATGATAGGGGCTTTAAAGACAACTACTCACTACTATATGGGCATAGTATGAATAGGAGCAAGATGTTTGGAGACTTAGAACTCTATAAGGATGAGGATTTTTTCAAGGAGAACCAAACAGGTACCCTCCTCACTCTTGAAGGAGTCTATAACTTAAAGATCTTTGCTAGCCTGCTGGTACCAGCCAATGAGGATGAGATCTTTAACCCAACCCTTTGGCATGATGATATAGAAGATATCATCAACTATGCGGAAGCTGAGGCCCTATATCTAAATAAGGCTACCCTTGCAAGTATGAGGGCCATGGAGGGGGATTTGCAGGTTTTAGCCCTTACCACATGCTCACATGAATTCACAGATGCCAGAACAGTCGTCTTAGCGGTTATGGAACCAAATTAAGGAAAAGGAGGGAGGTCTATGAAATTAATCAATAGATTTTCAAAGGTATTAGTCATACTACTGGTCTTAATAATGGGCTTAACCATAATGGCACCAGCTGCCCATGCAGTAGTTGCCCCAGAAGCCCCCAAAATTGAAATACCAGTAAGTGTGATATTAAGTGGCGAGCCTCCAGCTGATGACGAGGATTATGAAATAGTATTAGAACCTGATAATCCAGATTATCCTATGCCGGAAGGAAGTGAAGATGGGGTTTTCACCATGATAATTACAGGTGAAGACACAGGCTTCCTACCTGAAATCGCGTTTTCATCTCTGGGTGTTTACACATATACAATCCAACAAACACCGGGTAGCAATGA
>JAAYOJ010000170.1 GCA_012520405.1 Peptococcaceae bacterium
GAATCGTTGTGTATCCGGCAATTCTTGCCGGATACACAACTTTAACGAATCCATAACAGCTTTTCTTACTTAGCTTCCTCTGCTAACCGTTCTTCATGAAGCTTGTTGTATTTCTCAGCCAGTTCAAACATGAGTTCTTTTGCTTGTGTGCCCGGTAAGCCCTTTTGATTCAATTCCTCTACATAATCGTCAAGAATAAAGGATACTTTTTCTATCCATCTTGCTTCTTCTTCTGGTGAAAGATGTATGATTTCATGTCCTGATGCTTCCTGGAGCGCATAATCAATACCTTTTACAGCTTCTTCATCCATGAAATGGACGGAGCGTTCCTCGAAAATCTTTTCACTTGCCTTTTTAATTCCTTCCTGAATGTCAGCAGGCAAAGAATTCCAAACATCAGGGTTTATAGTTAAGGTAAAGGTGGAGTTATACAAGAAAGGAGTTATGGTTGTATAGTCGGTTACTTCCGCAATATGCCATGCCGGCAAAATATCGTTATGTCCTAAGCTTCCATTAATAATACCTTTCTGTAAGGCATCGTAAGAATCCGCATGGGACATAGAGACCGGTTTCGCTCCTAGGGCGGTTACGCAAGGAGCATCTGCTCCAATACAACGAATTTCCATACCTGCAAGATCTTCCAGCTTACGTATTGGCTTATCCGTATGGAAATTGCCAGGGCCGGAAGCCATGGTAAATAAGATTACTGCATCTTGTAATTCTGCCGGTTGCAAGATATCTATCATGTCTTGAAATACACGGGAGGCACACTCTCCGCTTGCTAACGGGTGACCGGGTTTGCTAAGCAAATCGCATACCGGAAATCTTCCATCGACGAGGGACAAGGAATCAAATCCCATATCTATGGTGCCAATAACAGTTCCGTCATAAATTTTTCCAATTGGAAGCAGAGCACTTCCGGGATAATCTTCAATTATCACACGTCCGTTAGTATTTTTTTCAATTTCGGCAGCCCAAGGTTGGAACACTGTGGTGTGCCAGGGGCTGTTCGCTGCGAAAAAGCCTGCAAAAGTCAGTTTATAAATCTTACCATCATCAGTAGCTTCAGTTCCTGGGTCCGAAGACGTTTGAGCGGAACCTCCTCCGCATCCGCTTAGCAACATTGCTATGGCAAACAATACTGCTATAGCGATACATAAAGCTTTTCTGGTCATAATTTCCCTCCTACAAAATAGAAATTTTCAGAGTATTACAAAAATTATAATTCCATTCACGCTTCACATGAATGGAATATTTAAACAGATACATGTAAATTCTGTAAAAAGGCTTATTTATTTTTATTGCAATGCAATGCTCTATATTGTGTAGGAGTATAAGAGGTCACTTTTTTAAAGACTTTGCTAAAATATAGATTATCATTGAATCCCAGTGTATACGCCAAGGTGTTTATTGGCATTTGCGGCTGTTCAATTAAAATAGCTTTGGCATTTTCAATTTTCAGTGAGGTAAAATAGGTGACAAAGGACATATCTTTATATTTTCTGATAATCCGGTTCATTTTGGGCTGAGAAATACGAAAATGTTTGCATATATCATTAACACACAGGTTTTTTGTTATATTCTCATTAAGGTAGCTATCAATTAAAGACATAAATTTTTCATCATCAGCCGGCTCGTCAACTTCATCTATATCAAATATTTTCATTAAAAAGTCTACGTATTCACGTGCCAGTATTTCAAAGTCTGTAGCCTTCTCGATTATACGTTCGATATTACTGCCTATATTCAACTCCATAAATTGGGGTAGGAGAGGGTAATTCTTTTCAACGTCAATAGTTAGCCTAAAGAGATATTTCTTAATAAATACTTTCGATATCTTTTTTTCTTGGAAGATTTTCATTACATCTGATAGCAGATGCCGGAAATTAGACCAGTTATGGGTCCATAAAGCCATATGCAATTTGCTTTCAAATTCTTTCCGCAACATGTCGTATAATTCTTTTTGGGTGGAAAAATTATGTCCTTCAAAAAGTGTTACCAGGGGTTCTCCCAGTAGCTGCATTAAGTCTTTATCAGTTTTCATTTTTTCGGCAATGCAGTTTAATGACCTTATATTAAAAAATGGATTGCTGATAATAATGGAAGAAATAATGACCTGAGGACTGCTGTTTTGCAGTAGTTGGGCTCCGATCTCCTTCAAAGCACTCTTATCGGTACTATTTAACCCAAATAATAGGAGTACATTATCCTCGGAGGTCTGATTAATAATCCAATAATTTTCGTCATCGGACAAATAACATGAGGTAATCTCCGTCAATATATTTTTGTCTAGATTGATAGAATCTCCGGTAATCATTAGTAGATAATACCAGTTATAATTGAAGTAAAGTTCTAAATCATCATTTGAAACAAGGGTGTTTTTCAGACAAGAAGAAAGCAGTTCCTGTTGCGCCTTCCTACGCAAGGATATAACTTTATCGGTTTTATTTTTCAGGACCGCACTTAATTTATGCTTGTCGATGGGCTTAAGAAGGTAATCGTCGGCCTCCGCTCTCAAGGCTTCTCTAGCCAAGCTGAAATCCGGGTAACCGCTTAGGATAATGGGGACTACATAGGCATACTGTTCTCTGACTTTTTTCAATAGGCTTATGCCGTCTACCCGAGGCATTTTTATATCAATAAAAATGATGTCGGGCTTATAAATCCCTATCTTGTGGAGTGCATCCTGAGCGTCATATGCTTCGCAGATAACTCGGTAGTTACCTCCAATCCTTTTTATAGTATCTCTGAAGTCGCTAATAAAGAAAGGCTCATCATCAACTGTCATGATTCTAATCATTTCGTCTCCGCTCCTCCCTCCAGCGCGTTATCGGTAAATGAATAGGCTTGTATTATTCACTTTTGACTCGAATAACAACTTCCGTACCGCCATTTGCCCGGTTCCCAATTTTGAATGTTAGCCTGTCTCCCAAGAGAATTTTGAGCCGGATAAATGTATTCAGAACGCCCAGTCCGGTTGTTTTAATCTGCTGATTTACATCCGGTCCGGAATCTAAATTGTTAAAAAGATTAATACTTTCGTTTATATCCGCTAATGCATCTTCACTTATACCACTTCCATTATCCTGAATAACGATTTCCCATTCCTGGTCAAGCATCCTGCCTTCTATTTGAATTGTAATGGGTCCTTTCATACCATATAACCCATGTTTAAAAGAATTCTCAACAAAAGGCTGAAGAGTCATTCTGGGAAGCAAATAATTATCTAAACGGGGATCAATCCGGATTATATATTCAAGTCGGTGCTCGAATCTATATTTCAGTAAGCCAAGATAAGATGAAAGATTATTTTTCTCTTCCAAAACAGTGGCATAATCTTCATTAATATCGGATGAATATTTCAACAAGTATGTCAGCTTCTTGCAGATGTCCGGGATTTTCCTGTCGCCTAAATTTCTTCCCATAATTGAGATGATGGAAATTGTGTTATATAAAAAATGAGGGTTAATTTGAGATTGTAGGACTTTATAATATGATTTCTGCACCTCGAACCTTGTTTTGATGGTCTCTTCTACCGACTTTTTTAATTTAAGTGCCATTTTGTCAAAGGTATTATTTAATACCGCTATTTCTTCATCGGCGTTGTTGAAGTCATAATTAATATCATCCGCTCTAGTAAAGCTAAAACTTTGATAATCGAAACTTTCAACTTTATGTTTTAATTTCCTCAGGGGAGTATATATATATGAAGCAATTTTATAAGCTATGAAAAATGATAAAATTGCACCCAGCATACCGATAACAATTATGAACCACAGAATTCGATAGATAGGCTTAGTAATAAAAGCTTGCGGGAGTGCATAGATTACTGTCCAATCAGTGTAGTCGGAATACTTGCTGGCAACAACCTGCGTTGTTTTCGTAAAATCATCGTATACTCTGGCTACAAGGTCATTGTCTTTCTTTTTATAGTCATTATTCTTACACCATTCAAGGTAAAAATCTATCCTATCACGTGCTGTTTCGCTAAAAGGATAAATAATATTATCCTCTCGGTCTATAATGTAAATCCGTCCCGAGGTAATATCGCTAATATTACATAGTTCGTTGATAATTTCGTACTTGGACTGCACCTCTATTAAACCGATTATTCCTTGTGAGCCCTTTATCATGCGTTGTAAAGAAAAAACAATACTCCGATTATCTTCAGCCCATTCGTCTAAATGGGGACCAATAAGTATAAAATCGGCGTTATTGTTAATTTCCATATCTGTTGGTTTAACTCTTGCTAGCAGTCTTTCCTTTATGACTTCAGAGTCGTTATTAAATTGTTTGCTGGAAAAAAACATATTCTGGTCACTAAAAACATTAATTCTATCTATATCCGGAAAAGGAAGGGATAAGGCGAATAAGTTGTCCGTGATTCTATTATGAGCGTCAAGATATATATACTTGTTGACATTATCGTAATTATAACCGTTTAAAAAAAGAAGGGGATACCGTACATGTGTATTAGCCAGTACGCCATAGGATACTTGATTCATTTCCTTGACACGCAGGTTGAGCTGCTCGGATATCATCATGGTGACATTATTCATATCTTTGATTTTATTTTCACGAATATCCTGGGTTAGAAGAAGAAATACAATTGTACAGATAATGGCGATAAGAAAAACAATAAGAATAGAGAAAAAAAGATATATCCTGTTGAATATATTTCTAAAAAACTTAATGTCCTTCCCTCCTTTTAAGTAAACAAAGGAAATATCTTACCATAATTTTACAAGTATAATTATAACACAGAATATGTTTATAAAAAATATATTTTTCTGACTATTCAAAAAACATAACTATTAATGTCCGAATCGGAAAAACTAAAGAACCTAATATAAGAAGAGTAATTTGATTTATTTAACTAAATAGGATAATATGGGTTTAATTTAAGATTTGAATTGATTTCTTTCGATTTCTTTAAGAAAGTTTCTAGATAGAGTGAAGATTATATGGAAAATAAAATAATAAGTAGAAAGAAGGGGACGATATGTCAAAAAAATTAACATTTAACGAAGTGCGGGAACGTCATTTTAAAACCTTGGAACAATATGTACCGATCGTAGCAAGAGTTCATGGAGGAAGTCACCCGGAATTCCATGAAGTTCGCAAAATTTTTGAGGCCATCAATAGGAAAACCAAAGAAGCAGGGTTAGAAGGGTCTGATTTGAACGAAGAATTTGCCAAGTTGCGTGAAATTACAAATAATTACACTGTTCCGAGTGATGTATGTGAAAGTTATGAAGCCGTTTACCAAATGTTGGCTGAAGCAGATGAAGCATATCAAGGCTAAGTAGAAATTAATTAGAAATGATTATAAAGCAACTTGCAGACATTATTAGAAGTAGAGCAAGAATTCAGGTTTCCTGGTTTTTGCTCTTTTTCACACGTATTGTTATTGGCGCTTAATTAAAAAAGAAGGTGATGATGAAAGCATGCAGAGATTTATATTAAGTAAGAAGAATCCAATAGCTTTAATAGGCGCAATTTTAATTATTATTGCCTTTACCAGTAAATTAGCTTTTAAAAATATAGATGTATTTACTTGGTCGTTAATTATCGCTTCCATCTTAGGGATTGCTCCTATCGCCATCCAAGCCTATCAAGCCTTAAAAGTCAAAGTTGTCAGTATAGATGTTTTAGTTACTATCGCGGTCGGTGGGGCATTCTTAATCAAAAACTATGAAGAAGCGGCTATAGTTACCTTTCTATTCCTTTTTGGAGCTTATCTCGAACAACGTACCTTGAATCAAACCCGTTCCGCGATTAAAGAATTAACTGAAATAGCACCGGAAAGCGCTTTGAAACAAATGGAAAATGGAGAATTTGAAGAGGTGGAAGTAGATGAAGTAGACGTAGGAGATATTTTACTTGTTAAAACCGGAGCCAAAGTACCCGTTGATGGTACGGTTTTAACAGGAGAAGGTCATATTAATGAAGCCAGTATTACCGGTGAATCTGTTCCGGTAAGTAAAAAGAAAGATTCCAAGGTTTTTGCCGGAACTATTTTAGAAAATGGAACTATTCAAATTGTCGCTGATCGCGTTGGTGAAGATACTACTTTTGGTAAAATTATTGAGTTGGTTGAAGAGGCACAAGATTCAAAGTCAAAAACCGAACGATTCATTGACAGATTCTCAAAATACTATACGCCGGCTGTTTTAGTTTTTGCTTTTATTGTTTGGCTCATTTCTCGAGACATTGAAATGGCAATTATTATTCTGGTTTTAGGATGTCCAGGGGCCTTGGTTATCGGCGTACCTGTTTCTAACGTTGCCGGAATCGGCAATGGAGCACGAAACGGGGTTCTGCTAAAAGGCAGTGAAGTAATCCACGATTTTAGTAAAGTTGATGCTGTAGTATTTGACAAAACAGGCACCTTAACAATAGGGAATCCAAAAGTAGCAGACATAGAATTTTATACCAACAATACCCATGAAGTGTTAGCATATCTTGCCAGTGTGGAAAGCGAATCAGACCATCCCTTAGCTAAAGCAGTAGTAGAATATATTGGAGACACGGAATTTTATACTGTTGAAAGTACTGATGTTGTAAAAGGCGGCGGGATTGTCGCCCAGGTAGACGGTCATAGAGTCGCAATTGGCAATGTTGCCCTTATGAAACAAGAAAATGTTGATTTAGATGAAAAAGCTCTTGTAGACATTGCTAGATTTGAACAAAAAGGTAACTCTCTGGTACTGACCTCAGTTGATGGTAAACTACAAGTACTAATGGGTATTCGGGATCAAATCCGTCCCGGCGTAAAAGAAGATCTGCAAAAGTTAAAAGCTTTGGGTGTAAAAAGGCTAATAGTTCTTTCAGGAGATAATCAAGGAACGGTTGATCTAGTGGCTCGTGAGCTTGGCTTGACGGAAGCACATGGAAACATGTTGCCGCAAGATAAAGCAGCCTATATTGAAAAGTTACAAGCTAAAGGCCAGATTGTCGCCTTTGTTGGGGATGGAGTAAATGACAGCCCTTCATTGGCTTTGGCCAATATCGGCATTGCTATGGGAAGCGGTACGGATGTAGCCATTGAAACTTCGGATATTGTCTTAATGAATTCAGACTTCAGTCGCTTGCCCCATGCCTTAGGTTTGACTAAAGCAACAGCTAATAATATGCGTCAAAATATAGTTATTGCCGTGGGGGTTGTAGTTGTACTTCTCGCCAGCGTTTTCCTCAGTGAATGGATGAACATGTCAATCGGTATGTTAGCCCACGAAGCAAGTATCTTAGTGGTAATCTTAAACGGTATGAGGCTCCTTGGTTATAAATTAAGATAAACGATCTATAATAATTAGAACAATTTTGAGTAAATCAATTTTATTTGCCCAACAATAGTGTAAAATATAATATAAAGAAAAAGGGTATATAAAGAAAAAAGATAAATAAAGAGTATATATTGCCTATTTAATAAATAAATAATTAAACAAAGGAGGGATAAAATGCAAAAAGCAACTATCCAATTAGAAGCTTTGACTTGTCCATCATGTATGCAAAAAATTGACAGCGCCGTAAAGTCTTTAGAAGGGGTAGATAAAGAAAGTGTAAATGTCTTATTTAACTCCAGTAAAGTAAAATTTAACTTTGATAATGAAAAAATCGCAATAGA
>JAAYOJ010000007.1 GCA_012520405.1 Peptococcaceae bacterium
ACTTAAAAGGTACCTTGAATAAAGATAAGGAAAAACTTTTGAGAACTTTAAAAGAAGCCAAAAATAACAGTGCTATGTTGGCAGCCGAGGAAAACAGACTTCTTTAACGAAGCGGACGGCCATCTTTAGAACCCTGTTATCCTAGCAATGTATTATCCCGGCCGGCTGCAGGAATGCCACGCTGTTAAACCCCATATAAAATATAGGAATTTATTGAACCGGGGTTGATTGGGATAGATCGGGGGTTAAATCATGGCTGCAAGAACTATTCGTTTACTGGGGGATAACATCTTAAGAGAAAAATGTCAGCCGGTTGAAATTTTTGATGACCAAATAACAAATCTTTTACAGGATATGCTCGATACTTTGCACCAAACGGAAAACGGAGCAGCTTTAGCTGCTCCCCAAGTAGGAGTATTAAGTCGGGCCATTGTTATTGATCTAGGAAAAAATCCTATATTTCTTGTTAATCCTGAAATAATTGAACGGCAAGGACGCCAAAAAGTTACGGAAGGCTGTTTAAGCATTCCGGGGGTATGGGGCAAATTGATCAGGCCGAAGAAGGTTAAAGTTAAAGCTTTTAACGAAAAGGGGACGGAGATTTTTATTACAGGAGAAGGAGAATTAGCTAAATGCCTTTGTCATGAGATCGATCATCTCGACGGCATTTTGTTTATTGATAAAGTGGATTCTAAAGTGGGTTATTGAAGTAGGTTATTGAAGTGGATTATTTAGTAGGCGTTCAATGGTTTCCTGCTGGGGAGTGATATACAATGACCAGTATTGTTCGTAAACGACCATCCCGGGTTTAGCACCTCGGGGTTTTTTTATTTGTCGCACATGAGTGTAATCCACCGCTACCTGGGAGGATGCTCTGGCTTGACTGAAATAGACGGCTAAAGTTGCCGCTTCCAGAAGGGTTTGGTCGTCGGGGAATTCTTCATTTTCGTTAAGGGGTACAATAACGTGTGAACCGGGAATACTCTTCACATGGAGCCACAGATCGCCCGGTTTGGCTTGCCGCCAGGTCAGGCGGTCGTTTTGTTTATTATTGCGGCCGACGATAATGGTTTTACCCGTGGAAGATAAAAAGCGGTAGGGTTGAGAATATATTTGCTCTTTTTCCTTTGCAGAATGTTTTGAAGCCTTCTTTTTTGTTGCTTGTTTCCCGTATTTTTGATATTTGGCCTGTTTGCCGGATATATAAGCTTGTTCTGTCAGTTCTTGGTGGATTTCCTTGAGTTCATTATCATTAGCGGCTTGTTCAATGCTATATATGATAGACTGCAGATAATTTATTTCTTCCAGAGCCGCCTGTTTAAAAGGTTCGGTTTTCTTGATGGCGGCCTTGGCTTTGTTGTAAATCTTATAGTAATGTTGAGCATTGTCAATCCCTTTTAAGCTGGGGTCCAAGGGGATGGTTATTGGCTTGTAGTCCGGATCGGTATAGTCCTCGACCGTAATTTCTGTCAGGCCGGGAGTTAACTTGTAGAGGTTGGCCGTAAGAAGTTCCCCATACTTCTGATAGCTTAAGTCCTTTTGAGCTTTGGCCATAGTGTTTTCATACATTTCACATTTCCGATAGAGGCGCTTAATATGGTCTTGTACTATCTTTAGCAGAGATGCTCTCTGGGCTTCACTTCGGTTATAATCATCTTTTTGGCGGTAATATAAGTTTACTGCTTGGTTGAGGCTGGTTGTAGGATGCCAAATTAAGTCGGCGTACTGTTCATAGGGTATAAAAGTGAAAGCCGAGGGCAGTTTCTTTGGCCCGGGTGGATAATAAAGACCGGGATTTATTAAATCAAGCTCTTTAGCCGGGATAAACAGGGTATATGCTTGATAAAGTCTGCTTAGATCGATCTCACCGCAGTCATCAAGGATTGCGTCAGTTTCTAAGCCGGCGCGGATAACAATTTCCTTAGCCAGTTCAGGACTGATTCCATTGAACAGATCAAGCAGCGCCTTGGTTACTTTTCTTTCCAGAGCATAGGTCAAAATCAGGCTCATAAACCGGTTTTCATCTTTGAGGGCTTCAGCTTTATTCTGGGGCGGTGGTGTAATGTAAGTTCTTCCCGGTAGCACCTCCCGGTATCTGCTCACCAAGTGAGAGTACCTTCTTATGCCATCCAGAATAATGTTAGTCTCCGAGTCTACCAGAATTAAATTACTGTGTTTGCCCATTATTTCCAAATGCAAAAAATAATTCTGTAAGTCTCCTCTTTCGTTGTAATTTTGAATAATCAAAGTTACAACCCTTTCCAGGCCAGACTGAAAGATATCCATAATCTTGCCGCCTTCCAGATGTTTGCGCAGAATCATGCAAAACATGGGAGGAAAGGCAGGATTTTTTTTAGCTTGCTCTGTTAGATGAATTCTGGCTGCTGTACTGCCGGCATTTAAGAGTAAACGCTGAGTTTGTCCGGCACTGCGCACCAGAAGATGAATTTCATCTTTTTCCGGTTGCTGAATTTTATCAATACGTGTTCCTACCAATATGGGATGGAGTTCTTTGATTAAGTAACTGAGAGTAATGCTGTCTAAAGCCATAGCTTGCTAGCTCCTTTCCCCAAAACTAATAAAATTATATCAATCCCGATACATGAAGACCAGCGTTTAAGCATGGCTTTTACAATTTGTTGATTTTTCCTGAGCAAAAAGTACGCAACGAGTAATTTTTTATGGACAGGCCGAATAGCATTTACAAGAAGAATTACTATCAGAGGAAAGAAGGAGGAACAGAAATGCAGCGGCAAGCGTGGCATATTTTAAGCGGCGGGGAAATATGCAAAAAACTTAAAGTAGACCCGGAGAGAGGTTTAAATGATAGAGAGGTGACCCGTCGGCTGGTAGAATTCGGGCCTAATTCTCTGATTGTAAAAAAAGGGGTTAACCCGGTCTTCTTATTTTTGGGTCAATTTAAAGATTTTATGGTGTTGGTTTTAATGGTAGCCACGCTAATTTCCGGCCTTTTGGGTGAAGTAGCAGATGCTCTTACCATTTTAGCCATTATTTTGCTTAATGCTATTTTGGGATTTATTCAGGAGTACAAGGCTGAAAAATCTATGGAATCTTTGCGGTCCCTCACCGCTCCTGAGGCTACGGTCTTAAGGAATGGTACAGTAATGAAGATACCGGCTGAAGAACTTGTACCCGGGGACATTGTCATGATAGAAACCGGAGATCGTGTTCCGGCCGATATCCGGTGGCTGAAATCAACCAGTTTGCGTGTAGAAGAATCCGCTCTTACCGGAGAATCACAGCCGGTGGCTAAAAATAACCAACCGTTGCTGGATGAATATGTTCCCATAGCTGATCGCAAAAATATGGGTTATATGGGTACAGTCGTCGTTAACGGGCGGGGAATAGGAGTTGTTATTGCTACCGGGATGCATACCGAGATGGGTATTATTGCCGATATGATTCAGGATATCAAGGAGGAAGAAACACCCTTACAACGCAGATTAGCCCAGTTGGGAAAATGGCTGGTTACTATTAGCGTGGCTGTTTGTGTTGTAGTAGTTATAACGGGTATTCTCCAAGGTGAGAGTTTATCCAAAATGTTTTTTGCCGGTGTTACGCTGGCAGTAGCGGCTATTCCGGAAGGATTGCCGGCCATTGTTACAGTGGCCTTGGCTGTCGGTGTTCAGCGTATGGTTAAACGTCGGGCCATTATTCGCAAGTTGCCGGCGGTTGAAACTTTAGGGTGTGCCACAGTTATTTGTTCTGATAAAACCGGGACTTTGACGCAAAATGAAATGACTGTTAGGAGAATTTATTGTGAAGACCAGATTATTACCGTCAGTGGGCAGGGATATGATCCTAAAGGGGATTTCCATGGCATTGACCCCTATAAGGATAAAGGGACATTTAAAGAGTTGCTTAAATGCGCTGCTCTGTGCAACAATGCGGTATTAACCAAAAAAGGTATAAGAGTAAGCGGTTTATTTCGAGGAAAACGGGAAAGTGCTTGGGGAGTTGACGGCGATCCCACCGAAGGGGCTCTGCTGGTAGCGGCTGCCAAAGCCGGAGTATGGCGGGAAGGGTTAGAACGCAAGGAGCAAAGAGTTGCTGAGATTCCCTTTGATTCGGAAAGAAAAAGAATGACC
Organism: Peptococcaceae bacterium; assembly: GCA_012520405.1. Classification (GTDB taxonomy): domain Bacteria; phylum Bacillota; class Desulfitobacteriia; order Desulfitobacteriales; family Syntrophobotulaceae; genus JAAYMU01. The sequence goes on from JAAYOJ010000007.1 coordinate 4,110, forward strand.
GTGCTTTATAAAGAGAAAGGCGGGTTTAAAGCCTATGTCAAAGGGGCACCCGATATAATTTTAGAACTGTGTACTAAGGAAATGACCAAACAAGGAATAAAAGAGCTTACCCCGGAGAGAAAAAAGGAGATTTTATTTATTAATGACGAGATGGCTTCTCATGCTTTGCGAGTCTTGGCTTTGGCTGTCAAAAACGTGGAAGAAGAAGATCAAAACGGGGAAGTGGAAAAAAATCTGGTGTTTACCGGGTTAATGGGCATGATTGATCCGCCTCGTTTGAGCGCGATTAAAGCCATTAAAGTTTGCCGGGCTGCCGGGATAAAACCGGTGATGATTACCGGAGACCATAAACTTACTGCTCAGGCGGTAGCCAAGGAACTAGGAATTATCAGAGGAATGGAAACTAAAGTTATTACCGGGGTAGAGCTTGATAAAATGACGGAAGATGATTTACGCCAACAGGTTATGGATATTTCCGTTTTTGCCAGAGTTGCTCCCCGGGATAAGCTAAGAATCGTCAGGGCCTTAAAAGAAAACGGGGAAATTGTAGCCATGACCGGTGATGGAGTTAATGATGCGCCGGCTGTGAAAGAGGCCGATATAGGAGTAGCCATGGGGCAAACCGGAACCGATGTTACCAAAGAAGCATCGTCCATGATAATTGCCGATGACAATTTCGCAACTATAGTAGCCGCAGTAGAAGAAGGAAGGGGCATCTATGACAATATTAGAAAGTTTATCCGTTATCTCCTTTCTTGTAATTTAGGGGAAGTGCTTACTATGTTTCTTGGTACTTTGGTCGGACTGCCTTTGCCCCTTTTGCCGATTCAAATTCTATGGGTCAACCTGGTTACGGATGGCTTGCCAGCCATGGCCTTGGGGGTAGACGGGACTGATCCTGACATTATGAGAAGAAAGCCGCGCAAGCCTAATGAAAGTATCTTTGCCCGGGGGCTTGGCAGAAAGATTCTAATCCGGGGCACCATGATCGGTATCGGAACTCTCTTGGTTTTCGTTATCGGACTTTGGTCCGGTGTAGGATTACTGGAAGCAAGGACTATGGCTTTTACCACCTTGGTTTTCTCCCAACTTTTCCATGTATTTGACTGCAAATCCGAAACCAGGAGCATTTTTGAAGTCGGAATCTTTTCCAATCCTTTGCTGTTGTTGGCAGTCGCCACCTCAATAAGCATGCAGTTAGCGGTTATCTATCTGCCGGTCATGCAGGGCATATTTAAGACTGCGGCTCTTGGCGCTTGGCAGTGGGTATTAATTCTCATTGTCGCCGGGGGACCCAGTGTACTCATTGGTATAGCAAGGACGGTTAGAAATGCTATACGTCGCAGTAGTCTTATGGTTAGTCGTTAATTATTAAGCAATACAGAAAGAGATGTCTTCATTGCTTGTGAAGGCGTCTCTTTTTATTTCCGAGCAATAATAAGGCTTTCCTTACAGAAACTATTTTTTTGTGGTATAATAGAATTGTAGCTGTGATTAGGTTAACTTATTAGTATATTATTATTTGTATATATAATGCAAGGGCTTGAGAGGTATTTTTATGTTTAAACTAAATGATTATGTAGTATACAACTCCACGGGGGTCTATAAAATTGTCGACATCAGGAAAGAAAAGGATATTAATGATGAATATGTAGACTATTATATTCTGGAGCCGGTCTACGGGCATAATCTGACAGTTAAAATCCCAATTACAAACCGTAAGGTTTCAATGCGGAAAATTATGAGCAAGGATGAGGTTTTAGCCTTAATATCCGCAATGCCGGATATAGAACCTGTTTGGATAAATGACGATAGGAAAAGATATGAAAGCTTTAAGTCAGCTCTTAAAACTGCAGAATGCCTGGAATGGGTGAAAATAGTCAAAACTATGTATCTCAAAAAGCAAGAAAGAATGAGTGACGGCAAAAAACTAGCGAAGGCCGATGAGGATATTATGAAAGCTGCCGAAAAAAATATGAACGAAGAGTTTGCAGCAGCTTTGAATATTTCCCCCGATGAAGTGATTCCCTATATTCGAAAAAGAATCCCCTCCTAAAATTCAGGGGCAATATGGAGGAACACGAGGATAGCTTTCATGTCTCCAATTAGAAAGAGGCAGGAGGGCTGTCCTCGTGTTCCTTTTCTTAGTTTCTGTTATCTTATCTTGACCCTGGCCAATCTGCATAGTATTCTGTAAGAAAAGGTAAGCTTCACCAAGGAGGAAGACCTATGGATTTTATTAAGATGCATGGTCTGGGAAATGATTTTGTCTGCCTGGATCATTTTCTTTCCTCGCCGGAGATAAATTACTCTGAGGCTGCCCGTCGTCTTTGCCATAGGCAGTTGGGCATCGGTGGGGATGGGTTAATTGTTGTTCTTCCTTCCGATAAGGCTGACGCCAGGATGAGAATTTTCAATCCGGACGGTTCGGAACCAGAAATGTGCGGTAACGGCATTCGTTGTTTTGCTCGTTATGTCTATGATCGTGGTTATGTGCCAAAAGAAACTATGACCGTAGAAACCTTGGCCGGAATTTTGACTATAAAATTGGAAGTAAAAAACCGCAAATTTGAAGCCGCAACAGTATGTATGGGAAAGCCTGTTCTGGAACCTAAGCTCATTCCGGTGATAACTGACCGGGAGGGGCCGATAATTGAGCAAGAAATAGAAGTATGCGGGCATAAATTATTATTCACGCCTGTTTCTATGGGCAATCCCCACTGTGTTATATTTGTGGACGATTTCGATCGCCTTGAATTTGAGCTGCTAGGGCCGGCTCTGGAGAAACACCCGTTTTTTCCGCAAAAGACAAATGTTGAGTTTGTTAAAATAGAAAATCCAAGTGAACTAACTATGAAAGTATGGGAGAGAGGAGCAGGACCTACCTTGGCTTGCGGGACAGGAGCCTGTGCTTCCCAGGTGGCTGCCGTTCTAACTGGCCGGGCAGAAAGAAAAACAACCATACACTTACCCGGAGGCGATTTGCAAATAGAATGGGGAAGTGATAATTTAATTTATATGACAGGGCCCGCAAACTATGTTTTTCAAGGCCAAATACTTGAAGATACACTTCCGGATAATTTATAATAATTATCTATGTAGCTGTTCTGCCAAGAAAAAACATTTTATAGATTAAGCGCTAATTAAGGGGGAATACTTATATGGCATTAGTAAATGAAAACTATTTAAAACTGCCGGGGAATTATCTTTTTTCGGAGATAGCCCGCAGGGTAAATGAGTTTAAACAGCAAAATCCAGCGTCCGATATTATTAGAATGGGAATTGGTGACGTAACCAGGCCGCTCCCTCCCGCTGTTATTGACGCTATGCATAAAGCAGTCGATGAAATGGGCAGCCTGGATACTTTTAGAGGCTACGGACCTGAACAGGGATATGAGTTCCTGGCAGAAAAAATAATAGAAAATGATTTTAAACCTCGTGGTGTCAACCTAAAGGTAGACGAAGTCTTTATTAGTGATGGTGCCAAAACCGATACTGCTAACTTCCAGGAACTATTGGGAGTAGATAATATTGTGGCCGTTACTGATCCTGTCTATCCTGTTTATGTAGATAGCAATGTAATGGCCGGTAGAACTGGAAAAGTTAATGCCCAAGGGCAGTTTGACAAATTAATTTATTTGCCTTGTATTGAAGAGAATGACATGAAACCCGAGTTTCCCACTTCAAGGGTAGATATGGTCTATCTCTGCTACCCTAATAATCCGACAGGGACAACCTTAACCAAAGAAGACTTGAAAAAGTGGGTAGATTTTGCCCGAGAAAACAAAGTACTTATTTTATTTGACGCGGCTTATGAAGCCTTTATCCGCGAGGAGAATGTACCGCACAGTATTTTTGAAATTGAAGGAGCCCGGGAAGTTGCGGTAGAATTCAGAAGTTTCTCCAAGACAGCAGGTTTTACCGGTACAAGATGCGCCTATACTATCGTTCCCCATGAGCTTATGGCCTATGATTCTCAAGGGCAAGCCCACAGTTTGAATAAATTATGGCTAAGGAGACAGACAACTAAATTTAATGGGGTATCCTACCCGGTTCAAGCAGCTGCCGCTGCAGTTTATACTCCTGAAGGCCAGCAACAAATCAAAGAAACTATCGATTATTATATGGAAAACGCCAGGCTGATCAGAGAAGGATTGCAAAAAGCAGGCTTCAAAGTTTTCGGTGGCGTAAATGCTCCTTACATCTGGATGCAAACACCCAACAAAATGTCTTCCTGGGACTTTTTTGACAAGTTAATGAAAGAAGCGGAAGTGGTAGGCACTCCGGGCGCCGGTTTTGGGGCCAACGGCGAAGGCTACTTCCGGCTTACTGCTTTTAATACGCGTGAAAATACGGAGAGAGCAATTCAAAGGATTATTAACAAGCTAGGCTAGCAGAATTAAATTGCATCAAGGGTGTGGTATTAACAAGGACAGGGGCATTTCCCCTGTCCTTTTAGCAAGTCTATATCTATATATCTATTCTCAATATCTATTTGGTCTTTAATTGTTCGACGTCAAAATCCTTTATAAACAGCACACAAATAACTGCTCCTGCTAAAGCTATGACGGACGTCATTATAAATACCGGGACAAAAGAACCGAGGGCATCGGCCATAAACCCTCCCACGACCGGTCCTAATACCTGTCCGATACCAAAGAATAAAGTCACAAAACCTAAGCCCGCCGATGCTAGTTTCGGACCCAAAAGATCGCCGCAAGCAACTGCCATAATCGCCGGGACACACACCGAAAAGCCGTAAAGAATAGTGGAAGGTATATAATATAAAGGGATGTCACCTAGGGAAAAGAGGATGGAGGCTGCCGCTTGTAAAGCGAACAAAGATACAAGAGTTTTTTTGCGTCCGATAATATCCGATAACCATCCCCATACTATCCCCGATATTAAACTAATCCATCCTAAGACCATAAAAAGTCTGGCCGCCAGCACAGTTTCAACCCCTATACCGGCCACCAAATGCTTTACAAAAAAAGTCATATAGATAATATAAGAGAATCCGAACATAAAATATACTATTCCCAGAATCCAAACAGCGGGCATAGAATAAACATATTTCCAATCCGTACTTTTGTGATAATTTGGGGAGTGGTCTATTTCTTCGACTTGACCTACCGGTTTCAAGTTTTTTTCAGCCGGGAAATTGCGTATTAGGGAAAAAGTTAATATGGCTGCCAGAAGTGTAATACTGCCAAACAGAATCCAACTTGCTCTCCAAGCTGTTTGCCCGTAAAATATAATAAAAACCGGGACAATGAAACCAGCCAGAACCATTCCAATCGGACCGCCGGATATGGCGATGCCTGATGCTAAGCCGCGTTTTGATTTTGAAAACCAGGCCGGCCATAAGCCGAAAATCGATAAGTGTACAGCTCCGCTTCCCAGTCCTGCCATCAGGCAAAAAACAGCGACCCAATGATAACCAGGAGATAATCCCTTCAAAACCATTCCTAAACCGGCCATAACAAGCCCGATAGTTGCGATCAACCTACTTCCGTACTTGGAAGCCAAGGCTCCACCAATAATGGCTAAGGTTAAATATCCTAAAAAACTCATTGTTGCCAGGAATCCCGCCTGGCCATTATCAATTCCCAGATCGGCCTGCATGCTGGGAAGTACGGCTGAAAAACTAAAGCGGGTAAAGCCTATGCCTCCAATAATGGCAAAAGTGCCGATGGCCAGGACTGCCCAACCATAGTGAATGGAAAAACTTTTTTTGTCTTTCATGATTTACCTCATTGTTTCTTTTAAGTTATTTATTATACAAAGAGGAGCTTAATCCTGCACGTCCATAAAAAGGATTTATCTATTCTGTAAGGAATATCTATAATAGACAATTACAAATTTAAGGGAGACGATCTTCTTGCTAAACAGTATGACCGGGTTCGGCCGAGGCGAGGCTAAGGATCTAGGATATCACTTTTCAGTGGAAATGAAATCTGTCAATTATCGCTTCCAAGAAACTATTGTCAAGATGCCACGCACTTTTCTTTCTTTTGAAGACACGATTCGTAAAATAATTCAAGAAAAAGTTAAGCGAGGAAGGGTGGAAATTTATGTAAACCTTAAGGAAACAGAAGAAAGAAAGAGAATGGTCAAGGTTGACAAAGATTTGACGCTGAAGTATGATATTTCTTTGAAGGAACTGGCTCAATCGTTAAATACAACCTATCATACCGATATTTACCGCTTAGTAAATTTGCCCGAGGTCTTGAGCATCGAAGAAGAAGAAATAGAAGCGGAGATTTTATGGCCGGTTTTAGAAAATGCAATTCAGTTAGCCCTTGCTCAGCTCCTGGATATGCGTCTGCAGGAAGGCGAAAGACTGGAAAGTGATTTGCGGCAAAGGATTGTCTTAATGCAGCAGCTGGCCCAAGCAATTGCTGACCGGGCACCGAAGGTAGTGATCGAATATCAGGAGAAGTTAAGGGAAAAACTAAAGGACTTGCTTGATAATGTAGAAATAGACGAAAGCCGCGTAGCCATGGAAGTTGCACTTTTAGCGGATAAAGCTTCTATTGACGAAGAAGTAGTCCGACTAAAGAGCCATCTCGAGGAGTTTGCTCAAACCTTGTCATCCTCGGAACCGGTTGGCAGGAAATTGGATTTTTTGGTTCAGGAGATGAATAGGGAGATTAACACGGTTGGTTCCAAGGCCAATGATTTGGAAATAACAAAATTAGTGGTCGAGGGAAAAAGCGAATTAGAAAAGATCAGGGAACAGATACAAAATATAGAGTAGTAACTGGAGGGTATTTTTGATGGACATTAAACTAATAAACATCGGGTTCGGTAATATTGTATCCGCTAACAGAATTATTGCCATAGTCAGTCCTGAGTCTGCACCGATAAAAAGAATTATTCAAGAAGCACGGGATGCCAGAATGTTGATCGATGCTACCTATGGTAGAAGAACCCGAGCGGTAGTAATATGTGACAGCCATCATGTTATCTTGTCTGCTGTTCAGCCCGAAACTGTTGCTAACCGCCTTTCGGCAAAAGAAGTCAACCATGAAGATTTTGCTGATTAGAAATGTTGTTGATTTAATACTATTGCCGGGAGGGTTAAAGTGAAAAACAATAAGGGGATGTTGGTGGTATTATCGGGGCCGGCCGGAGTTGGGAAAGGAACTATTTGCCGGGCCCTTCTTGCTCAAGCGGCTGACCTGGAGTACTCCGTATCAGTTACTACCAGAGGCTGTCGGCCGGGAGAAAATGAAGGGAAAGAGTACTACTTTCGTACCAAAGAAGAATTTCAAAAAATGATTGAAAATCAAGAGTTATTGGAATGGGCAGAGTTTTGCGGCAATTATTATGGTACGCCAAAATTTCATGTCGAAAAAGCCTTAAATAATAATAAAACAGTATTATTAGAAATTGACATTCAAGGTGCTAAACAAGTTAAAAAAATGTACCCCGACGGAGTGTTTATTTTTATTGTGCCTCCTTCCCTGAAGATACTTTCAGAAAGACTATATGGCCGAGGTACGGAAACAGAAGATATTATTCAACTTCGCTTGGCTAAGGCCCTTGAGGAATTAGAAGAGATCAAAGACTATAACTACATTGTAGAAAATGATTATATCCATGCAGCGGTAGAGAAAATAAAGTGTATAATAACAGCAGAAAGGTGCAGTACCAGTCGCTATCCCTTGAAGATAAAGGAGGAATAATTATGAGACAACCTTCTCTGGATATCCTAATGTCTAAAGTAGACAGCAAATATACCTTGGTAGTAGCTGCCTCCAAGAGAGCTCGTGCTTTAATGGAGAATACAGATCCCGAAGAGAGTAAAGATATTAAACCTGTAACCAGAGCATTAGAAGAAATAGCGCTTGATAAAATAACAATTGATTATAACCGCGAGGTAAAAAAATAATGTTACATGGGAAACATATTCTACTTGGCATTACCGGCGGTATTGCCGCTTATAAATCTGCGGAGATTGCCAGCAGGCTCCGAAAACTTGGGGCTAAGATCAGCGTGGTTATGACCGAATCAGCCACCAAGTTTATTACCCCTTTAACCATGCGCAGTATCTCTTCGGGGCCCGTTTATACGGATATGTTTGCCGAGCCCAAAACATGGAATGTGGAACACATTGCTTTAGCCGAAGCAGCGGACCTGGTGCTCGTTGCTCCGGCCAGTGCCAATACCTTGGCCAAAATGGCCTTTGGCCTGGCTGACAATTTTCTGTCCACAGTTCTTTTAGCAGTTCAGGTCCCAATTTTTGTGGCTCCGGCTATGAACAATGCCATGTACCACCACCCTGCTACTCAAGAAAATTTAAAAACCTTAAGCGAGCGAGGTATACATATTATAGGGCCGGACAGCGGATTCCAGGCCTGCGGTACCGAAGGAGTCGGCCGCATGAGCGAGCCACATGTTATTGTCGAGGAAATTGAAAATTACTTTAGAAGTTCCGCCAAAAGCTCTGTTGATCTGAAAGGTGAAAAGGTTCTTGTCACTGCCGGGGGAACTCGTGAAATGCTCGATCCGGTAAGATACCTGGGCAATTTAAGCTCCGGAAAAATGGGCTATGCTATAGCTCGGGCCTTCGCGGAAGCCGGGGCAGAAGTAACCCTTGTCACCGCCCCAACCAGCCTTACTCCGCCACCGGGAGTAAAAACTGTCCAAGTTGTTTCTGCCCAAGAAATGCAGCAGGAAGTATTAAAACTGTTCGATGAACAGGATATAGTGATAAAAGCGGCTGCGGTGGCAGACTATCGCCCGGCTGCTTTCCAGGAACAAAAAATCAAAAAAACAGGGCAGGGGCTTATTTTAGAACTAGTCCAAAATCCTGATATTTTGAAATCCTTAGGAGAGAAGAAAACTCACCAGTTTATTGTCGGGTTTGCGGCTGAAACTCAAAATATTATTGAAAACGGCCTGGCCAAAATGCGCAAAAAGAAGACTGATATGCTGGTAGTAAATGATGTAACTGCTGAAGGAGCCGGTTTTGGTTCCGATACCAATATAGTGAGTATCCTTTTTCCCGATGGCCAAAGAATGGATCTTCCCCAAATGAGTAAGTTGGAAGTAGCCAAGAGATTGGTTCAGATAATTACTGCTACCAGAAAGAAGCAGCAAGTAAGGAGTGATTAGCATGGGGTATAAATTATTTACTTCCGAGTCTGTAACTGAAGGGCACCCGGATAAAGTATGTGATCAGATTTCGGATGCAGTTCTTGATGCGGTCATTGAAAAAGACAAAAATTGCCGGGTGGCTTGCGAGACCTCCGTTACTACCGGACTTGTCCTGTTAAGCGGTGAGATCACCACAAACTGTTATGTTGATATCCCCAAGATTGTCAGGGAAACCATCAGAAAAATCGGCTATACCAGAGCCAAATTCGGTTTTGATGCCGAGACTTGTGCTGTTTTGACTTCTATTGAAGAACAATCCAGCGATATCGCTATGGGAGTTAACCAGGCTTTGGAGGTTAGAAATTCAGACAGTGAGGTTGAGGAACTTGGCGCCGGTGACCAGGGCATGATGTTTGGTTATGCCACCGCTGAAACTGAAGAATATATGCCGATGCCGATCTCTTTAGCTCATAAGTTGGCCCGCAGACTGGCTGAACTACGCAAGAATGAACAAATAAAATATCTAAGACCTGACGGCAAGACTCAAGTAACCGTTGAATATCGCGATGGGAAGCCTTTTAGAGTGGATACGGTTGTTGTTTCTACCCAGCACCACCCGGATGTCTCCCAGGAACAAATTCGCAAGGATGTCCTGGAACAAGTGGTTTATCCCATAATTCCTTCCACCATGCTGGATAAAAACACTCATTATTTTGTTAACCCTACAGGCAGGTTTGTTATTGGTGGCCCCCATGGAGATGCTGGATTAACGGGCAGGAAAATTATTGTCGACACCTACGGTGGTATGGCCAGACATGGCGGAGGTGCTTTCTCCGGCAAAGATCCTACTAAAGTTGACCGTTCCGGAGCCTATGCTGCTCGTTATGTCGCTAAAAATGTAGTTGCCGCAGGCTTAGCGGAACGCTGCGAGCTTCAGATAGCTTATGCCATAGGAGTTGCCAGTCCGGTTTCTGTATCCGTAGAGACTTTTGGCACATCTAAAATATCTAATGATAAAATTGCGGAGTGCATCAAGCAAGTCTTTGACCTTCGCCCGGCTGCAATTATTAGAACCTTAGATCTGCTTAGACCTATTTATCTGCAAACCGCCGCTTACGGTCATTTCGGACGCCCGGATTTGGATCTTCCTTGGGAAAGACTGGACAAGGCCGAAGAGTTAAGGAAATTAGCCGGTATGTAAACTATGGAAACTGCCATTTTTCAAGAATATTAACTTTAAAATGGCAGTTTTTTTGTCCCAAAATATTAGCTTTTCCTCCTACGCTGTTATATAATTTACGTATTATACTTTATAATATATATAATAGAAATCGTCAGCTTTAGATATTGGAAGTAAACATCTTGACAATTATAGTTGCCGATTTTATTATGACAAAAACGGGTTCGGTAGGAGGATTGAATGATGTCTCAAGAAGAATTGTTAAATGGTTTAAGAAGAACTGTAGAACAGGTTTTAAAAGCACCGTACTACCAAAAAAAGTTGGCGGAGGTAGGAATCCACTATGCGGGTGATATAAAGACTCTCGATGATTTTCGCAAGATTCCTCTAACAGAAAAAGAGGATCTGCGCCAAAATTACCCTTTTGGTTTATTTGCCGAACCAATGGACAATATTATTCGAATTCATGCTTCTTCCGGCACAACCGGCAAACCTACGGTGGTCGGATATACCCGGGAAGATATCAAGTTATGGGCTAGAATTGTGGCCAATGGCTTTAGGCGCCTAGGAATTACTTCTAAAGACGTTATCCAGGTTGCTTATGGGTACGGTCTCTTTACCGGCGGTATGGGTATTCATTACGGAGCAGAAGAATTGGGTGCCGTGGTGATTCCCATGTCCGGAGGAAATACAGCTAAGCAACTTATGATTATGCGCGATTTTGGCACTACCGTACTTTGCTGCACTCCTTCTTATGCTCTTTACTTAGGCGAAAGCCTGGCTGAAGCCGGGATATCCAAAGATGAGTTAAAACTGAGAATCGGGGTGTTCGGTGCGGAACCCTGGACCGATAAAATGAGAAAGGAAATTGAAGCTCGTTTAGGTCTAACAGCGGTAGATATTTACGGTTTAAGTGAGACCATGGGTCCCGGTGTATCTCTGGAATGTCTGAAAGGCATAGGGCTGCATATTGATGAACACTTTTATCCTGAGGTCCTAGATCCTCAAGGTAACCCTTTGCCTGAAGGAGAAGTGGGAGAATTAGTTCTTACTACTTTTGATAAAATGGGTTTTCCTTCCCTGCGCTATAGAACAAAGGATTTGACCAGTATTAGTTATGGAACTTGTGTCTGTGGCCATACCGGCTGGACCATGCAAAGAATTTCCGGCAGGGTTGACGATATGCTTATTATCAGGGGCGTGAACGTATTCCCGAGCCAGATTGAGGAAGCCATTCTTTCCGTAGGCGGTATCGAACCTCATTACTTAATTATCGTGGATAGAGAAGGTCCCCTGGACATTATGGAAGTCCTTGTGGAACTGAGCGCCACCAGCTTCGAAGATGAAATCCGTGAGTTGGAAGAATTACAAAGCAGAATCAGGCAACGAATTGAAAATATTACTGGCTTATCAGCCAAAGTGCGTCTGGTCGAACCTAAAAGTATACCCCGCAGTGAAGGCAAGGCCAAGAGGGTTGAAGACAGGCGCAAGGGAAAAATATAATTATAAAGGGGGAAGTACTATGCTTCAACTATCTGTTTTTCTGGAAAATACCAAGGGACGGTTAGCAGAGGTACTTAATCTTCTTGCCGAATTCAATGTTAATATTAGAGCCCTGTCACTTGCTGATACTAAGGACTATGGGGTTTTAAGAGTAATTGTTGAAAACCCGGAGGAAGTGGCCGCTAAGCTTAAAGACCGTAATTGCGTTGTTAAGCTTACCCCTGTTTGGGTTTTGAAGGTAGCGGATAAGCCCGGAGGGCTCGCCTCTATGCTTAATAAGCTTGTGGCTGAAGGAATTGTTGTGGAGTATATGTATGCTTTTGTAGAACGGGAGAATGAACAGGCTCAAGTAGTTATACGAGTACGGGATGTTGAATTAATGCAAAAGGCTATAAAGAAATATAACCTAGAATAATATTAAATTAATTAGAAATATTAATGAAAGAATTATGGCTCTCTGTCAAATGTTGGGGTTAAGCCCGAAACCGGAGAGTAAATAAACCAGATACTTTAAGAAGGTGTCTTCATGCTGTTGAAGACATCTTTTTTTAACCATTGAACTTGCCCAAATACTTCATTAGCCGGCCTCCCTAACCTTGTGACCGAATAATTAAATACCCATATATTAGTTAAGAGAAAGTTCATAAGGATTAGGGGGGATAGGGATGTTCAGCTATCGCAGGCGTCTTTTGTTTCCAATACATATTGAGCATCCTGACGAAAAAATGGCCGCTGAATTAGCCCGGGATTTAAATGGTCCGGACGGCGAGTTTGTTTCTTTTGCCAATTATTTATATCACAGTATTCATATCACCAATATTTACTTACGGGATCTTTTGGGCATGATGGCTGCAGAAGAGCTGGGACATTGGGAAATAATCGGAGTTGTAATCAGGAAACTGGGCCTTGATTATTTACCCTCGACCGTTACTTCCGTTAAGGTCATCCTTGGTCAAAGCCAAAATCAAAATCAAAGTCAAAGTCAAAGTCAAAGTCAAAGTCAAAGTAAGGTCCAAGATCTCGATGTCCTTAATATGCTGAGGCACCATGAAGATGCTGAAATAAAGGCTAAACAAAGGTATCTAAAACTTGCAAAAACTACCGATGATCAATCCCTAAAAAAAATATTTCAGTTTTTGGCCTATCGGGAAACGGTTCATCAGAAGCTTATCCATAGAACAATCTCTCTGGTAAATGAAAAAGCAGACAATGAACAGTTCAGTGAGCTTATTCACGATTATAAGATGAGTTTAAGGGTTATTAAATGATGGTATGTATTCGGGAGGAGAAAAAGAAATGAATTTCACCTTTTCCAAGATGGATTTTAGAAACTTGGTTGTTGGCATAGACACTCCGGTAGTGTTGCGGAGCGGCAAAACCATAAAGGGGATCAACTTCGATAATGCTGCTACAACTCCACCCTTAATCAAGGTTATCGAAGAAATCAATAGTTTTGCGCCTTATTATTCTTCCATTCACCGGGGAGGAGGTTATAAAGCTAAGATCTCTTCTGACAAGTACGAAGAAGCTAGAAATACAGTGCTCAAGTTCGTTGGGGGCAATCCCAACAAGGACCTTGTGATCTTTGTACAAAATGCTACTGCAGCCATAAACAAAGTTGCTCATAGATTGGCCCAGCAAGCTGAAGAGTACATAAACAGCGGCTCGAAAAAGAATAATAAAAGTATGGAAAAAATGGTTGTTTTAGCGACTTCTATGGAGCACCATTCCAATGATTTACCTTGGAGAAACAATTATGAAGTTAAATACATTGAAGTAGATGAATGTGGCAGGCTCAGTCTTGACGATCTAAGGGCCAAGCTGGAGAAATATAAAGGACTGGTTAAACTTGTTACAGTTACCGGGGCTTCCAATGTTACGGGCTACGTTAATCCCATCCATCGCATTGCTGAATGGGCCCATAGATACGGGGCCAAAATCCTGGTTGACGGCTCCCAGCTTATTCCCCATGCCCCTTTTGATATGAAACCCTTTGCCTCCAACAAACATATTGATTTTTTGGTTTTTTCCGCCCATAAAATGTATGCTCCTTTTGGAGTAGGTGTACTTATAGGTCCCAAAGACTTTTTTGAGCATGGAGATCCGGACTATTCAGGCGGAGGTACGGTTAAAGCCGTAACCCATGAACAGGTTATTTGGAACGACCCTCCTTTTAAAGATGAGGCCGGGACTCCAAATTTGATGGGGGTTATTGCCTTGACGGCCGCCATCAAGACCTTAAACCATATTGGGATGAGAAATGTAGATAAACATGAGAAGGCGCTTACCAGACAACTAATTCAAGGACTTAAAAAAATCAACTCTATCGAGTTGTACTGTACTGAGGATGAAGACCAGGAACGGGTAGGGATTGTTCCTTTTAACATGAAGGGGGTTTATTGCGACCTCTTGGCTGAAATTTTGGCCGGGGAGGCAGGAATCGCGGTCAGAAGCGGTTGTTTTTGTGCTCATCCCTATATTCAGAGGCTGTTAAAAATATCGCCGGATGAAGTAAATTCTGTAATGCAAAATCCCAATGGGATCAAACCAGGCATGGTCAGAGTAAGTTTTGGTTTATATAATGAGCACGAGGAAGTAGAAAAATTTATTGAAATACTGCAAGAAATAGGGAAAGACAGGTGGCGCTATTTAAAACTTTATAGTAATAAACATAAGACTGCATAAACCCTTCTAACATTACCGAAAATATAAATAAATATATTTCGGTTATGGCGGTGAAGTAGAGTGCAGTCCTCAAAAAATAATTCCAGCAATAAACATGCTGGAAAAAAACTTAGTTTAATTCTCTTTAGTTGTGAATATGACAAAGCTTTAGCTGCTTTAATTCTGGCCAACTCAGCCAGGGAGATGAACATAACGGTTAATATTTTCTTTGCTTTTTGGGGTTTATGTTTGCTTCGAGACCCTGATAAAGTCTCGGCAGAGGATAAAACTACTTTGGAAAAAATGTTCGACTTAGCAGCGCCCCGGGGACCGAATGAATTGCCTTTATCCCGTTTGAACATGGCCGGTCTGGGGAAAGCCATGCTCCAGGGGATGATGGACGATCATGATTCCCCGGATTTAAATGCTTTTTTGCAAGGCGCTCAAAAAAAGGGGGTAAATTTCCTGGCTTGCAAGTTATCCATGGAAGTCATGGGCTTTAAAGCTGAGGAGCTTTGGCCTGAAGTAAAGGTGTTAACAGCCAAAGAGTACTTGGAAGATGCCCTGGAGGCAGACATTCAGCTTTTTATTTAAGAGTAGCTTTATTACTAGATCTTAGGGATTTTATATTCCTTTTCCATATTGTCGGCATCGATAACAGTGGTATATTCCTGCTTGTTGGCTTTAGAGCTATATCTTGGGTAAACTCTATTGCTAAAAAAGTTAAAGCTACTGCCGGTAGGTCGAGGTCCTTTATGAATATATTTTCGATATATTAGATTAGCCACCAAGACTAACAATAATATTGGCAGGAAGAATAAAAAGAAGACTTTAGCTATCAGAAATAAACCCATAAAGAAGACTATCCAGAGTAACACTCTCATTACAGACGGCAAATTAAGTCACCTCTTTCCTAAAGGTAGGTTACTATTAATTATACCTTATTCCCAAAGGAAAAATAAGTTGGCAAAGCTCTTTTTAGAAAAGACAAAGTTAGCAAAACCTATAATCTATACTCCAAGGAAAATTTAAGTAAAAATAATTATTATATATAAAATAATATTTTTCTAATATTATTTATTGAGCCATGATTTCCAAGGTTTTAATTAGGTAATAGTGTTAAAATATGCTAAAATAACTCCAGAGAGGAGGGATATTGATGCTAACCGGAATCTCCCTAACTTTGGTAATATTAGGATTAGCTTTGATTATAGTCGAAATTTTTTTAATTCCCAGCGTCGGCGTAGTTGGGCTCATGGGCTTTTTTGTTATGCTTTTTGGCATATTCCGCATGGCCGACAATTTTGCTCAAGGGGTAATCTATTTTCTCATTACTCTTTTGGCTACCGGACTCATTATCTACATAGGTTATAAGACAGGGCATATAGCTAGGCTATGGAATAGGCTTTCTTTGAGGGATAAACAAAAAAACGAAGATGGATATGTGGCACCCAATTTGGAATATCAAAATTATCTGGGCAAAAGGGGTGTAGCCCTTACACTTCTTCGGCCTGCCGGTTCGGCCTTAATTGACGGGCACCGGGTGGACGTAGTTTCTGACGGGAGTTTTATTCCCAAAGATTCCCCAATCGAAGTCATAGCGGTAGAAGGTACCCGGGTTATTGTGAATCGAATTGATACTCATTAATTAACTATATTTAGGAGGTTATTAAATGGAACCTTTATTAGCGACAATCTTTCTTATTGTTATCATTTTAATCCTCGTCTTGGTGTTATTTACGCTCATTCCTGTAGGTCTGTGGATTTCAGCCCTGGCAGCCGGGGTTAACGTCGGAATCTTTACCCTGATTGGTATGCGCCTGCGTCGCGTAATCCCCAGCAGGATTGTCAATCCGTTAATCAAAGCGCATAAGGCCGGCTTGGGCTTAACCACTGCACAATTGGAAGCTCATCATCTGGCGGGTGGAAATGTAGACAAAGTAGTAAATGCCCTCATAGCGGCAGAACGGGCAGCTATTATGCTCAAGTTTGAAAGAGCGGCGGCTATCGACCTGGCCGGCCGGGATGTACTGCAAGCCGTTCAGATGTCCGTTAATCCTAAAGTCATTGAGACCCCTATTGTCTCAGCAGTAGCCCAGAACGGGATCGAACTCAGAGTTAAAGCCAGAGTTACGGTGAGGGCCAATATTGATCGTCTGGTCGGGGGTGCCGGGGAAGAAACCATTATTGCTCGTGTCGGCGAAGGTATTGTAACCAGTATCGGTAGTTCCGTATCCCATAAAGATGTGTTAGAAAACCCGGATGTTGTTTCCCAGACAGTATTAAATAAAGGCTTAGACTCCGGTACGGCTTTTGAAATTCTCTCCATTGATATTGCCGATGTGGATGTTGGCAAAAATATCGGTGCTCAGCTGCAGACCGATCAGGCTGAAGCCGATAAGCGGATTGCCCAGGCGAAGGCTGAGGAACGCAGAGCCATGGCTGTAGCCAGAGAACAAGAAATGAAGGCTTCTGTTCAGGAAATGAGAGCCAAAGTGGTTGAAGCGGAAGCAGAAGTACCCAAAGCTTTGGCCGCAGCTCTGAAAGAAGGCAATCTGGGAGTTATGGATTATTATAACCTACAAAATATTATTGCTGATACCAAAATGAGAGATAATATCGCCGGTACAGCCAAGGCTGATACGCCTGACAACACGATACCTAAAAAGTAGGTGAGTGTTAATGGGTGATATTTTTACGTTTATAGTTATCGGGATTATAGTTTACAGCCTTTTTTCCAGAAAGGACCGGCCTCCCCGGCGTAGTAGCCAACCTCCCCGGCGCAGCAGTCAGCCGCCTCGGCCTAGTCCTGTGCGTACTGAAAATTATCAGCAATCAGTTGAAAAAACAAACAGGCCACCTAAGATAAATACTCCGGAAACCAAGAAACAGGATTACAGAAGGGTAGAGCGTCAGAGTTTAGAACCGGCAGCCGGATTAGACTGGCCGCTTTACTGGGAAAGTGAAGAAGGATATTCGGATTACGGTAAATACCCCAGCTCGGAGGGTACTCAAGGAGTGGAAGGG
Source organism: Peptococcaceae bacterium (assembly GCA_012520405.1). Lineage (GTDB taxonomy): Bacteria > Bacillota > Desulfitobacteriia > Desulfitobacteriales > Syntrophobotulaceae > JAAYMU01. The sequence continues at coordinate 21,589 of JAAYOJ010000007.1, forward strand.
ACGAAAAGCCTTGAAGGATCTGCCGGTGATGAAGGTTTTGCCGGCGATGAAGGGTCCGCCGGCTATCAAACCAAGCTCAAACAGGCTGAACAAGCTCTAATCAAAGAAGATCAAGCCCCCTCTGATCAACCTAAACTAGAGCCCGTTTTAAGTTTTTCGGCGCATGATGTGGTTCGGGGTGTGATTTGGGCTGAAATACTTAAAAGACCTGGGGAAAGAGGTGTTTTATCCAGGAAGTATTAATTTCAAAGAATTGAGTAACTATGAAAATCTTAACTACAAAAGAATAATTAAATACGAAATAATAATTTAAAAAATGATTTAATAGTATATTTAAAAGAATTGGAGAAAGAGATAATGTCAAGAAATAACTTTGTCCACCCACCTTCCCCCTACCGCTGGGTGATATTATTACTTGTGGGATTCAGTAGTATGGTCGGGGGATTTTCCCAGTACCAAATGTCAGCGTTAGCTTTTAAAATTATTCCCCAATTTGAGCTTACTTCCGTACAATTCTCCAGTTTAGTTACTGCCCCTATGCTGCTTGCGGTTTTCGCCAGCTTGCCTGCCGGGGCCTTAGGCGACCGCTTCGGGGTGAAAAAGGTAATCTCCGTCGGGGCTGTTATCTCTGTGATAGGCAACTTTTACAGAGTTATGGCCGATAGTTACTGGGAATTGTTTATAAGCATGATTTTATTAACCCTGTGTATGACTTTAATTAATGCTAATTTTGCTAAGTATTTTGGTATTTGGTTTCCCAAAAAACAATTAGGCCTGGCAGTCGGTATTTATTATCTGCTCTGTATGTCCGGTGCTACTATTAGCCTGGCCGTAACAGCAGCTTTCTTTGAGTCCATTTATGGTGCTTTTCTCACAGCTGCCTTTATTATGTTAGGACTGACAATTTTATGGATTGTGTTCGCTAAAAATAAACCGCCAGGGGCCGAGGATCTGCCGGTAATGCCCGTAATGAAATATGTTCGGGTGGCTGCTAAAAGCAGAAATGTCTGGCTGACCGGTCTAGCCACAGCTTTTGCTATGGGGGCTATGGTTACCATGATGACTTATCTGCCCACGGCTCTCACTATGGTTAAGGGTATTGCTCCTTCCACAGCCGGCCTTATGACGTCGGTATTTACTTTTGGTACTTTAATCGGAAGTTTGGTATTGACTGTTCTTTGTGACAAATTAGGGCTTATGAAAGCTTTTGTAATTTTTATCACTCTTGCCGGAACCGCTGCTCTATACCTTTCCTGGATTATTCCGGAGGGAGCGCTGGTATGGATTTTGCTGGCCATTGCCGGTTTTTTGGCCGGTAGTCCGTTGCCCATACTGTTTACAATACCTATTCGGCTTAAGGAAATCGGTCCGGTTTATGCAGGCAGCGCCGGTGGGATTGTTAGCACCATTCAAATGCTAGGAGGTTTTGTGTTACCAACCTTTGTCATAGGTAAAATAGCCGGAGAGAACTATGACTTATTGTTTATCCTTGGCTGTCTGGCTTTTGTGTTTATAGTTATATTCACGCTTTTGTTGCCTGAATTAGGGTGGAGAAAACAGGCTAAGGTTCAGGGTGCAAGCCCTCCTACGCAAAGCTATTAGCAAAACTGCCCCAGGAATTCACTTAAAAAGGCTGTAAAGCCTTTTTTTTATAAAAAACCCTTGACAATACTTTATTACTTTAATATAGTAAAGTAAATCTCGGAATAGGTAGTGGAGGTCAAAAATATGATTGATGAAAGGCTGAAAGATAAAGCCACGGATTTTCTGTTTGAGGCTATCCTTCTTTTGGAAACAAAAGAAGAGTGTTACCGCTTTTTTCAAGACCTGGCTACAGTGGCTGAAATAAAAGCTTTGGCCCAAAGGCTGGAGGTGGCTCGTATGTTGGAGGAAGACGTTACTTATTCTCGGATTGAAGAATTGACAGGAGCCAGTTCGGCGACGATCAGCAGAGTAAAAAGGTGCTTGTACTATGGTGCTGACGGGTACAAAACAGTTTTAGCCAGAATGGCAAAAAAGAGCGAAAATAATGGCCAAAAGGCAACAAATGAGGTGGAAAGTAGCCAATGAAACGTTCACCATTAGGACTTAAGCTGCCCGAGGGGATGCGGGATATGCTTCCGGAGGAACTGGCCAGGCTGGAGGAAATGGAAGCCAAGGCCCTAAAGACCTGCCGCTTATGGGCCTATCAGAAAGTAGCGACTCCGGGCTTGGAGTACAGGGCTTGTGTTGAACCGGATGCTTATAAGCATGACGACCTTTACAAGTTTTTTGATAAAAATGGGCAAATTCTTGCTCTTAGGCCGGAATTCACCACCCCGATAGCCAGAATGGTTGTGAGCAGACTTAAAAAACCATTACTGCCCTTGCGTTATTGTTACAGCGGTGATGTTTATCGGAATAACGAGGCCCGTTACCGGGAATTCCGTCAGGTTGGGGTGGAACTTGTGGGGTCCGGGTCGGAGGTGGCCGATGCTGAGGTTATTGCCTTGGCGGTGGAAATAATGAAATCTCTCGACATCCCTAATTTTCAAATTAACCTTGGTCATAACGGTATTTTTTCCGGACTGGCGGAGGAATTAAATATTAAAGACCATTTGCGCCTGGAGTTGGAAGACGGCATCTCGCGCAAAGATATGGTCAGGTTGGAAGGGGTAATTTCTCAAAGCCCGCTACCGCCGACGGTTAAAGAATTACTGTTAGCTATGCCCCATTTAACCGGAGGGGATGAAGTTTTAAACAAGCTTAAAGAGTGGACCCGTCTTCAAGCTATTCAAAAAGCAGTGGAATCTTTGCAAAATATTTTTCAGCATCTTGAAGATTTCGGAGTTAAAGATTATGTGGCCTTGGACTTAGGGATCTTAAGAGGATTTTCCTACTATACCGGTGCTATTTTTGAAGGCTACTTGCCTGGTGTAGGCATTCCGGTGATTGAAGGCGGACGTTATGACAATCTGTACGCCGATTTTGGGGTTAATAGTCCGGCAACCGGTTTTGCCGTTAACCTGGGAGTTATCCAGGAACAGCAGGCTGAATTCCGGGTTGAAAAGGCCGAGATCTTAGTTTACGGGGATTCCCAGAGAGAAGTTATTAAATATTGCCGCAAATTGCGCCAAGAAGGGAAACTAGTAGAAATGGTGCTGGAACCATTGAGCGATCAGGAAGTGGCAAGTTTAGCTCAGAGCAAGGGTATAGATCAGCTTATTAAAGTATAAGGGGTTTGGGAAAATGACCAAAAGAATAGGAGTACTAACCGGAGGCGGGGACTGCCCGGGTCTTAATGCAGTAATCAGGGCTGTGGTTAAAAGTGCAACTTTTAAAGGAATAGAAGTAATAGGTATCAGGGACGGTTTCAAAGGTGCTGTGGAACAGGATTTTGTTAAATTAGGCTTACAGCAAGTATCCGGTATCTTGCACCGGGGTGGAACTATTTTAGGGACTTCCAATCGGGATAATCCCTTTGCCTATTGGGTTGAGGAAAAGGGTCGCAAAATTCAAAAGGATTGTTCGGACCGAGTGCTAGCCAATCTGGCCCAGCAGGGCATAGAAGACCTGATCGTGATAGGCGGCGACGGAAGTCTTAATATTGCTTTGGAACTTATGCAAAAAGGCTTAAGGGTGATAGGAGTACCTAAAACCATTGACAATGATCTAATGGCTACTGATTTTACTTTTGGCTTCCAATCTGCCGTGGATACGGCGCAAGATGCGCTGGACAAACTGCACACCACCGCCGAGTCTCACCACCGGGTAATGATCCTGGAAGTTATGGGACGCTATGCCGGTTGGATTGCTCTTTATGCCGGATTGGCCGGTGGGGCAGATGTTATTTTAATCCCTGAGATTCCTTATAGCATTGAAAAAGTGGCTGAGGCTGTCAACCTGCGCAAGGAAAAAGGGAAAAAGTTCAGTATTATTGTTGCTGCCGAAGGAGCCAGGCCCATTGACGGGGAAATGGTGGTTAAGACCAGGCTGGAAGGAAGAACGGATCCTGTTGTACTTGGTGGTGTTGGGGCCAAGGTGGCTGAGGATCTGGAAGGATTAATAGGACTTGAAACTCGAGTAACCGTTTTAGGCCACATTCAGCGTGGGGGATCACCTAATGCCTATGATCGAGTTCTGGCTACCAGGTACGGAACTGCAGCGATAGACGCTGTAATCGCCGGAGAAACAGGGAAAATGGTCGCTCTAAAAGGTACGGAAATTGTTACTGTTCCTTTGGCGGAAGCCGTAAGTCACCTGAAGAAAATTCCTTTGCACCATCCCGTCATGCTGACGGCCAGGGCGGTAGGTCTTCGCTTTGGAGATTAATTAACTAATACCAAGTAGGGAAGGAGCTTGAGCGGTGCCCAAAAACTTTTTAACTATTGCTTTACCCAAAGGAAAACTGTTAACGGATTCTGTACAGTTATTAACCCAGGCCGGGATAGATTGCCAGGGAGTAGAGGAAGACTCTCGCCGGCTGCTGTTTGACTTGCCGCCAAACCAGGCCAGGATTATTATTTGCCGGCCCACTGATATACCGACTTATGTCGAACACGGAGCAGCTGATATCGGCTTTGTGGGTAAAGATACCATTATTGAGCAAAATTGTGATGTAGCTGAGCTGCTGGATTTAAAATTCGGCTACTGTCGCTTTGTGGTGGCCATGCCGGAAGAAAATCTTCCCCCGATATTGCCTAATGGTGAATATGATCTTAACTATATTAATCATAAACGAGTGGCCACTAAGTTCCCGCGGGTAGCCCAGATGTTTTTCAGCTCTAAAGGAATGCAAGTAACCCCGGTCAAATTGCATGGCAATATAGAGCTGGCACCCCGCGTAGGCTTGGCGGAGACAATCGTGGATATTGTTTCTACAGGCCGGACCTTAAGAGAGAATAATCTGAAAGAGGTAGCTCAAATCCTGGAAGCTACCACCAGAATGATTGCTAACAGAGTTTCTTACAGGATAAAATACGAACGGATCCAGGAACTGGCCGACAAATGCCGGGAATTACTCCAAGAAAATTAATTCAGCATTACCAATTAGAAAAAAACTGTTATTAAAGAGGTCATTATGAAAACAGTTATAAAATATCAGGATTTCGATCCCAATAAGCTGCGTCAAAAAGTTTATAATCAGGATCAGAAAATAAAAAATACGGTGGCCGAAATTATTAAGGATGTCCAGGCCCAAGGGGATGAGGCTCTCTATAGGCTAACGGCTAAATTGGACGGGGCTGACTTAAAAACAAGCGGGCTTCAGGTTTCTCCCCGGGAGATTGAAGAGGCTTATCTTAAAGTTGACCAAAGCTTTCTGCAAGCTTTGCGTCAGGCCAAGGAAAACATATACCGTTACCATGCCGGGCAAAAACGTGCCTCCTGGTTCGAGAGTAAAGAGGATGGCAGCCTGCTTGGCCAGTTATACCGTGCGTTGGAGCGAGTAGGTATTTATGTGCCGGGAGGAACCGCAGCCTATCCTTCCTCCGTGTTGATGAATGCTCTGCCTGCTGTTGTAGCCGGAGTAGAACAAATTGTAATGGTTAGTCCTCCCCTCAAGGACGGTAGTATTCTACCTGAAGTTCTGGTTGCTGCCCAAGAATGCGGTGTGACGGAAATCTATAAAATCGGTGGAGCTCAGGCTATAGCCGCTTTGGCCTATGGTACAGCAAGCATAAGGCCGGTGGACAAAATTACCGGTCCGGGCAATATTTACGTTACTTTAGCTAAGAAAGAAGTTTATGGCACGGTCGATATAGATATGTTGGCCGGGCCAAGTGAAATTCTCATTTTGGCAGATCAAAGCGGCTGTCCCAAGGAGCTTGCTGCCGATCTTCTTTCTCAGGCCGAACATGACCGCTTGGCTTCTTCCATCTTGATTTCCCCGGACCTAAAACTATTAAAGGAAACGGCGGCCGAAGTGGAACAGCAGCTGAAGGAATTGCCCCGCGCGGACATAGCCAAGGCTTCTTGGGAAAACAACGGGGCTCTTGTTCTGGTGGAAGATTTAAAACAAGGAATGGATTTAGCCAATAGCATTGCCCCCGAACATTTAGAATTGGTGGTAGAAGATCCATTATTGTGGCTGGGCAAGGTTAAGAATGCCGGGGCAGTTTTCCTGGGACGCAATACACCGGAACCGGTGGGCGATTATTTTGCCGGTCCTAACCATATCCTGCCCACAGGGGGAACAGCCCGCTTTTATTCCGTATTAGATGTGGATGCTTTCTTGAAAAAAATAAGTATAGTCAGTTATTCGGCTCAAGCCTTGCAAAGGGACGCCGAACAAATTGCTTTATTGGCTCGCCGCGAAGGGCTGGAGGCCCATGCCAGAGCGGTAGAGGTCAGGCAAAAACAGCAGTAAGAAATGTTAGAGGAAACGGAGGGATTAGGATGCGCCAAGGAGTTTTGGCCAGGAAAACTATGGAAACGGATATCAAGGCCAAACTGGTGCTTGACGGCCGGGGAGAAGCCAATCTGGATACAGGTCTTGCTTTTTTTGACCATATGTTGAATTCGTTCTGTCGGTTTGCCTATTTTGATCTTAATTTAAAAGCTGTGGGCGACCTTGAAGTTGACCAACATCATACCATAGAAGACTGTGGGATTGTGTTAGGACAAGTTTTCAAAGAGGCCCTGGGAGACAAGTTGGGAATTCAGAGGGTTGCTGATTGCCTTTTTCCTATGGATGAGGCGCTGGCCCAGGTCGCCGTCGATATTTCCAACCGCGGCTATCTGGTTTGGCAAGTAGATTGTCCTCCGGGTATGGTTGGCGAGTTTCCGGTGGAAATGGTCGAGGAGTTTTTCCGGGCTTTTGCCTATAATGCCGGAATTACCTTACATATTCGTCTTCTAAGCGGCAAGAACAAACATCATATTCTGGAAGCGATATTTAAAGCTGTGGGCCGGGCACTAGGGCTGGCGGTAGGTTTAGATGGGCGTAACAGCGGTATTCCTTCCACCAAGGGAGTATTATAAAACTTATGATGATAGAAAAAATTAGGAAGTGGGTTGTAAGCAAGTGATTATATATCCGGCTATAGATTTAAAAGACGGTCAAGTTGTTCGGCTCCTGCAGGGAAACATGGAAGAGGCGACAGTGTTTGGGCATGACCCTGTTAAGGTAGCAGCTGACTTTTTAAAGCAAGGCACGAAGTACCTGCACCTGGTAGACTTAAATGGGGCCGTGGAAGGGAAGCCGGTTAACGACCAAGCTATTAGAAATATCCTGACCCAAGTACCCTTAGAAATTCAAATCGGTGGGGGTATTCGTACTTTGGAGCGGATTGAGGAGCTGTTAGAATTAGGAGTATCAAGGGTAATCCTGGGGACGGTGGCCGTAAGAAAACCCGAATTAGTGGCGGAAGCTGTACGCCGGTACGGTGAGAGAATTATTGTGGGTATAGACGCTCGCGAAGGGATGGTTGCGGTCCAAGGATGGTCGGAAAAAACGAACATCAAAGCCGAGGAACTGGGCTTAGCTATGAAAGAAGTAGGAGTTTCCCGGATTATATTTACGGATATTGCCAGGGATGGCATGATGGCCGGTCCTAATATCAAAAGTACAGTTCAAATGGCGCAAGCTACCGGTTTGAAAGTTATAGCCTCCGGTGGTATTTCCTGCTTGGAAGATTTAATCCGGCTTAAAGCTGAGGCTGACCGCGGCCTTGGGATTGAAGGAGTTATCGTGGGCAAAGCACTTTATTCCGGTGCTTTTACCCTTGGGCAGGCTTTGGAGGCAATGAATAACTAGGGAGTACGTAGGAGGGATTAACATTGATGTTAGCCAAAAGAATTATTCCCTGTCTTGATGTTCATGCAGGGCGGGTTGTCAAGGGTACAAATTTTGTGCAGCTCCGTGATGCCGGAGACCCGGTGGAACTCGCTTCTTTTTATGACCGGGAGGGGGCGGATGAACTTGTTTTATTGGATATTTCTGCTACGGTCGAAGGCCGGGCCACTATGGTGGAAGTGGTTCGAAAAACGGCTCAGCAGGTGTCCATCCCTTTTACCGTCGGCGGCGGACTGCGGACCATAGAAGATATTCGTCGCATCTTGAATGCCGGTGCGGATAAAGTCTCTTTGAACACAGCTGCCATCCAAAATCCCAAGCTTATTGGGGAAGGGGCGCAAACCTTCGGCAGGGAGCGCATAGTTGTAGCTATTGATGCCCGGCAAGTGGGAGAAATGCGCTGGGAGGTATATACCCACGGTGGCGGGACTTCGACAGGGCTAGACGTCCTGGAATGGGCTAAGCAAGTAGAAGATTTAGGAGCGGGAGAAATCCTTCTGACTTCCATGGATCGGGACGGTACTAAAGACGGCTATGACAATGATTTGAACAGAACAATCAGTAGAGCAGTATCCATCCCTCTTATAGCAAGTGGCGGGGCCGGTAACCTTCAACATTTGGCGGACGGCTTGACTAAAGGAGAAGCAGATGCTGTGTTGGCAGCCTCAATTTTTCATTACCGGGAATATAGCATTCAAGAGGCTAAGAATTATTTAAAGGAACGGGGAATTCCGGTTCGCGAATAAGCAAGAACATAAATTTAAGAGAGATATTGAAGGTGACTAAAATGAGTAATAAAATAGATGAGACGGTACTCGAGCAAGTCATGAAAGAAATCCGCTGGAACCAAGACGGCCTTGTTCCCGCCGTGGTCCAAGATATAGAAAGCGGACAAGTATTAATGCTTGCCTATATGAACGCCGAAGCTTTGGAAAGGACTATTAGGGAGGGCAAAGCTTATTACTTTAGCCGCTCGCGCCAAAGTCTCTGGCTGAAAGGGGAGACATCGGGCCACTTTCAAGAAGTTGTCGACATGCGTTTCGACTGTGACCAGGATGCTGTCCTCCTTCAAGTAAAACAAACCGGCATGGCTTGCCATGAACACTATTTTTCTTGCTTTCATAATAAAATTAATGTTTATGAACAGGAAAATAATAGCAGGCAAAAAGACCAAGGCTTTTGGACCACGGTTGGTGAGCCCGGGCTTAAGCCCGATATCCCTTTGGGCAGGATTTTGGAGATGCTTGCCGAAACTATTAACCAGAGAAATCTGACAAGACCCGAAGGGGCTTATACTACCTACCTGTTTACTAAAGGTTTAGACAAGATACTGAAAAAAGTAGGCGAAGAGTGTGCTGAAGTTATTATTGCCGCCAAAAATGACAATCCGGACGAGATAACCTATGAAACTGCGGACCTGCTTTATCATCTCTTGGTTCTGCTCGAGGATCGAAAAGTAGGCTTGCAGGAAATTGCCGCTGAACTTAACTCCAGAAGAGGAAAGAAAAGCGTGATCAAAGATAAGTAAATAATAACTAAAAGATAAAAAAGATAGATAAGTTATTAATTGAATTTATCTTACAATTATTTTGTAATTACTATTATAATTTGACATTATAATTTGCAATTAACTAAGATGTATTTCTAAAAAGTTTGAAAAACGGAGAAAAGAGCATGGAAAAGAATATTTCCAAGACTATTACCCTGCCGCGCCTTAATAAGTTGAGCCCATCTTTGGAAAGTACGGCTTTGAAAATCATGGAAGAATCCGGAGAGTTGGCTCAAGCCATAGGGAAGTTTAGGGGACTTAACGGGGAACAACTAGAAGTAAAAGAATCCGAAGCCATGCAGATGGTAGCCAGGGAGTTAATTGATGTGGCCCAGACCGCGGTTACCATGATGTTTGTGTTGGAGGAGCAATACGGCATTGATTTGGCTAAAATTCTCGAAGATCATGTTCGCAAACTTCGTGAAAAAGGTTATTGTGATTAGGGTTACTTAGGAAAGGGGATTTTATATGTATTACCTTCAGGACCTGAATCCAGTCCAACGGCAAGCGGTTGAAAGCGGAGAAGGTCCTCTTCTTATCTTAGCCGGAGCGGGGTCAGGCAAGACCAGAGTACTTACTTACCGGATTGCTCACCTGATTGCCAACGGTGTTGACCCTTGGCAGATTATTGCTATTACTTTTACCAACAAAGCGGCCCAAGAGATGAGGGACAGGATTATTAATTTAGTCGGCAGTGAAGCCCGGAATCTCTGGATATCCACTTTTCACTCGGCCTGTGTTCGCATTTTAAGGCGTGAAATCAGCCTTCTTCCGGGTTATTCCCGGAGCTTCGTGATTTATGATTCTGCCGATCAGCTGGCTTTAGTGAAAGAATGCCTGAAATTATTAGATTTTGATGAGAAAAAAATTGCGCCCAAGGCTGTGTTAGCGGTTATTAGCGAGGCCAAGAACAAGTTGTTGGATGCCCCTTCTTTTAAGGCTAGGGCTTTAGATTATTTCCAGGAAAAAGCTGCTCAAGTTTATGAACTTTACCAACGCAAACTTGCTTCCTATAACGCTCTTGATTTTGATGATCTCATAATGCTTACCGTGAAAATCTTTCAAGAAAACCCTGATGTTTTAGAATACTACCAGGAAAGGTTTCGCTATATTCTGGTGGATGAGTACCAGGATACAAACCACGCCCAGTATGTTCTAATCAACACTTTAGCGCAGCGTTATCGTAATCTATGTGTAGTCGGCGACGATGATCAGTCGGTTTATGGCTGGCGGGGTGCCGATGTCCAAAATATTTTAGATTTTGAAAGGGATTATCCCGAAGCCAAGGTTTTAAAACTGGAGCAAAATTACCGTTCTACTCAAAAAATTCTCCAGGCGGCCAATGAAGTCGTCAAGCATAATTTTAACCGTAAAGAAAAATCTCTTTGGACAGAAAATAACGAAGGTGAAAACCTTGTTCTTTATAAAGCATGGAATGAACACGAAGAATCTCGGTTTGTAATGCGGAAAATCCGGGAGTTAAGAGATAAAGAAGGAAGGCCAAATGCAGATTTCGCGGTGCTTTATCGTACTAATGCCCAATCCAGGGTTTTAGAAGAGCATTTAATGAAAGAGGGTATTCCCTACCGCATTTATTCCGGTACCAAGTTTTATGAACGTATGGAAATCAAGGATATTTTAGCCTATCTGCGTTTGGTGCATAATCCTGCCGACAGGGTGAGTTTTGCCCGCATTGTCAATGTTCCCAAAAGGGGTATCGGCAAAACCAGTCTGGAAAACACCTTAGAATATGCGGAAGAACAGGGCATGCCGATACTAAATGCTTTGGCGGAAGCTGCTTATATTCCGGGGTTGCAGACCAGGGCAGTAAAGGCTTTAACTTCTTTTTATGAGATGATATGCAAGTTCCGGCAAGAAGCCGGGAAAGGGGTTCCGGTAACTGCTCTTACCGAGCTTATCCTTAAGGAAACCGGTTATATAGCCGCCCTGCGTGCGGAAAATACCGTAGAGGCCGAGTCCAGGATTGAAAACCTTAATGAATTTTTATCCGTTACAGCTGAGTATGACAATAATATAGAAGACTATCTTCAAGACTCCGAGTTGCAGGAAGAACAGAATATGCTAATTCTGGGAGGATTCCTGGAACAAGTCTCCCTGGTGGCTGAGATTGATAATTATGAAGAGGGCGAGGACGCGGTAAAACTCATGACCATGCACAGTGCCAAGGGTTTGGAATTCCCCGTGGTCTTTGCAGTCGGTTGGGAAGAGGGGATTTTCCCCAGTAGCAGGAGTTTGCTGGAGGAATATGCCCTCGAAGAAGAACGCCGCCTTTGTTATGTGACTATTACCAGAGCTAAAGAAAAGCTTTTTTTGAGTTATGCGGAGCAAAGAATGGTTTATGGCCATATCCAGGCCTGTCTTCCTTCCCGCTTTTTGAATGAAATCCCGCCAGAACTCTTAGAGTTTGAAACCGGCGGGGAAGAAATCCTGGGGCGGGGATTTGGAAGTCAGAAGCCAGGAAGCTCTTTTTCCTATGGGCGGGATAAGAGTTGGCGGGAAAAATCATCGCCGGTAGTGAGGTCAGATCCCGGAACTTTCCGGGTGGGGGACAAAGTTCAGCACCCTAAATTTGGCCAAGGAATAGTTATGGCAGTTAGTGGCCAAGGCTTGGCTGCAGAAATTACCGTCGTGTTCAGCGGCGAAGTCAAAAAATTGATTGCGGAATATGCCAGATTGGTTAAACTATAGATACTTTTTAATTGTGGGGTATTATCATGAAGGAAGAACTGAAACAGCGCCTTTTGGAACTGAAAGCCCAGATCGAAGAGGCTAATTACCGTTATTATGGGCTTGATGATCCACTGTTAACTGATGCGGAATACGATGCCCTTATGAGGGAACTCTTGAAAATCGAAAAACAGCATCCGGAGTGGGTTACAAGTGATTCTCCTTCTCAACGGGTAGGCGGCTTTGTGGCTTCTCAGTTTCCCAAAGTGCGCCATCGAGAACCTCTTTTAAGCTTGGACAATGCTTTTAATGCCGGTGATTTAATAGATTTTGACCGTCGAGTACGAAGAGTGGCTCCGGACGTCGAGTATCTGGTGGAGCTTAAAATTGACGGTCTCACAGTTGCCCTCACCTATGAAAATAAAACTTTGATTAGAGCGGCAACCAGGGGAGACGGTGAGGTCGGAGAAGAGATTACAGCCAACGCTAAAACCATTAGATCCGTGCCCCTGCGCCTCAGGGAGAAAACCGGTTTAGCCACTGAATCTGTGCTTGATGTGCGGGGAGAAGGCTATATGCCGAAAGATTCTTTTCTGCAGTTAAACTCCGAACGGGAGGAAGAAGGGCAAGCACTTTTTGCTAATCCTCGCAATGCTGCGGCCGGTTCTTTGCGTCAACAGGACTCCCGGATTACGGCCCAGAGGAAATTGGGTTTTTTCTCCTATCAATTGCTGCAAGCCGAACAACTGGGGCTTAAAACCCAGCGAGAAGTACTGGAAGTGTTAAAGGATTTGGGTTTTACCGTTAACCCTAATTACCAAGTTTTCTCTAACATTGAGGAAGTAGTTGACTATTGTGAACAAATGACTGAGCGTCGGCATAGTTTTCCCTATGAAATCGATGGGCTGGTTATTAAAGTCAACAGCTTCGCCCAGCAAAGAGAGTTGGGATATACAGCTAAAAGCCCTCGCTGGGCAATAGCTTATAAATTTCCTGCCGAACAGGTCGAGACTGTAATCAAAGGCATCGAAATAAATGTCGGCAGGACAGGCGTACTCACCCCGACTGCAGTTCTGGAGGAAGTATTAGTGGCCGGATCAATGGTGGGGAGAGCCACGCTTCATAATTTGGACAACATCCGGGATAAGGACATCAGAATCGGTGATCATGTTTTGCTCCACAAAGCAGGAGATGTTATCCCAGAGATTATAAAATCTTTACCGGACAAAAGAACGGGCAAGGAAATCGTGTTTGAAATGCCGGAAGAATGCCCCTCCTGTGGCAGTCCTGTTCTAAAACTGGAAGGCGAAGTCGCTCACCGCTGCCAAAATATTTCTTGCCCTTCCCGGCAGAGAGAAGCCCTTATTCATTTTGTCTCTCGGGATGCTATGAATATCGAGGGTTTGGGACCGGCTGTGATCGGCCAATTACTGGATAAGGGGCTGGTTAAAGATGCTGCTGATTTGTATTATCTTGAGTTTGACCAGCTGGTTAAATTGGAGCGCATGGGGGAGAAATCCGCCCAAAATTTGCTTAACGCTCTGGACCAGAGCAAACAAAGGGGATTGGCGGCCTTGTTATTTGCCTTAGGTATCCGGCATGTCGGAGTTAAGGCGGGTAAACTGCTGGCTAACCGATATGGAGATATTGAAGAACTAAAGAAGGCTGGGGAGGAAGAGCTTCAAAACATTGGGGATATTGGCGTAGTTATGGCTAAGAGTATAGTTAATTTCTTTGAGGATGAAGCTAACCTGGATTTCTTAGAGCGGCTTAAAAAGGCCGGTGTTAAAATGGCGGCGGATAGAAAAACTGCTGACTCTCAGGTTTTGGCGGGAAAAAGTATTGTGGTAACCGGTAGCTTGCAAAACTGGGATCGCAGGGAAATTGAGCAGTTGATTGAAGAACTGGGGGGTAAATCCTCCTCTGGCGTCAGTAAAAAAACTTCTTTTGTGCTTTATGGTGAAAATCCCGGTTCTAAACTCGCCAAAGCCCAAAGCCTTGGTATTCCGGTAATTGATGAACAAGAATTTAAAAAGATGATCGAGTAGCCCCTTATTATTAACTTATTTGCTTAATGGGATCAGGATTAAGGAATAACCTATCTTCCTGGATGGGAAGATAATAATATCCTTCTGTTTGTTGTTTATTTATTTGAGCGATCAACTCTGCTTTTTCATCTTTCAAGCTCAGCAAGTCGCTGATGTTTTCCGACCATTCTTGAGGGAAGGGATTAAGAAGTACCAGGTTGGATTTTCGGAAGAGTGGTCTGGCTTTAACTGGAAGTTTCTTTAAAGAACCAAAAACGGACCATATTTCAATGGAACCGTTAAGCTCATGTTGCCCGTCAACTATATAGTGCAGGCGGATAAGTTGTTCAACAAATTCAGGCAGATTCCAATATTTGGATGAAAAATCAACGAATAGTCTTACAGTTTTATTTGCCACATTTTCATGATGCATAGCCCAAGTGGCAAGACACTCAAGGAAAGTTATAATCCGTGGAGAATACTCACATGCGCAGTAATAAATTCCGGGTCTATGAGGATTTGTTGCCCAGCTTATATCTGTATCATAAGGGTTTAAGGTAACTATGGGATTATTTTTAGGCTTGGACCATATTCTTTTTTCCGAGTCGGTCAGCACAATGTTGATGGAATTATCCTCAATGTACTCTTTCCCCTGTAGCAGAAACCAGATTAAACGAGTCTTTCCCGAACCTGCTTCCCCTAAAATAAGGTGATTTCCGGGGAAGAATCTTTCAAAAGGTTTGACAATCTTCTCCAATGGTATTACATCCTTTCTGTTTGGATTTTCCCTAGCGGTGTCTTTTTATTGGGTGCAATATTCAAGTTGAATACAATATAAATAATTCTACGTTTGCTTAGATTACCCTTTGTTTTGTCAGCATTATTTTTTCACTTTTGTGTTTTCTTGCTCCATACCATAAATTTTGTTATATTTATCAAGATATGGAATAAGCCTTGACAGGATGGTGTACGTTATGACAATTTCCAAGCAAGATGTTGAACATATAGCTCTCTCAGCCAGACTGAAATTAACAGAAGAAGAAATAAAGCTGTATACCAAGCAACTGGATTCTATTCTCGAATGCGTTGATTTACTGGAGCAAATTGATACAACAGATGTTAGACCCACAGCCCATGGGGTGGAACTTTTTAATGTCCTACGGGAAGATGAAGTGGAACCTTCTTTACCGCAGGAAAAGGCCTTAATTAATGCTCCCGAAACCGAGCATGGATTTTTTAAAGTGCCTAGAATTATCTGATTTGACTTTAAAAATAGATTTCAGAAGGGAGCAAGCCCATGAAAACTATAAGGAAATCACTTGCCGAGCTTCATACCCTGTTGGTAAATAAAGAAATCAGCAGTGTGGAGTTAACAGGTGAGTATCTTGATCATATTAGCGAGTTTGAACCAAAGATTAGAGCTTTTATTACCGTTACGGCAGAGAAAGCTTTGGCTCAAGCCAAGAAAATAGATCAAAAGATTGCCCAGGGAGAAAGTATTGGGCCTTTAGCCGGAATCCCCATGGCCTTGAAAGATAACCTGTGCACCGAGGAAATCGTTACCACTTGCGCTTCCCAAATGCTGCGAGAGTTCATTCCTCCATACAATGCTACTGTTACTTCACGTTTAGAGGCTGCCGGGGCAGTGCTTGCCGGCAAGCTTAATATGGATGAGTTTGCCATGGGTTCTACCACTGAAAGCTCGGCTTTTTTCCTGACTGCCAACCCTTGGGATTTAAGCAGGGTACCCGGAGGCTCCTCCGGTGGTTCAGCAGCTTCAGTTGCCGCGGGAGAGGTAGCTTACTCGTTAGGGTCGGATACCGGCGGTTCTATCCGCCAGCCTGCCGCTTTTTGCGGTGTAGTGGGCCTTAAGCCGACCTATGGAGTGGTTTCCCGTTACGGACTTGCAGCCTTTGCCTCTTCGCTGGACCAAGTCGGTCCGCTTACCAGGACTGTGAGAGATAATGCCTTAGTTCTTAATGCTATTGCCGGCTACGATGTTTTAGACTCGACCTCAGTTCCTTTCAATAAACCAGATTATACCCAATTTTTAGAAAATAATGTAAAAGGCTTAAAAATTGGTGTACCAAAAGAGTTTTTTGAGCACGGCCTCAAGTCGGAAATAGCGGAGCTTATTAAACAAGCCCTAAAAACATATGAACAGCTTGGGGCTGAAATTGAGGAATGCTCTCTACCCCATATGCAATATGCTCTGCCTGCTTATTTTGTTATATCAACGGCCGAATGCAGTTCTAACTTGGCCCGTTATGACGGGGTAAGTTATGGTTACAGAGCTGAGGCCGAGGAAGTGATTGATATGTGTGAAACCACCCGGGCTAAGGCTTTTGGACCGGAGGTTAAGCGCAGGATGTTGTTCGGTACTTATGCCTTAAGTTCAGGTAATTATGAGGCTTATTATGTAAAGGCTCAAAAGGTAAGGACTTTAATCAAACAGGATTTTGCCCAAGCTCTGGCCAAATATCATGTCCTTCTTTCACCTACAACTCCGACTGTCGCTTATAAAATTGGCGAGATTTCCGAGCCTGTTGCTTGCTATATGGGTGATGTCTATACCATTCCGGTAAACCTTGCCGGCTTACCGGCGATATCCATACCTGCCGGCTTTGTAGATAACATGCCTGTAGGTCTGCAGTTGATAGGCAATTATTTTGCGGAAGGGCTTTTATATCGAGCAGCCTATGCTTTTGAACAAAACACAGGTTATTATCAGGAAATTCCGGCTTTATTGAGGGAGGCAGACTGAATTGTCCTATCAAGATAAATACGAAATGGTTTGCGGCGTGGAAACCCACGTTGAGCTGGCCACTAAAACAAAGATTTTCTGTGCTTGCACTACTGAATTCGGTGGTGAGCAAAACACCCATGTTTGCCCGGTTTGTCTGGGATTACCGGGGGCTCTGCCCGTACTGAACCGGGAAGTTGTCAACCTGGCTATCAAGGCCGGCTTGGCTTTAAACTGTGAGATTGCCGAGTTTACCAAGTTTGACCGTAAGAATTACTTTTACCCGGATCTGTCCAAGAATTATCAAACTTCCCAATATGACCTGCCGATTTGTAAGAACGGTCGGCTGGAGATTGAAATTAATGGGGAAAGCAAAAGCATTGGCATTACCAGGGCCCATATGGAAGAGGATGCGGGAAAACTGGTTCATAGCGGTGAAAGCATTACTACTTCTGACAGTTCCTATGTTGATTACAATCGTGCAGGGGTGCCCTTGCTGGAAATTGTTTCGGAACCGGATATGAGGACGGTGGACGAAGTGATTGCCTATTTACAAGAATTGGTCCAAATTCTTGATTATGCAGGCGTTTCCGACTGTAAAATGGAGCAAGGTTCTGTCCGCTTTGATGTTAACGTCTCTCTGCGCCCTCTTGGCAGTAGGGAGTTGGGTACCAGAACGGAAATCAAAAACCTAAACTCTTTTGCCGCTGTCCGGCGCTGTTTGGAGTATGAAACAGAGCGGCAGGCCAAAGTGCTCAATAAAGGGGAAAAAGTTATTCAGGAGACCAGGACCTGGGATGACAGCCAAGGAGTAACTTTGTCCCTGCGCACCAAGGAAGAAGCCCATGATTACCGCTATTTCCCGGAAGCGGATCTAGTGCCCCTAAAGATTGACCCTGAGTGGGTAGAAAGAATTAGAGCAACTCTTCCGGAACTGCCGGCTGCCAAAAGAGAAAGATTAAAAGAGCTTGGCCTTTCCGGCTATGAGGCGGGAGTTCTTACTTCCAGCAAAGCCATGGCCGATTATTTTGATAGGGTTATGCAAAATTATGCGGATGCTAAAGTTGTTGCCAACTGGATAATGGGTGATTTGAGTGCTCTTCTAAAGGCCAACAACCGGTCCTTTGAGGATTGTCCGATTAAACCTTATCAATTGGCAGATATGCTTAAACTAATCAAAAAAGGCGATATCAGCGGCAAAATAGCTAAGACTGTCTTAGAAGAGATCTATACTGGCGGTAAGGACCCCGCAGTGATTGTCAAAGAAAAGGGTCTGGTGCAAATAAGGGACCAAGATGCTTTAGAGAAGATTATCGCTGAGGTGCTGGCCCAGAATCCTAAATCCGTGGCTGATTATCAAGGGGGTAAGGAAAAGGCTTTTGGCTTTTTAGTGGGACAAGTAATGAAAGCTACCCAAGGCAAGGCCAATCCTGAACTGGTAAATAAAATATTGAAAGAAAAACTGCAAATTGCTTATTAAATACAAACTGGAGAATAGAGAATGAATCCTTTGGAAAATCCAAAATGGAATTTTTGGCAAGTCCTTTATCTAATTCTTATTATTTATTTGGTAGAGTTTTTTTTAGGATGGCTTAAACCTCCCGAAAACCTCAGCTATCAGCAAGGGTATATAAATTATTTGGTCATTGGTTTTGGGCACGGCTTAATATTTTTCACAGCCCTGTTTATGTTTATAAAAATAAAAAGAATAACCTTTGCTAATATCGGCCTAATCAATTTTGGCTTAAAAAGCCTGCTGGCCGGCATTGGTGGAGGAATTGTTCTTTTTTTTCTGATAGGTTTTCTGGGTAACTTCCTCATTGATTATTTGGGCGTACCGGAACCGCAAAGCTTTGCTCTAGTTGTCCAGGGAACTGATTCTATTGTGAGGTTGTTGCCGTTGCTCTTTCTTGGGGGGATTGTTGTACCTCTGCAGGAAGAAATTTTGTTTCGAGGCCTGGTTTATCCTCCTTTGCGCCAAACTTACGGACGAGGCGGAGGGATCATACTAACCGCTCTTTTTTTCGGACTTATGCATTTCGATTTCATCCGCTTCTTACCTTTGGCTGTCGGAGGTCTGGTCTTAACCTGGCTGTATGAAAAGACCAAAAGTTTATGGTCGGTAATTATCGCTCATGGGGTTTGGAATATTCTTATGACAGTCCTGATGTGGCTGCAGAAAGGGTAAAGAGTTAAATACTAAAAACCTGAGAGGAATATAGTGAGAGGAATATATCCGTGGCTAAATTTAAAAAACAAAACAATAAAAAAGAGCAAGGCAAGAAAGATTCGGAGATAGAAATCCTCCGTTTGGCTTCTGATGGCAGCGGGGTAGGATATATTGATGGCAAGGCTACCTTCGTGCCGGGCCTGTTGCCCGGAGAACAAGGAAAAGTTCGGATTAGGGAAGCTAAGAAAAATTTTCAGCGGGCTGAGATTATCTCTATAAGCAGATTTTCTGCGGATAGGCAGCCTGCTCCCTGTAGTGTTTACCCGCAATGCGGCGGCTGTAATCTTCAGCATATGACTTATAAGGCTACTTTAGTGTGGAAAAAACAATGGGTGATCGACAGCCTGCAAAGAATCGGTGGCTTAAAAGATGCGAACAAGAAAGTTCAAAATGTTATCGGCATGCAGAATCCGTGGCGTTACCGGAATAAAGCCGTGCTGCACAGGGATGCCGGCGGTAGATTGGGCTATTATAAAGAAAAGTCCAAGGATGTTGTAGTATTTGATGATTGTTTGCTTTTGAGCGAAGCCACCAATCAAAGAATAAAAACCCTGCAGCGGGTTTTGGGAGACAGTTGCCCTGAAGTCAAAACTGTTACCTTCCGTGAAAATCAGGCCGGAAAAGGGATGGTTATAATGCATGCCGAGGCTGAGAGCGAACAGTTAGAAAAGAAGTTGCAGGAACTGAAAAAGGAAAAGGAATTCTCGGCATCCGATTGTATTCTGATCATAACAGAACGAGACAACTATAAATTTTATGAACGTTGGGGAAACTTGAAGTTCGGCGTTTCCCCTTATGCTTTTCTGCAAGTTAACACCACACAGACAGCTAAGCTCTATGGCTTGGTCCTGGAATGGACAGATTTAAAAGGTAGGGAAGAGGTCTGGGATCTTTACTGCGGTATTGGTACCATGACTCTCATGCTGGCTCAAAAGACCGGCAAGGCTGTAGGTGTTGAGGAAAACCCGCAGGCCGTAGTAGACGCTAAAGAAAATGCTAAAGAAAACAAGGTGGACAATGTAAGTTTTGTCCAAGGCAGAGTAGAAGATAGAATCAGTGCCTTAGCGGGTAAACCTGAACTAGTGGTAACAGATCCGCCCAGAGCAGGTATGGACCGAGAGGCACTGACGCAGTTATTGGCCCTAGGCCCTGCCAGAATTATCTATGTATCCTGCAATCCGGCCACTTTAGCCAGGGATTTAAAAATCCTGACCGAGAGCGGAACTTATCAAGTAGAAAAAGTCCAGCCTGTTGACATGTTTGCTTGGAGTCATCATACAGAATCGGTTTGCCTGCTAGAGCGTACATAAAGCCTTGCAAATAAAGGGTTTAGGGCGTATCATTATAAATTGTGAGTGGAGAGACCCTTGAGGAGATAAAAAAGATGACATAAGGATAAAACAGAAAATTCAATGCCTTATGATGAATTATCGGGAGGATAATTGTAGGGTTTAATAAAACCGTGGCGACTTGTCACGGTTTCGTTTTTTGCAATGGTCTATTCTGGATTTAGTAAACCAAGCACGCCTCAAAGCGCGAGCACCTACTAGCTATTTGTAAGCGTCAAACAGCCCCGCACCTTATTTAATATTGGTATTAATAAAGTCCTTCATCAGCAACATTTTTTACCTTG
>JAAYOJ010000124.1 GCA_012520405.1 Peptococcaceae bacterium
CGGCTTACATTATATTACATATTTTACAAATAAGGGTTTATTGCTGAGCGATTTAAAATTATGAAAAGTTTTTATGCAAGGCTAATGACCCCTGATGAAAATATAGATGAAAGAACTACAGAATTCTTTAAAACTATGCTTATTGAACAGAAAGGCGAAAGTACAATTTATACTTTGTCTTTGGCCGCAGTATTACGAATAGAGGCTTTTCAACCTGGATTTGCCGTGGAATATATTTCGCTTATGAATGATATTTGTAAAGAACAACCTTGGGTAATCTCTTCATGTATGGCGGCCATTGTTGGGGACAAACAGCAAATCAGTGCTTTCGTGGACATTTTCGGATCCCGGTTGGATGTTCTTAAAGCAGCTTACATTAAGGCTTTGCAAGGAAAACATTTTTTCGATTTTAAAGGAGACTTAATGTTATGTATAATACGCAAAGATAGAGAATTCCTTTCAACTATTGTCAAATATTTATTAACCAGCAATGTACATCTACATGATTCACACTTGGATGAGGATGATTATGATTCATTAATAACATTTGTTGTGGAAGAAATGATAAAGTTTGGGGAACATCATTTATTCAATACTTTAGGAGAACATCTTTTAACATACAAGCAAGGGAAAAAAGAAAAAAACACCCGAAAAAGCGAATGGATTATAAACTATATAATTAAAAACTGCTTTAATCAGGACAAAATGCAGTTTTTATTTGATATTATTTGCAATCTACCCAATGAGCAGAGAATTGAATCAATATTATTATTTTGTAAGTTAAACCCTTCATTTGATGCTTTTAAAAAGATTCGCTTATTACCAAGTCATATGTCATGGTCTGGTAGTGAGGTTCCTATTCTGGAAGATCAGATTGCTTTTTTTGACAGACTTAGAGATTCTTTATCAGGTATTACATATATTGAACATAGAGCGTTTTTGGCAGAGTACATTGAATATAAAAGAGAGAGAATTGAAAAAGTATTGCTTGAAGAGTTTTTAGAGGGATAAATTTGTTAGGAGATTGTTAGAGATCATTATTAGGCTGAGTTTACATATTACAAAAACCATAAATTTGAAGAAATAAGCCAAAACAAAATATAAGTTATTTCTGGTAACAACAGAATGTTTTGTTGAGTTTACTTATAACATTTTCTATTTGAAGGTAGATCATTAATCATCGTTATTCAAAGTAGTGTCTTGTAGGATAGTAAATAAGAATATGAAGGATATAAAAGATGACAAAGCACCTGTTGTCCGGCTAAAAATGTGTTTTAGCTAGGATTTATTATTATATCTTCCCGTTGTTGTTTTTTGCAAGAACTTTTTACTAAAAGTTGCAAGTTAAAAATGGAGAATCTTGCATCTGGAATTTCCTGAACATTGCAACCCTGGTTTCCACACCTTTGTAGGCATGGAAACCGTAAATTGCAGGCAGTTATTGGTGTTACTCAAGATAAGAAAGCGATCATACAGTGATCTCCAGTTTTCCTGCATAGTAAGCATCAATATCGCGTTGGATTTGAGCATAAAGATCTTGTTCACTGTATTCGTATGGGAACGGTTCCTCTCCATAAGTGATCCTGAGATAATGGATGAGTTCACTTGGGAATTCCTTACGGTATGCCTTCTGAAGCCCCTTGAGCATCGTTTTAGAGAACGTCATCGCATTTCACCCTCCTGGATAGAATCGTTGGGCTTGTTATTTACCGCGATAGAACGGTACAGGTCGTTGAGGCTGGACTCTCGCATCCGGTTGCTGGTCCCGGGAAACAACAGTAAGTGACAGTGATGGAGCAATCGGTCCAGCATGGCGGCGGTCATCTGTTCATCATAAAGGACGTTAACCCATCTGGAAAACTCGAGATTCGTATTGAGGATGATGGATTTGCGCTCATAGCAGTCCGAGATAATCTCAAAGAGCAACTGGGCACCGGTTCGATCCAGCGGAACATAACCGTATTCATCGAGGATGATGACTTCAGCTTTATAAAGTTTTTTCAGAAATGGACTTAAGTTACCTCCTTTCTTGGCCTCCGACAGCTTATTGACCAAGGCTGCTGTGCGAAAGAATCGTACGGGAATGCCTTGTCGGCAAGCAGCTACACCGAGGGCGGTTGAAAGCATGGTCTTACCGGTACCGGTACCGCCATACATGATGATGTTTTTTCTCTCTTGGATAAAAGCAAGCGATTTCAGGCTTTCCACCGAAAGGTCGGTCGGAAGGGTAATCTCATCAAAACGAAAGTTTTCAAAGGTCTTGATGGCATAAAAGCCAGCGCTGTTGACCAGTTTCTCCGTACGGATGTGGTTTCTGTATGTTAGTTCAGCCCTTAAAAGATGGTAAAGATATTCCTGGTGGGATTCTCCTTCGGTATTCTGGGCTCTATCGGCCAAATTACGGCTTAAACGCAGCTGTTTGCAGCAGGAGGCAATTTCTTCATTAAACATGAGCTTTGCCTCCTTTCCTTTCCAGGAAAGCATCATAAGCGATTAGATGAGCTGACATCTGTTTCATCTTGGGAATGCCTGGATGAAGTGGCATCGGTGGAAGCTCCGGCACATTGGCATACAGCCTCCGGTAAAGGTTTTCGAGACTATCAGCATCTTTAGCGTCATAGCTGAGGGCCAGATTCACCGTATTCACAGCACTTTCAAAGCCAGTACGGTTAGTCAATTCCGCAAGGGTCTTTAGGACCCGCCCGACCTCCGTAGGAGAACATCCTTCCAGATAAGCCTTCATTGCAGAGGGCATCAGATCATAAATGCCGGTATATTTTAACGCGCGTGGGCGTAGTGATAGCTGTTTTAAATAAGGCAGCCAGTCCATCTGTTGCTGTTTGGTATCTCCATAGAGACGGCTATGTCGGACGATTTCATGGTCGTTTTCATCTTGGACAATAATCTGAGCTGAGGTCAAGATTAAATTAACCTTACATTCAGCATGCTTCGGTGAAACTGAATATTCATGCATTCCCTTGTTCAGGTAAAACTTGCCCCATTTATTGGTCATGATGGGCATTCGGCCGGTAAGGTCAAACTGAACCGTGGGAAGTGGATGACAGTTCTTTATGTCTACCTGAAAACGTTCCTCGATGGTCTCATTATGGCGGTAATGCTCACGATCAGCATCCTCTTCACACAACATGAGGAGTTGTCTGTTGTAATCCGGTAGTGAAAGAAAGCGGGGTACCGGGACCATGAAGTTCCTGCGCTGGTAGCCTACCTTATTCTCCACATTGCC
>JAAYOJ010000057.1 GCA_012520405.1 Peptococcaceae bacterium
TCGGTACTTACTCCTTAGCGGTTTTGGCTAATGAACACAACATACCCTTTTATGTGGCAGCGCCCAGCACTACGGTTGATCTTAAAATTTCATCCGGGGCTGAAATTCCGGTCGAAGAACGGGAGGGCAAAGAGGTTAGAATGTTCAAAGGGGTAAGAGTGGTACCTGAAGAAGTTCCGGTTTATAATCCGTCATTCGACGTTACACCGGCCAAGTATATTACCGGCATTATTACTGAAAAGGGTATTATTTCGCCTCCCTATTCCGTTAACCTTGTTAAGATGTTGGTTAAATGATTTGTTCAAAATAAATGTCCAATAAGGATTAAGCAGGACTATGCTTAGAAGAAATAACAAGGCATAGTCTTTTTGCTAAAAAGAAAGCAGGTGTAAGCAATGTCTAAATACTTAATCCGCGCTATGATTTTACCCATGACTGGCCCGGATGACTTCTATGAACAAGGGGAAATAGCGGTCGCAGGGGACCGTATAGTCTCGGTAGGGAAAATAGGGTCCGCTCCTGATGATTTTCAGCCGGATAGAATTATTGACTTGCCGCAGGACGTCGTTATGCCGGGGCTGATCAATACTCATACCCATGCGGCAATGACTATGTTGCGCGGGTACGCCGATGATATGTCACTCATGCCTTGGCTGGAAGAAAAAGTCTGGCCTTTTGAAGCCAAAATGACCGCTGAAGATATGTACTGGGGTAGTGCCTTGGCCCTGTGCGAGATGATACGCTCCGGCACAACCACTATGGTTGATATGTATATGCACGAAGAAGAAACTGCCCAAGCCGTACTTAAGGCCGGTAGCCGGGCTGTTTTATCCCGCGGGATGACAGGTTTTGATCCTGTAAATGCCAGTAAAGGGCTGGAAGACAATATTAAGCTGTTTCAGACTTATCACCATGCCGGTGAAGGTCGAATCAAAGTGTTTTTTGGACCTCATGCCCCTTATACCTGTCCGGGAGAATTTCTGCAGGAGATTAAGCGAGAAGCGGACAAGCTGGACGCAGGCATCCATATTCATGTAGCCGAAACCAAGTCGGAACTGGATATTATCAAAGAAAGGTATGGGAAAACTCCTGTAGAATGGCTGGAGGAGCAAGGTCTTTTCGGCGGTCAGGTAATTGCCGCTCATTGTGTGTATTTAACTTCCAAGGACATGGATATTCTAAAACAATATGGAGTATGTGTGGCTCACAATCCGGAAAGCAATATGAAACTAAACAGCGGCACAGCTCCCATAACCCAATTGCTGCAAAGAGGGATTACGGTGGGAATCGGTACCGATGGTACTTCAAGTAATAATGATCTCGACATGTTCTGTGAGATGCGTTCTGCCTCCTTGCAGCAAAAACTGGTTGGTTCCCCGGAAGATCTGAAAGCTTATGAGGTTCTGGAAATGGCTACGTCCGGAGGTGCCAAAGTATGCGGGTTTAAAGATCTAGGAAAAATTGCCCCCGGCTATAAAGCCGATTTGATATCTATTGATTTTACCCAGCCTCATTTTTACCCCCGTTTTTCAATTCCTTCCCATCTGGTTTACAGTGCTAAAGGCCCCGATGTAAGAACCGTGATGGTTGATGGCAAACTTTTGATGGAGGACCGAAAATTGTTGACTCTGGATGAAAAAACTATTTGCCAGGAGGTAGAACAAAGAGCTAAAAAAATTGCCTCCACCTTTTCTTGACAAACAGGCAGATAAAGTCTAGAATAGTAACCTGTAAAGCAAAAATACTTTACACGAGGCCAAAAATGATGAAAAGAATTGAGAATAAAGCCTTGTTGTTCGATTTTTATGGACCCTTACTTACCGCCAAACAGAGTAAAGTTTGGGATCTTTACTATCAGCAGGATTTTTCTCTGGCAGAAATTGCGGAAGAGGAAGGTATAAGTAGACAGGCAGTTCATGATCTTTTAAAAAGAACGGAAAAAATACTAAAAGGCTATGAGCAAAAATTAAAACTTATTGCTCGCTTTAGAAAAGATAAGGAAAGAGTGAAAATAATCGGGGCCTCGCTGGCGGAAATCAACCGGGAAGATTTTGCCAATCAAGCTGCTTGGGAACGTCATCTGGAGATATCCGGCAGGATTAAGGAAATAATCGCTGAGGTCTTAGAAGATAATTCAGAACATTTCCAGGATAATTGAGACTAATAAGCCCTAAGGCCTTGCTAAATAGAGAGCAGAATATTAATTATTTAACTAGAAAGAAGGTAAGCCGGGATGGCAATGTTTGAGAGCTTAAGTGAAAAACTCCAGGCTACTTTTAAACGTCTACGCGGAAAGGGTAAACTGACCGAAGCCGACGTTAATGAGGCTATGCGCGAGGTCAGAATGGCCCTTTTGGAAGCTGATGTTAACTTTAAGGTAGTTAAGGAACTCATAGCCAAAATTAAGGAAAGAGCGGTCGGCCAGGAAGTTTTGGAATCTCTTACCCCGGCCCAACAAGTAATAAAAATAGTCCATGAAGAAATTATTTCCCTGATGGGCGGTAGTGAAAGTAAAATTCAGCTTTCTTCCAAGCCACCTACGGTAGTAATGCTTATAGGACTGCAGGGGGCAGGTAAAACCACCCAGGGAGCTAAACTGGCCAATATGCTTAAAAAACAGGGAAAACATCCCCTTTTGGTGGCCTGCGATATTTACCGACCGGCTGCTATTAAACAGCTGGAGGTTTTAGGTGCCCAGATCAAAGTTCCCGTATTTTCACTCGGCCAGGTTTCACCTGTTAAGATTGCTGAGGAAAGCTTGGAATTTGCCCGTAAAAATGGCCATGATCTAGTAATTTTGGATACTGCCGGCAGGCTGCATGTCAATGAAGAGCTAATGACGGAACTTTCCGATATCCGGGAAGCGGTCAACCCCGATGAAATTTTGCTGGTAGTTGACGCTATGACCGGTCAGGATGCAGTCAATGTTGCTGAGGCTTTTCATAATCAACTCGGTTTAAACGGAGTTATTCTTTCTAAAATGGATGGTGATACCAGGGGGGGCGCTGCTCTGTCGGTAAAAGCCGTAACCGGCTGTCCTATAAAATTTGCCGGAGTCGGTGAAAGAATGGATGCCCTGGAAGTGTTTCATCCCGACCGGGTGGCTTCGAGAATCCTGGGGATGGGCGATGTCCTTACCCTGATTGAAAAAGCCCAGCAGACCATAGATGAGAAAAAGGCCAGAGAGTTAGAAGAAAAGATCCGTAAGCAGGAATTTACCTTGGATGATTATCTTGACCAAATGAGACAAATTAAAAAAATGGGTTCTCTTTCCTCTCTCCTGGAAATGATACCCGGGATTGGTAATCAATTAAAAGGTGTTGAAATAGACGAAAAAGATCTTGGCAGAATAGAAGCGATTATTTGCTCCATGACCCCGGAAGAAAGAACAAAACCCGTAATTATTAAGGACTCCCGAAAAAAAAGAATAGCCAAAGGCAGCGGCACCACCGTTGTCGAAGTAGGGAGGTTCTTAAAACAATTTGAACAAACTAAAAAAATGATGAAGCAACTTTCCGGAATGCCGGGAATGCCAGGAATGGGAGGGGCAGGAAAAAAGTCTGCTTCGAAAAAAGGCAAGAAAGGAAAAAAAGGAAAAAAAGGCGGTCAGAGGAAAAACCCTTTGGCAAAATTTCCTTTTCCCTTCTAAAATAGAATAATTCTCATTGTTGAGGAGGTGAAATTATGGCAACTAGTATTCGCTTGCACCGTATGGGTGCCAAAAAGAATCCTTTTTACCGTCTGGTGGTATGTGATTCAGCAACCCGGCGTGATGGTAGAGCCATCGAAGAGATTGGCTATTATGATCCTACCAAAAACCCTCATGTCATTAAAATTGATGAGATCAAAGCTTTAGAGTGGCTTTCCAAAGGAGCACAGCCTTCAGATACAGCAAGGTCTTTGCTTAGACAAGCCGGGATTATGGAAAAATTTCATAAGTCCAAGTAAGCATGGGGGTGATTGCTCTGAAAGAAGTTGTCGAAGTATTAGCTAAAGCTTTGGTGGATCATCCTGACCAGGTTATCGTCGCTCAATATGCCACGGATAAAACCGTACAACTTCAATTGACGGTCGCTCCGGAGGATATGGGCAAAGTAATTGGTAAACAGGGGAAAATTGCTAACGCAATTCGAACCATTGTCAAAGCGGCGGCTGTTAAAGACGGCCGAAGAGTAATTGTTGATATTGATCTTTAAGGTTAAAGGATATATCTGTAGTCAAAGAGGCAGGAGGAAGAATAGCGGTGAATTGAATCTTCTGATTCCACCTGACCCCTGTCTCTTGACTTCGTTTGAATCCAGTATTGGTTAGGACATTCCTTTTAAGAAGGTAAAAACTATGGATAGTGTAGTAGTCGGTGAGGTTCTTAAACCGAATGGCATTAAGGGTGAGATAAAGGTCTACCCGCTTACTGATAGTGCCCAGCGATTTAAAAAACTTAAAAAAGTATTTTTGACTAACAATCAAGTTTATTCTGAATTTAAGATCCAGGAAGTTCGGATTGACCATAAAGGAATGGTTTTTTTAAAATTAGAGGGAATTACCACGCCTGAAGAGGCGGAAAAATATCGGGGATTTCAAGTAAGGATTAATTACAGCGAAGTACCGCCGCTTAAAGACCGTTGGTATTATTTTGAACTAGAGGGCATGGAGGTTTACGAAAATGAAGTTCTCCTAGGTACCCTGGTCAGTGTTTTAGAGACCGGCGCCAACGATGTTTATCTGGTGCGGGGAGAGAAGGGAGAAATTTGTATTCCGGCCTTAAAGTCCGTGGTTAAGAAAGTGGATGTCCCTGGCAAAAGGATGGATGTTATTTTGCCGCCGGGACTTTTGGATTGATGACCGGGAATGAGGTTAAATCATGAAATTTACTGTCTTGACAATTTTCCCGGAAATGTTTGTCCCTATCCAGAAAAGTATACTGAAAAGAGCCCAGGAATCAGGGCTTATTGAGATTGAATTAGTGAATTTCCGGGATTTTGCCCTTAGTAAACATAAGAATGTAGATGATGTTCCCTATGGCGGCGGAGCAGGAATGGTTCTTAAGCCGGAGCCAATTTTTAATGCCATGGCCAGTGTAGAAAAAACCGGTAATTGCAGGACCATTCTTTTGTCACCTCAGGGACAATTATATAATCAAAAAATAGTTCATAGGCTCTCATGTTATGATCACCTTATCCTCTTATGCGGTCACTACGAAGGTTTTGACGAAAGGATAAGGTCCCTGGCGGATGAGGAACTTTCAATCGGGGATTTTGTTTTAACAGGCGGAGAGCTGGCGGCTATGGTGGTAATTGACTCTGTGGCCCGACTATTACCCGGGGTTTTAGGAAAGGCCAATTCTTGGGAGCATGATTCCCATAGCCAAGGATTGCTCGAATATCCTCAATATACCCGTCCCCCGGATTATGAGGGGATGAAGGTGCCCGAAGTTCTTCTTTCAGGGCATCATGCTGAGATTGAAAAGTGGCGAAGAAAGGAATCCCTGCGCCGCACTTTTATGCGTCGCCGAGATCTTTTTGCTGAGATAGAATTTCAGCAGGGAGATTATGAGATACTGGAAGAGTTATGGCCGGAATGTCCTGGCCTGATTGACTATCGGCCCAAATGGGAACATCTCAAACCTAAAGCTAAAAGGAAAAAACGTAAGCATTTATCAGGGGAGTGAATTTATGGGGGAATTGTACATAGCTTTGATTCATGCACCTGTTTACAATAAGAATATGGAACAAATTGTAACCTCGATCACTAACCTTGATATCCACGATATTGCCCGCTGTTCGGCAACATACGGAGTCAAGGCCTATTATCTTGTTCATCCTGGACCTGCTCAGCGGGATTTAGCCCGCAGGATTATGAGTTTCTGGCAGGAAGGGTTTGGAGCGGAATATAATCCAAACCGCTATGAGGCCTTGGCCCATGTCAGGCTTAAGTCAAATCTGGAAGATGTGCTTCAGGAGCTAGACCAAGAACAACAAGGAAGAAAAGTATATACTGTGGCAACTGATGCCCGGCTTTACCCCAATACTATAGAATACAAAGACTTGCGCCGGAGATTGGAAGAGACGGAAGATGTTTTTTTGCTGCTTTTCGGTACGGGCTGGGGAATTATTAAGGAAGAAATAGAGAAAGCTGATTATATTTTGAAACCGGTTTATGGCTATGGAGAATATAATCACCTGTCAGTCCGTTCGGCAGCGGCCATTATTTTAGACCGTTTAAGGGGGAATTAAACAACCGAGCGCCCACATAACAAGTATAAAGTCCCGGCCTTGGGATAAAATAGCCCTGAGGTGAGTTTATGAAAAGGACATTAATTCTGGGCGGGGGAAGCGGTGGTGTTGTTGCAGCCAATATTCTCAAAAAACTAGTGGGCAGAACAATGCGAGTCACCCTGGTAGATCGGGAACCCAATCATTACTTCGCTTCTTCCTATCCGAAGGTTCTAATCGGGGAAAGACAGCCGGATCAGATAACCAAGAGACTAAAAACCTTAGAAAATAAAAGAATTGAATTTAGACATTGTGAAGTTATGGAATTTGATCTGGCCGGGCATAGGGTTATTACAGACAAGCATGATTTAGAATATGACTACCTGATAATTTCTTTGGGTGTAGAATATAATCTTGATACCGTACCCGGATTTAGGGAAAATGCTTTCAATGTTTATGATTTTCAAGATGTTGTTAAAGTGAATCAACAATTAAAGGAGTTTTCTGCCGGGAAAATAGTGCTATTTATATCCAGCCTGCCCTATAAATGTCCGCCTGGGCCCTATGAAATTATGCTGCTCATAGATCAGTATTTCCGGCAAAGGGGGATACGCCATAAGGTAAAACTTTCGATAGTTACTCCGGAAAATTCTCCGGAATCTCTGGCAGGGCCTAAGATAAGCCAAAAATTAAGAA
>JAAYOJ010000126.1 GCA_012520405.1 Peptococcaceae bacterium
ATCCTACCCCATCGCTATCCTTTTCTCCTCATTGACAAAGTGGAGGAATTGGAAGAGGGAAAAAGGGTTGTCGCTTATAAAAATGTATCCGGAAATGAAAACTTTTTTCAAGGGCATTTTCCTCAGGAACCTGTAATGCCGGCGGTATTAATTATCGAAGCCCTGGCCCAGGCGGGTGCGGTTGCCATTCTTAAAATGCCCCAATTTCAGGGTAAGATTGCTTATTTTACCGGTATTGACAAATGCCGAATCAGAAGAAAAGTGGTCCCTGGAGATGTTCTTAAACTCGAAGTCGAAATTATAAAAATGAAAGGCCCGGCCGGCATAGGCAAAGCGATAGCTTCCGTAGAGGGCCAGAAGGCTGTAGAAACCGAAATTATGTTCTTTATTAAGTAGGTGAAATTTTGTTTAACAAAATTCTTGTAGCCAATCGCGGTGAGATCGCGGTCAGAATAATTAGAGCCTGCCGAGAAATGGGGATCCAAACCGTAGCCGTGTATTCGGAAGCAGATCGGAACGCCCTGCATGTGGATTTGGCTGATGAAGCGGTCTGTATAGGCCCGGCCAAGGCTAAGCATAGTTACCTTAATGAAGAAAATATAATCAGTGCCACTGTGCTTACCAAGGCGGAGGCCATTCATCCGGGATTTGGCTTCCTGGCTGAAAACAGCAAATTCGCCGAAATGTGCAGGGAATGCCATATTGCCTTTATTGGGCCGGATCCGGAAGTTATAGAGACTATGGGTGATAAGGCCCGGGCCAGGCAGATTATGCTGGAAGCCGGCATTCCTGTTGTGCCCGGAGTTAACGGAGGGCTTAAAAACTATGCTCATGCGGCCCAAATCGCCGAAGAGCTTGGTTATCCCGTTATGATAAAAGCAGCTGCGGGCGGCGGAGGCAGAGGTATAAGGATTGTAAAAAGCAGGGATGAACTACAAATAGCTTATGATACAGCCAGGTCAGAAGCGGGGGCTGCTTTTGGTGATGATACGGTTTATATGGAAAAATACCTTGAGGAACCAAGGCATATAGAATTTCAAATCTTAGCCGACCATTATGGCCATATTATTCATTTAGGGGAAAGGGATTGTTCTATCCAAAGGCGCAATCAAAAAGTTATTGAAGAAGCTCCATCTGTGATTTTGTCCCCCGAATTAAGAACAGAAATAGGGAATGCCGCTGTTTTGGCAGCTAAAGCAGTAGGCTACAAGAACGCAGGCACGGTGGAGTTTTTAGTAGATAAAAAGGGTGCTTTTTACTTTATGGAGATGAATACCCGGATCCAAGTTGAGCATCCGGTAACGGAGATGGTTACAGGCCTTGATATCGTGCAGGAACAAATTAAAATAGCCGCCGGCCAAAGGCTTAATCTAACCCAGGAAGATATTAAGCTTAAAGGGCACGCTATTGAATGCCGGATCAATGCTGAAAATCCCGCCCTTGGTTTTAAGCCTTCACCCGGAAAAGTGAGTGTACTTCTATGGCCGGGGGGTAATGGAGTGCGTTTAGACAGCGCCCTATATCACGGTTATGAAATCCCGCCCCTTTATGATTCCATGCTGGCAAAACTAATAGCCTGGGGGGCAAACAGAGATGAAGCTCTGGCCAAAATGCAGCGGGCTCTCAGTGAGTTGGTAATAGAAGGCATAGATACCAATATAGATTTCCTGTTTCAGATCCTAAATAACGATAATTATATAGATGGTCACTTCGATACCTCTTTTGTCCTAAAAGAATTAAATCTTAAATAAAATCCTAAATAACAGAGCTTCTAAAAGGTTAAATTCCTAAATAGTTAAATTTTAAAATAATAGAGAACTTAAAAGATTGGTGCATAATGATTAGAATAAATAAGGTTTTCAAAAAACCACGCTATCTTGTTGTACAACAAAATACACAGGCCCCAAACAGTACCACGGCCCAAACCCAGCAGGAAGCCCAACCACAAGCTTCTCAAGGGCCGGCTATTCCCAATGGGCTTTGGCTTAAATGTGAAAAATGCAGCGCTACCATTTACACCAAGGATCACAGCAAAAACCATAAGGTCTGCGAAAATTGCGGCTACCGCTACCGCCTGAGTGCCAGGGAAAGAATAGAACTTATTATGGATACGGGGACTTTTGTGGAGATAAACGCCGATCTCATAACCCTTAATCCCTTGGAATTTGAGGGCTATGAACAAAAACTTGCTGCCGACAGAGAAAAAACAGGCCTCAAGGAAGCCGTGGTTACCGGATACGGCAAAATTCATGGTCATAATGCCGTTATGGCAGTCATGGACAGCAGCTTTATTATGGGCAGCATGGGTTCCGTGGTAGGAGAAAAGATCGCCAGGGCTTTTGAATATGCGACCTCCAAAAAACGGCCCATTATTATCTTTACCGCCTCGGGCGGAGCCCGAATGCAAGAAGGCATGTTTTCGCTCATGCAGATGGCTAAAACTTCGGCGGCCGCAGCCAGGCATGACCAAGCAGGCGGACTTTATATCTCCGTACTCACCGATCCCACGACCGGTGGAGTTACGGCCAGTTTTGCCATGCTGGGAGACATAATCCTGGCCGAACCCGGCGCTCTTATCGGCTTTGCCGGGAAAAGGGTCGGGGAACAAACCATCAGGCAAAAATTGCCTGACGGTTTTCAAAAAGCAGAATTCCTACTGGAACACGGGTTTATAGATAAAATAGTTCCCAGAGATAATCTTAAACTTACCCTGTCTCGATTATTAAGATTTCATTCAAGGCCTTAGGAGTGTGCCGATGTTAGAACGAGAGAAAGACATCAACGATTTGAAAAACAAAATAGAAGAACTGCAAAAATTAGCCCTGGAGAAGAAAACGGATTTTGGAGAAGAAATCAGCATTCTGGAGGCCAAGCTGGAAAAGATGAAAGCTGATCTTATCCGCAATTTAAGCCCTATGGATAAGCTTGCTCTCTCCCGGCTGGTAGAACGCCCCACCACCCTGGATTATATTGAAAAAATATTTGATGGTTTTATAGAGCTTCACGGTGATCGTAATTTTGCTGATGATCCGAGTATTGTGGGCGGGATAGCCCGGCTGGGGGATTTGCCCGTCACTGTCATCGGTCAACAAAAGGGTCGGGACATCAAAGAAAATGTTAAAAGGAATTTCGGCATGCCAAAACCTGAAGGCTTTCGCAAGGCTTTAAGACTAATGAAACAAGCAGAGAAATTCCAGCGGCCGGTAATTTGTTTTGTAGATACTCCTGGGGCCGATCCCGGGGCCGGAGCTGAAGAAAGAGGCCAGGGAGAGGCAATCGCCAGGAATCTTATGGACATGATTAATTTGCGGGTGCCTGTGATATCCATAGTTATCGGCGAAGGGGGCAGTGGCGGTGCTTTAGCCTTATCGGTGGCCGATGAAATTTGGATGTTGGAGCATTCAGTTTACGCCATACTCTCGCCGGAAGGCTTTGCCAGTATTTTATGGAAAGATGCTAAACGGGCCCAAGAAGCCGCCCAAAAGATGAAAATCACCGCTCAGGACCTTTTAGCTCTGGGTTTGATAGATAAAATTATACCCGAGTCTCCGGGAGGTGCCCACCATGACCCGGACAAAATGGCAGCCTCTATTAGAGACTGCCTGCTACAGGTACCTTTTAAAAGCATGATAACCCAAGGCGAGGAGCTAACCGGCCGCAGATACGAGAAATACAGGCAAATAGGCTCCTACCTGGAAAGCGACAATAATATACAATAATATAAAGTAATATAAAGTGACAATAATATTTAGATATATTCTATAATATTTTGAGGTACTCCATGCTTATTGAATGCGTATAGATAGAATTTATAGAAATATATAGCCGAGGATAAACAGGATAAAAAAAATTATGGACAGAATGGCCGCCGTCATACTGTAAGGAAAATGATAGGCGTACATAATCTCACCTTCCTTAACCCTTTTTTATAATCTATGTTTACAGGCACTATAGAGTTAAAATAACGGACCAAACGGTACCGTTATTTTTTATTGGGGTAGTAATATTTTAACCATTGGTCCTATACTATAGGGCCAATAAGTAAATTATTATATGGAACGAATAGGAAATTAGTGCTATAATCTTAATTATAATTAATCCCAAAAATACAAAAAAATGCTTACAAAATATATAATGCATTGTTCA
>JAAYOJ010000074.1 GCA_012520405.1 Peptococcaceae bacterium
AATGCTCATTAATTATGCCGGAGTATTTGTAGTCCTGGTCTGGGGAATAATTTTTCCGGTAATCCTACTCTGGATACAGAGGCTTATTAGTCCCTATCACCCTACTTATGCTAAAAACTTAACTTATGAATGCGGGCTCGATACTAAAGGGGATACGTGGATCAGATTTAAAATAAGCTATTTTATGTATGCACTGGTTTTCTTAATTTTTGATGTGGAAACAGTTTTTCTTTATCCTTGGGCCGTCTTGTTTAAAGATTTAGGTTTGTTCGGAATTATTGAAATGTTAATTTTTGTGGCCATCCTCATTATTGGTTTTGTCTACGCTTGGAAGGAGGGGGCATTGGAGTGGATAGCTTAAATATGGCTAACGTTAAGAAAGACGGGAAAGACATTGTGGTCCCCGAAGGAATTATTATGAGTACTGTGGAAGCGGTTTTAAACTGGTGCCGTTCCCGTTCATTTTGGCCGCTGTCTTTTGGTTTGGCCTGCTGTGCTTTTGAGATGATGGCCGCAGGCGATGCTCGTTATGATATTGCTCGTTTTGGATCTGAAGTTTTCAGACCTACCCCACGGCAGTGCGACCTGATGATTGTGGCCGGCACGGTTACTAAAAAAATGGAACCGCTGGTCTTAAGGTTATACGAGCAAATGGCTGAGCCTAAATATGTTATGGCTATGGGCAGCTGTGCTATAAGCGGTGGTCCGTTTAAAGATTCGTACAGTGTAGTCAAAGGCGCTGATACTTTTCTACCGGTAGATGTCTATGTTCCGGGTTGTCCTCCCCGGCCGGAAGCTCTGTTCTACGGGCTGTTGCAATTACGCAAAAAAGTAGCAAACCCTAAGGCTTTTGCCGAGAAATATAAGGAGAAGTTGGAAAGCAATGGATAAAAGTGTTGATCGCCAAGCACTGGTTGAACTGCTGCAAAAGAAAATTGGTGTTGAGGTTCAAGTTTTTGAAGATAATACCGGGCGATCTATCAAAGTTCCCCGGTCCCAATTGCCTCAAACCATGAAGGAATTAAGAGATAATGAACAATATCAATTCGATTATCTAATGAACCTTAGTTCGGTAGACTATCCGGAGAACTTTACGGTGGTATACCATTTGACTTCCATGAAGTATAAGCACTATTTAACGGTGAAAGTTGAGATAAGTAAAGAAGAACCTTGTTGGGTTCCATCTGTTAGTTCAATCTGGAAAGCTGCCCAGGTGCAGGAAAGAGAAGTATATGATCTGATGGGAATCATTTTTACGGATCATCCTGACTTGCGCAGAATACTTTTGCCGGATGATTTTGTCGGACATCCTTTACGCAAAGATTTTAATTATGAACACGAAGATAACACCGGTTCACAAACGGATTTGAGGTGTAAGACATGACACTGAAACAAGAGTTAGTTAGAACTCAGGAAATGGAAATTAACTTTGGGCCTCATCATCCCAGTACCCATGGTGTTTTCCGGGCAGTATTCACCTTGGATGGTGAATACATAACTAAATGTGTCAACCATTTAGGTTACCTGCACCGCGGGATAGAAAAACTGGCTGAATCTCGGACCTATACTCAGTTTATACCTTACAACGGGCGTTTAGATTATGTATCGGGTATGCTGAATGAGAGCGCTTATGTACAGGCAGTGGAAGAACTAATGGGCATAGCCGACCAGATACCGGAAAGAGCCCAGTATATCAGAGTAATTATGTGTGAACTGCAGCGTATTGCCAGCCACCTTGTTTTCTGGGCTTCCATGGCTTTAGATATGGGTGGATTTACCCCCTGGACCTATGGCTTCCGAGAAAGGGATACCGTCCTTGACCTGTTTGAGATGGCAGCCGGAAATAGGATGATGCCCAATTATATGAGAATAGGCGGAGTTGCTGCTGATTTAAACGAAGAATTTATGCCTGCTCTGCGTAAATTTTTAGATATCATGCCCAAAGCCCTTGAGGAATATCACGGGATTTTGACCGGTAATGAAATATTCCAAGCCAGAACTATAGGTGTTGCTCCTCTTTCAGCCGAGACGGCTTTAGATTATGGCATCTCCGGTCCTATAGCCAGGGCTTCGGGGATTGATTATGATATGCGCCGGGATGAGCCTTATGGAATATACGACCGGTTTAAGTTCAATGTCCCCGTGAGAAAAAATGGTGATACTTTTGACCGCTATATGGTACGTTTAGATGAAATGGCGGAAAGCGTTAAAATTTTAGAACAGGCTTATCGGGATATTCCTGAAGGCCCTGTGATGGCTAAGGTTCCTAAAGTGATCAAGCCTCCTGCCGGTGAAGTATTTTACCGGATTGAGCATTCCAAAGGGCACTTTGGCTTTCATATTGTGAGTGACGGATCTAATAAACCATATCGCTTAAGAATTTATTCTCCTTGTTTTACTAACGTGGCTATTTTCGAGGAAATGGCTAAAGGACTGCACCTGCAGGATGCGGTTGTTGCTTTTGCCTCTTTGGATATTATTTTAGGTGAAATTGATCGTTAGCGGACAAAAAACAAGGATGGGATAATGGAGGAAAACATGGATATTTTTCTTGTTTGGGTCGATATTTTTAGAAATTGGCTGACCGCTGGGATAGGAGTGCCAGCTTTAGCTGCGGAAATTTTTATCAAGATAATTCTGGTTTTGATTGTTATAGTCTTTGTCTGTTGTAATTTGATTGTTCTGGTTTGGTTGGAACGTAAATTCAGTGCTTTTTATGCCATGCGCCGCGGCCCTAATCGCTTGGGACCTGCAGGTTTTTTTCAGTTCCCGGTGGATATTGTAAAAATGCTGGCCAAGGAAGATATTATACCCAAGGCAGCGGATTTACCGGTATTTAAAACGGCCAGTATTTGCGCTTTCATTACTGCTATTCTGGCCTGGGCGGTTATTCCGCTGGGTAAAGGGTTAGTACTGGAAGACTTAAATATTGGTATCTTCTATTTTATTGCTATCGGTTCTACCGGCACCATAGCTTTTATCATGGCCGGTTTTGGTTCCAATAACAAGTACTCGCTTCTGGGCGGAATGAGAACCGCAGCTCAGATGATTAGCTATGAAATTCCAATGGCTTTCTCCTTGCTGGGAGTTGTTATGCTGACCGGTTCACTTAATTTATCGGATATTAACGACGCCCAGAGAAATGTCTGGTTTGTATTTCCTCAGATTTTGGCCTTTCTATGTTACTTTATTTCGTCCATAGCCGAAACCAACCGGGCTCCGTTGGATTTATCCGAAGGAGAACAGGAATTGGTAGCAGGTTATTTTCTTGAGTATTCAGGAATACGCTATTCCCTGTTTATGGTTGCCGAATATGCACACCTGGTTGCTGTTTCGGCCATTGCCTCGATTATGTTTTTGGGAGGCTGGAACCCCCTGTTTGGTTTAACCTTTATTCCAGGTTTTGTCTGGATGATGCTTAAAATATACTTTATGATTTTCCTCTTTATGTGGATGAGATGGACTTTCCCCAGAGTTAGGATTGAAAACCTAATGCATTTTGGCTGGAAAGTTTTGATTCCGGTTTCTTTATTAAACATTTTCTTGACTAGTATAGGCCTTTATGTCTTCCAGGCAATTACAGGGTAAGGTGGTGAAATTATGTACGGAACAGGGCTTTTAAAAGGGTTATCAATAACTATCAGGCATTTTTTTGAAAAGAAGATTACTCAGCAATACCCTGAAGAAAGGCCGGTATTGCCTAAGCGTTTCCGCGGTTCCTTTAATCTTACACCGGAAAAATGCACGGCCTGCGGTCTTTGCGTTAAAGCTTGTCCGAATGACATTATATCTATTGATACCTTTAGAGATGAGAATAACAAGCGTAAACTTAGCAAATATAGAATGAATATGGCTAGTTGTCTCTACTGTGGATTTTGTGTAGAGGCTTGCCCTCAGGGTGCTTTATATACTACGCAGGAATTTGAAAACACGGTCTATTTCCGTCAAGACTTGGACAGAGTGCTTTATGAATATGAGCCAACTGCCCAGGAGAACCGGGAGGAAGGGAGTGAGGCCTAAATGACGATGGCTGTGATGTTTTATATAATTGCCTTCGTAACACTAGGATCGGCTTTGATGATGGTTATCAGTAAGAATATTTTTCATAGTGCCTTGTTAATGCTGATTTCATTTATAGGTGTGGCTGCTGTTTATATTCTGCTGCACGCTGACTTTTTAGCAGCAGTTCAGGTCTTAGTTTATGCCGGGGCGATTACCGTTTTTATTGTATTCGGTATTATGTTTACCATGAAAGGGGAACCTCGTAAAACCAACCCTTTTTCCCAAAATGCAATTCCCGCTGCTGTTCTCATACTTTTATTTATTGTAATCAATGCCGTAACGGTAATAAAAACCGTATGGCCTTTCTCAAATATTGCTCCACCGGAAACTACCGCCAAAGCTATTGGTGATTTAATGTTGACCAAATATGTTGTCGGCTTTGAAGTCACGGCGGTTCTTTTGCTAACTGCTATGGTTGGGGCAAT
Source organism: Peptococcaceae bacterium (assembly GCA_012520405.1). Classification (GTDB taxonomy): domain Bacteria; phylum Bacillota; class Desulfitobacteriia; order Desulfitobacteriales; family Syntrophobotulaceae; genus JAAYMU01. The sequence goes on from JAAYOJ010000074.1 coordinate 4,488, forward strand.
TGTAATCGTGAAAGGGGTGAAAAAATCCTCATGATCGATATTTTTATGGATAAGTTTTTAACTATCGGGCTCGAACATTTTCTAATCTTAAGCGGAACGCTTTTCTTTATCGGGCTGTTTGCTGTTCTAGCTAAAAAAAATGTGATCGCCGTTTTAATGGGTATTGAAATTATGTTTACATCGGTTAACATCAATCTTATTGCTTTTAACCGGTATACGGCTGCAGAGGCTTTGCTCACCGGCCATGTTTTTGCTATCTTTGTAATTGCGTTAGCTGCAGCGGAAGTAGCTGTAGGGCTGGCGCTTATTATTTCCATTTACCGCCAGAGAACGTCAACGGATGTTCAAGATTTTGATTGGCTTAAATGGTAGCCTAATCTTTAGTAGAAGGCAGGTGTAAAATACTACAATGTTTGATTTTGCTCTTAATAATGCCTGGTTAATTCCTTTGTTACCGGCTCTGGCCTTTGGGATAATCACTCTCTTTACCAAAAAGATGATTAAACTCAGTGCTAGCATTTCTATAGGGGCTATTCTGATTTCTTTTGTGCTCTCCGTAATTCTCGGTATCGAGCTAATCGGGCAAGGTGATACTTTTCTTGAACATCCTTATAAGGCTGTTGTTACCTGGTTTAGCATGCCGGGTTTAAGTATTGAGGTTGGCACTCTGATCGATAACATTTCGGTTATGATGCTGTTGGTAGTTACCTTCATCACATCTTTAGTCCAAATCTATTCTCTGGGCTATATGCGCGGAGACCCTGGATTGGCGCGATTTTTTGCCTATGTTTCCCTGTTTGCCGCATCTATGCTCGGGCTGGTAATAGCGCCTAACCTGCTCATTATGTTTGTTTTTTGGGAATTGGTTGGCCTATGTTCCTACCTTCTGATCGGCTTCTGGTATGGAAAGATATCGGCTTCCGCAGCGGCTAAAAAGGCCTTTATTACCTGTAGGGCAGGAGATTTTGGTTTATTGTTGGGAATTATCTTGTTGCAGATTAACTTTGGGACTCTTGATCTGCAGCAGTTAAGTGTTATGATTCCTAACTTTACGCAGTATACAGGCTTGACTGCTGTAGGACTGACGGTTATTGCTATTATTTTGTTCCTGGGGCCTATGGCCAAGTCAGGTCAGTTTCCATTCCACGTTTGGCTGCCGGATGCTATGGAAGGCCCAACTCCGGTCAGTGCTTTGATCCATGCCGCTACCATGGTTGTGGCCGGTGTATATTTGGTAGGCAGAATTTTGACTCTGTTTATTACTCTTCCTTCGGCCCTTTTATTCGTGGCTATTATCGGGGCCTTTACGGCTTTATTTGCCGCCACTATTGCTATAACTCAAACCGAAATGAAAAAAATCCTGGCTTATTCTACTATATCCCAGCTTGGGTATATGATGTTAGCGCTGGGAGCAGCCAGTCTGACCGCCAGTATGTTCCATCTCATGACGCATGCTTTCTTTAAAGCACTGCTATTCCTGGGAGCAGGCTGTGTACTGCATGCTATGCATAATGAAGCCAGCATCTGGAAGTATGGTGGTTTAAGGAAATACATGCCGGTTACTTACTGGACCTTTTTAATTGGCTGTCTGGCTATAGCAGGAATATTCCCCTTTGCAGGCTTCTTTAGTAAAGATCTTATTATGGAAGTTACCTTTGCCGCCTCCAGTCTTTCCGGCCATGCTCATGGGCCATTCCCGGTGGCCTACACGGTTTTATTCCTAATGGCTGCGTTGACAGCTTTTCTGACTGCCTTTTATATGTTTAGAATGTTCTTTATTTGCTTCCATGGCGAACTTCGCAGTAAAGAAGTTCAGCCTCATGAAGCCCCGAAGGTAATGACAGTTCCTCTTATCATTCTAGGCATTTTCTCCATAATCAGCGGCTGGGTTGGTTGGCCCGGACTGGGAGAAGGACAGGCTTTCGGTTATTTTGTGCGGCTCGGTGAATTCCAGGTCATGGAGGCTAATTGGCTGCTGATTATTTTGTCAACATTATTAGCCCTCTTTGGTATAGGCTTGGCGGCTTTGTTCTACTGGAAAAAATCTTTCTCGCCCCAGGCTGTTATCGAAAGGGTTCCCTTCTTGTATAAACTTTCTTATAACAAATACTATATTGACGAATTTTATTTATGGATTATTCACAATATCATCGATAAATGCGGATGGTTGCTGTGGAAATTCGATATATATGTGATAGATGGCATTGTAAACGGTTTTGGAAAAATGGCCCAATGGGGCGGTGCGGTTATGCGTAAAGTACAGACAGGACAGCTGCAGCATTATGCCTTGATCTTCTTTATGGGTATTGTGCTCATGCTTCTGCTGCTTAGTTTTACCGGTGTTCATTCCCCGGCCATTGGCTTGATGGGAGGTGCTAAATAATGAATTTTCCGGTATTAACCACGATTCTTCTGCTACCGCTTCTGGGAGCTATAATTAGTATTTTTGTTCCCAAAGAAAAATCCAGCATAATCAAAGGGATCGCCGGGATAACAACCTTTATTCCCTTGGTTTTGACCATTTGGATTTATTACCTTTATTACACCCAGCATATGGCGACAGGGGGATATGCTTTTACGGAAAGCATTCCCTGGGTTAAAGATTTGGGAATAACTTATGGTTTAGGGGTTGACGGCTTTAGCCTTCCCTTGGTTTTGTTAACCAGTGTAATTGGCTTTTGTGCGGTTTATTCCCGTTCCTGGAGCGTGGAAACAAGAGCAAAGGAATTCTACATTCTTCTGCTTATTCTGATCACCGGTGTTATGGGCACCTTCTTGGCGACCGATCTCTTTATTTTCTTCCTGTTTTATGAAGTGGTTATCATCCCCATTTACCTCATGGTTATTATCTGGGGTAGTGGCAGCAAAACCAGAAAAGATATCGGTAAAGAATATGCCGGTATGAAACTAACCATTTATCTACTTATCGGGAGCGCTTTTCTGCTGGCCGGCCTAATCTGGATGTACATGCTGGCCGGGGAAATGCTGGGAGTATTGACCTTTGATCTTGCTACTCTGGCTACTCTGAATTTTGCTCCTAATTTGCAAATAGCTATTTTTGGTTTAATGGCTTTGGGTTTCCTTTCCCTGATCTCGATGTTTCCTTTCCATTCCTGGTCACCGGACGGCTACGCCGGGGCACCGACTGCTGTTTCCATGATTCATGCCGGTGTTCTAAAAAAGATAGGGGGTTATGGTCTAATCCGGATCGGAATTTTTCTATTCCCCGTAGGTGCTAAATTCTGGGCTCCGGTCATTGCAGTGCTGGCTATCGGTAATGTTGTTTATACAGCTCTGATTTCGCTGGCTCAAAAAGACATGAAATATGTGGTCGGGTATTCAAGCGTCAGCCATATGGGCTTTGTGCTCATAGGTATAGCTTCCTTAAGCCTTGTTGGTTTAAACGGCGCTGTGGCCAATATGTTTGGTCATGGTATTATGGCGGCTTTATTCTTCTCTATTATCGGGTATATTTACGGTATAACTAAAACCAGATATATCCCTGATCTGGGCGGTCTGGCTCACCAGATGCCGCGCCTAGCCGGTGCTTTCCTGGTAGCTGCCATGGCTTCGGCCGGTCTGCCTGGACTGTTAACCTTTGTTCCTGAAGTTACGATTTTTATCGGGGCCTTTGACTCGCCGATTACAAGAATACCGGCCTTCATTGTTCTTACCGGTATCGTCATCGGCGCGGTTTACGTGCTGCGTATGGCAGCCAATGTCCTGTTTGGCCCGCGTAAGGAACAATGGGACTATGTAGAAGATATCAAAGGATTCTCATTACTTCCGATTGCCGTATTGGTTGCCTTCGCTGTTATCTTCGGTTTATTCCCCTCCTTATTAATGGATATGGTGAATTCAGGAATTCAGCCGATTGCAGCTAAGCTCCTGTCGGCCGGATCCCAGATAGGAGGGAGCCTGTAATGGATATAAATTTGACTTATCTTATGCCGGAAATTGCAACCGCCTTGCTGGCAGTTTTGGTGCTGTTGGTTGGATTGCTGGTTCCCAAAGAAAAACGGCACGCTCTTGGTTATGTTCTGGCTCTCGGTTTAATTGCGATCTTGGTTTTTAGCTTCCAGTATTATGGACTGAATAAGACTGTTGCTTTCAATACTTTTGCAGTAGATGACTTTGCTGTATTCTTCAAGCAGTTATTCTTAATAGCAGCCGTTTTAGTAGTTCTGTCCTCTACCATGTACGTCAAAAAAATGAACGGCAATTACGAGTTTTATATAATAACGGTTGTGGCCTTGTTAGGTATGATGGTCCTGGCTTCAGCCGCAGATATGTTGACTTTGTATATTGCCTTGGAAACCATGGCCATCTCCTTCTACATCTTAGCCGGCTATAAAACGGATCAAAAATCTGCCGAGGCTGGCATAAAGTACTTGATTCTTGGTGCCGTGTCCTCAGCCGTATTCCTTTACGGGCTAAGTCTGGTTTATGGTATGACCGGAACAACGGTTATAGCAGAAATTGCCGGAAAAGTTCAAGACCTGAGTGCTTTGTCGCCTGCACTGATTTTGGGGCTACTCTTCATATTAGCCGGGCTTGGATTTAAGATCTCTCTAATTCCGTTTCAAATGTGGACTCCTGATGTCTATGAAGGGGCACCTACGCCGGTAACAACTTTTCTGGCTACGGGATCAAAAGCGGCTTGCTTCGCGGTTTTGGCCAGAATCCTGCTGGTAGCTTTGCCTGATTACAGCACTCATTGGCAGTTCTTAGTCGCAGTTTTAGCTGCCTTAAGTATGATTATAGGAAATCTGGTTGCCATACCGCAGACCAATATTAAAAGAATGTTGGCCTATTCCAGTATCGGGCAGGCGGGGTATATCATAACCGGTATCTTGGCGCTCAATACGGCCGGAGTTACAGCCTTGTCCTTTTACTCCTTGGTTTATGTTTTATCAACAATCGCTGCTTTTGCTGTGGTTATGACTTTCTCAGCCCAGACCGGCAGTGATGAAATCAAAGATTACGCCGGTTTAGCGCAGCGTTCTCCCTTTATGGCCGCGGTTCTGACTATTAGTATGCTTTCCATGGCCGGCATTCCACCGCTGGCTGGATTTGTAGGTAAACTTTATTTGTTTAAATCCATTGTTACCCAGGGCTATCTCTGGCTGGTTATTATTGGCTTGGTCATGAGCATGATCTCGGTCTATTACTATCTGCGAGTTACCAAAGTCATGTATATGGTTAAGCCCCTGGACAAAGAACCGGTAACTGTTCCGTTGGGAGCAAAATGCACCTTGTTTTTAACTATGCTCGCTCTTCTTGTTTTCGGCGTGTATGCCCAGCCTATATCGATGTTGGCCAATATGGCGGGAAGTGCTTTATTACCGTAGGAGACAAGAACACAGTCTGCTTATAATTCATAAAAAGATTTAATAAAGAACGAGTCTTCGAAATTCGGAGACTCGTTCGAATTTTTCAGCCCTGGAATGAAAGTGGCCGACAGGGAACCTTTAGGTTAAATTCATGCTGCTTACATGGTACTTGGCAGCCATAAGGCGAGTTCCGGAATGAAGGCCACCAAAAACAGGCAAAGCAGTAATATAAGAAGGAATGGTAAGGAGCCTTTGACAACCTCTAACAAATCCAAACCGGAGATTTGTTGTAGAACAAAGCAGTTCATACCTACAGGGGGGGTAATAAGTCCGATTTCCGTACAGAGAACAAAGATTATGGAATACCAGATAAAATCAAAACCTGTAGCTACGATAATCGGGTATAGAATAGGTATGGTCAAAATAGTAATTGCTCCGGCATCAAGGAACATGCCGAGAATAAAAACTATCACCAGGGATGCTGCTACGATTGATGCACCTGACCAGCCGGTACTCGCAACCCATTGCATAGCGGATTGAGGGATTTGGAGCATCGCCGTGACGTTGGAAAGTGTCATGCCGGCCGCAACAAGCAAGGCAACCATGGCCACGGTTTTAGTGGAGCTGGAGATCAGATCTATCATATCTTTTGGGGACACCCTTCTGGTAATTACGGAGAACAAAATGCCGTAAACGACAGAGACGCCTGCCGCTTCCGTCGGGGTGAATATTCCGCTGTATATTCCACCCAGCATGAGTACAGGTAAAAACAAGGTACCGAGTGATTTCCAGGTAATAAGCAATTTATCTTTGAGTGAAATTTTCTCTAGGGGCTCATAGGCTTTTGTTTTGATGCAATAAATA